>DATFTE010000116.1:0-41908 GCA_035262225.1 Terriglobales bacterium
TGCTCGCCCAACTGCAACGCGAATTTGGACTGACCTACCTGTTTATCTCCCACTCCATGCCGGTGGTGCGCTATCTCGCCACCCGAGTTGCCGTCATGTATCGCGGAAAACTGGTGGAGGTGGGCACGACGGAGGAAATCACGACCCGCCCCAAAGACCCGTACACCCGGAGCCTGCTCGCCGCAACGCCCGAGATCGCCGGTTTCCAGTCGCCGATTACCGATTGAAACCTGATCCCGTCGAGACACAGTTCCGCGCCGAGGGCCATCGCCGGAAGGCGGGCTGCTCGCCCCAATTGGCAACTATTCTCCCGGGGTTTATTCTGTCTGCGCCCGGAGGGCTGCCTCATGAAGCGAATGTCCCTTGTGCTGTGCGTGTTTTTCGCGATGTCGGCTTTGGCCCAGGAGAAAAATCCCGTTTCCAGCGTGCTGCGCGAGATTCTCACGCGCCAGGAGAAGAACCTGATCGGCGCCGCTGAAGAAATGCCGGCCGACAAGTATGCCTTCAAGCCCACGCCCGAACAGATGACCTTCGCCCACCTGGTCGTGCATATGACAAAGTCGAACGTGGAGCTTTGCTCCAAGGCCGCCGACGCCGCGCCCCCACCCCATGTCGGCGATACACCGGAAGCGGCGGGCAAGGACAAACTGGTTTCCGCGCTGAAGGCCTCGTTCACTTTCTGCGATGCGGTCCTGGCCAAAGTCGACGACTCGCGTCTGGGAGAACCCATCGAAGTCTTCGGCCACCAGGGACCGCGGGCCCTTGCTTACTTCGCATTAACCAACGACTGGGCCGACCACTACAGCGCTGCCGCCATGTACATGCGGCTGAACGGCCTGCTGCCCCCGACTGCCCAGCCGAAAAAATAGCTCCCTGCCATGGGTTGGCCTGTTATAGCTCCGAGATGATACTGCCATGGACGGGATATTAATCCTCCCCGCCGCTTCGGAGGACCCCCAGGCTCACCCCCGGGCATCGCTTTACGAACCTCCCAGAGGCCAAGAAAATGGCCTTCTGCGCGACCTCGGAACCGGGGATTCACCGCCTTGCTCCTCGTTACAGGAAAACTTAGCTGGCAGTGAACCAAAGCGGAAATCCGCCCCCAATGTCATTCCGTGAAGCCCAGCGGCGAGGCATGACACGGGGTAGGGGTAATAGTCGGTACAAGAGAAACTCAGATATCACTTTGACCAACGACTCAGAAGTTACTCGATCTGCACCAGGTCGCCGGCGGGCGTCTCCACGGGAGGATGTTGGGGGGCGCGCCAGGAATCGAGCACTGACACCTGGTGGACGCATGACACGGTGCAGTGCGGGGCGCAGCTCTTTTCGGTGAGGTATTCGCGGCGGATGTCGGCGACCGAGTACTTCTCGAGAGGGATGCCGGGATAGCCGCGCTGTTGCGAGCAGTAGTGCACCAGACCGTCTTCGCAGATGTAGAGATAGCGCGCTCCGGCGCGGCAGCGCCACTGGTTGGGGCGTCCCTGAGCGATGTTGTCCTGGAAGGAGTTGATGCGCGTGAAGCTTCGCCTCTCCATGGCTTTCATCTCGTGGTAAACGCGGCTCTCTTCTTCCCCCAGCGGTTGCAGCTGGCCGTCGCCGTCATGAATGATGCCGATGGTCGAGCTGAAGCCTAACTCCAGCGCGCGCTTGCCAATCGCGAGCGCGTCCTGCGGATTGCTTATGCCGCCGCCCACTACGGAGTTGATGTTCACATGAAAGTCGGCGTACTCGGCCAACAGCTGCAGTTTCTTGTCCAGCACTTTCAGGCTTTTCTTCGAGACATCGTCGGGGGTGACGTTGTCGATGGAAATCTGCAGCCACTCGAGTCCGGCGCGGTTCAGCCGCTCAATGCGCTCGGCAACCAGCAGGTAGCCGTTGGTGATGAGACCGGCGACCATGCCGCGCTTGCGGATACGGTGAATGATTTCATCGAGTTCGGGATGCAAGAGCGGCTCACCACCGCTGACGGTGATGACCGAGGTCCCCAGTTCGGCAAGCTTGTCGACGCGCCGGAACATGGTTTCGGTGGGCACGGGTTTCGAAAAGTCGTCGAACTCGTTGCAGTACTTGCACGCCAGGTTGCAGCGGCGGATGGGAATGATGTGTGCCAGCAGGGGATGCTCGGTCGAAGCCAGCGCGCGCACGATTTGGCGCGCGCCGCGGACATCGCGTGCCAACTGCTTCAAGCGATGACGCAAGATTGGACGAAGGAAAGGCATGGCTTTCGTATCTGGTTATTTAATCACAATCAGCCGTAAGTGTGTCATTTGAAACAGCGTTTGGAAGATATCCCACAGCGAGCGGAAGGTTCCGGGGGGTTGCAGGGGCCAACCCGGCACGATCTTGGTGGCCTGTCCCGGTTTCGAACAGCGCGAAACGCGGGTCACCCTCCGAGACGATTCGTATCAGGGCGTCGCTTTGGCGATGCTGGCGCTAACCGGCAAGGCGCAGACCGTGCCTTCGGCGAAATTCGCGGACTCGATTCCGAAAGCGTGATTGAAGCGCGCGCGGTAGTTCTCCCAGGCGATCGTCGCTGTCAGCTCAACCAGTTGGGCTTCGTTGAATTGCTTGCCCAATTCGGCGAACAGGAAATCGGGAATTTCTGCCGGCGTACGCGTCATGCAGTCGGCATAGGCGAGCACCAGCTTTTCGATGTCAGAAAAGGCGGAGCTGGTAGCGTAGTCGGCGAGCGCTTCGATTTTTTCCTGCGAGATACCGTTTTTTCTGCTGACCGCAGATCCGATGTCAATTCAAAACGGGCACCCGATCAGCGTCGCGGTGCGCAGGGCGGCCAGTTCTTTCAGGCTTTCCTCTAGCAGGTGGCTCGACATGAGAGATTGCTCCATCTGTCCGTAGCCCCACAGGATGCGGGTATGGTGGGCGGTGACGGACGCGGGTTCGACCATCTTTCCCAGCTTGCGGCGGGTGGCTGAATAGACGATGCGAGTAAACCATCCGGCCAGAAAACCCTGCTTGGCGGGATCGGCGCCCGGGATGCGAGCCATGATTTTTCCTCCTGGGTGGATTACTTCTAACAGATGCACAAGGTGGGAGTGGGGCCGCAGAAAGAGTCGTGAGGTCCTAGCGCCGTTGCAGGTAAGGATAACCGTGATTTGGGTTTCCACTTTCACGGGTTCCCTCAGCCCTAAGCACGACCGTCCCCTGAATACCGGCTTGTCGGGCACTCAATGGGTACACCGTCTGGACCTTGTTAATCAGGAGACCTTGCGAGACACGATGGGAAATGCGGACACGCTCGGGCTGGGCGATTGCGGGAAGGGTGGGCTTAGAGTGAAGCGTGGGGCACCCTCTGGTTCATCTCTCTGTCAGCAATTCGTGTCCGGCGTGGCGCAGGGTTTCGAGTGTTTTCTTCAGGAAGGGTTGCTGGATCAACACATAGTCGGTGTCGTAGGTGGAGATCGCGAAGATGGGGATGGCGTTCGCGGAGAGCGGCGCGATGAATGAGCTGAGGATGCCGGTTTCAGAGAACGGGAAGGGCCCTTGGAGTTGGAGGCAGATCCATCCGCGGTCGGCTTTGATTCCGGTGGGGATGTTCGATTCGGGACAGACGATGGAGAGTTCGGCTGGGGTGCGGGTGATGGAACTGAATTCGCCTTGAATGGCCCAGGTGGGGATGGGGTTGGTGGCGGGAGTTTGGCAGATGGCGTAAAGGGCGGGGAGTCGGCGGAAGGTGAGCAGAGGAGCCTCCGGGATTGTAGTCGTTCAGGGAAAAGACGGGCGGGGATGCCCGTCCCCACCTTACTCACGTTTCACAATATTCACAATTCACATTCCATTCGTTCCCAGCTTACGGCCTTTCTCAGGGCGGCTCTTGCCAGCAGGCGCGTGGAGTCGAGCGTGGGCAGAGGTGAATTCTCGGGTGTGACCAGCAGCGGAATTTCGGTGCAGCCCAGGACAACGGCGTCGCAACCCTCGGCGGCGAGCGCCCGGATCACCTCCTGAAAATACGCGAGCGAGCGCCCGTTGAACTGGGCGTTGACCAGCTCGTCGAAGATGATGCGGTTGATTTCTTCGCGCTGCGCCGCAGCCGGCATGCGATGCTGGATTCCCGCGGCCTTCAGACTTTCGGGATAGACCGGACCTTCCATCAGGTAGCGCGTGCCGAGCACGCCGATGCGTTTGAAGCGGGAGCGGCAGGCTTCGCGGGCGACTTCGCGGGCGATGTGCAGCCAGGGGCGTGGCGAGCGGTGCTCGACCAGGTCGAAGGCCTGGTGAATGGTGTTGTCGGGGCAGATGAGCAAGTCGGCTCCGGCGCGGGCGAGCTTTTCGGCGGAGGACATCATGAGCTGGGCGACTCCGGCCCAGTCGTCGGCGTAGATGTAATGCATGTATTCGGCGAGCGGGTGGGTGTGGAGAGAGACCTCAGGATGGCTGTGCCTGCCCAGCAGTTCGGCGCCCTCGAGGCAGATGGTGCGGTAGCAGAGGGCAGCGCCTTCGGCGCTGCAGGCGACGATGCCGATGTGCTGGGGCATGAAAAAGATTATCGCAGAGGGGAGGAAGGCGTGGGTTGGGGGGCTGGCCCATTCCGGCACTCCAGACGCTGAAACGCCAGCCGGCTAAGGCCTGCGGGCAGGGCGGAGATCGTTCCTCGCGAGGTTGGATGGACGAGGACGCCGTCCTCCATCACTTCGAAGTCCTATTCGAGTGCGCGGGCGGGTCGCCCGCGCCCACAAAGATCTACAGGATGTAGCGGCTCAGGTCTTGGTCTTTGACGATGTCGGCGAGCATCTGGCGGACGTAATCGGCGTCGACCTTGATGTGTTCGCCTTTCTTATCGGGGGCATCGAAGCTGATCTGGTCGAGCACGCGTTCCATGATGGTGTGCAGGCGGCGGGCGCCGATGTTCTCGGTACCCTCGTTGACACGGAAGGCAAAGCGAGCGACTTCTTCCAGGGCTTCGCGGGTGAACTCGAGCTTCACGCCTTCGGTTTCCAGCAACGCCGTGTACTGCTTGACCAATGAAGACTTCGGCTCGGTGAGGATGCGGATGAAGTCTTCCATGGTGAGCGACTGCAGCTCGACGCGAATCGGGAAGCGGCCCTGCAGTTCAGGGATCAGGTCACTGGGTTTCGAGACGTGAAAGGCTCCGGCGGCCACGAACAGGATGTGATCGGTGCGCACCATGCCGTAGCGGGTGTTGACGGTGGTGCCTTCCACGATGGGCAGGATGTCGCGCTGCACGCCTTCGCGAGAGACGTCGGGTCCATGTCCGCTTTCGCGGCCGGCGATCTTGTCGATTTCGTCGAGGAAGATGATGCCGGAATCCTCGACGCGGTCGATGGCCACGCGCGTGACCTGGTCCATATCGATGAGGCGCTGCTCTTCTTCCTGGATGAGATATTCGAAGGCCTCGTTGACTTTCATCTTCCGCTTCTTGGTGCGCTGGCCGAAGATGTTGGGCAACATATCCTTGATGTTGACGTCCATTTCTTCGACGCCCTGGTTGGAGATGATCTCAAACGAGGGGAAATTGCGTTCGCGCACGTCGATTTCGACGAGGCGGTCGTCGAGCTTGCCTTCCCTCAGCTGCTGGCGAAGTTTTTCGCGAGTGCGGCTCTGCGATTCGCTCGAGGACGGGCCGGCTTCGAGCACAAACCCGGCGGTAGACTCGGTGCGGGGAGCGGGCGCAGGCGGCGGCAGGAGGATATCGAGCAGGCGCTCTTCGGCGTTGAGTTCGGCCTTATCGGCGACGTCTTCGAGTTTTTCTTCACGCACCATGTCGATGGCGATTTCGACCAGATCGCGGATCATGGACTCGACGTCGCGTCCGACGTAGCCGACTTCGGTGAACTTGGAGGCCTCGACCTTGAGGAAAGGTGAGTTGGCGAGCTTGGCCAGGCGGCGGGCGATTTCGGTTTTGCCGACGCCGGTGGGGCCGATCATGATGATGTTCTTGGGGATGACTTCTTCGGCAAGCTCGGGCGGAAGTTTTTGCCGGCGCATACGGTTGCGCAGGGCGATAGCGACGGCGCGCTTGGCGTCTTTCTGTCCGACGACGTGTTTGTCGAGTTCGGCGACGATTTCCTTGGGGGTCAGGTCGTCGAGAGCGATTTGTTCTTCTTCGGCGGTACTGGGTAAGTAGATAGCCATAATTCGGACCTGGGACGTCAGACCTCAGCCCTCAGCGGTATTGGCTGGGGTCGGAGGTCCGAAGGCTGACCCTAGAGTTCTTCAATCGTGACCTTGTCATTGGTATAGATGCACATAGAGCCGGCAATCTTCATGGCTTCTTCGGCGATCTGGCGGGCCGAGAGCTGGGTGTGGGCGGCAAGAGCCTGGGCGGCAGCCTGGGCGTAAGGACCTCCGCTGCCAATGGCGGCGATGCCGCCGTCGGGCTCGATGACGTCTCCTTGGCCGCTCAGCAGGAAAGTTTGCTCTTTATCGGACACCAGTAGCAGGGCTTCGAGATGTCGCAGGAACTTGTCGGTGCGCCAGTCCTTGGCCAGTTCGACGGCTCCGCGGCCGAGGTTGCCATGATACTGCTCAAGCTTGGCTTCGAAGCGGCTGAAAAGCGAAAAAGCGTCGGCGGTGGAACCGGCGAATCCGGCGAGGATCTTGTCCTGATAAAGGCGGCGGATTTTCCTGGCGGAGTGCTTGATGACGCCTTCGCCGAGAGTGACCTGGCCGTCACCGGCCATGACGACGTGTCCATCGCGTCGGACACACAAAACAGTGGTGGAGCGTATCACTCGCTTTCTTGGCATGAGGGCAATTCTCAATTATAGCAGTGGGGAAGGAGGGGGCGGGACGAGGTTAGCCTCTCCCCGGGCTGGACCGGCGTCGGGGAATTGCGCATCTGAACGGGCGGAGGTTGTTATGAGCAGAGTCTCGATCTGGGCTCAGTTGCAAGCGAAACCCGGAAAAGAAAAAGAATTGGAAGAGTTTTTGAAGTCGGCGCAGCCGTTGGCGCAGCGGGAGCGCGCGACGCTTAGCTGGTACGCGATCAAGATGGAACCGGGGAAGTATGCGATCTTTGATACGTTTGCGGATGACCAGGGCCGCGATGCGCATTTGAACGGGGAGATCGCCAAGGCTTTGTTTGCTCGGGCCGGGGAGTTGCTGGCGAAGCCTCCGGAGATTGCCAAGCCGGAGATTCTCGCGGTGAAGTGAGGAGGGCGGGAGAAGCCCTGGGGAGTTGCGCTCCCGGCGCGGGCGACCGCTCCCCCTAGTTACTTTCGTAATTCACCCTATTTCTTGTGTCTTCAATCGGGTACAGGCTGCGACTAGGATCGGAGTCTGTGCCGCAGGGAGACGGTTCAAACCGGAATGCCGTGCTGCAACTGGCGGCAACACGAGCCTTGTTGCTCAGCAGAGGCCGCGGCGCCGCGATTGCGCTACGCGAGCAGGGGGCAATGGTATGTCGGGCGAGCATCGGGGGCAGTGCGCCTCCGGTGGGTTGCCGGCTGGATCTATCCTCCGGGTTCTCGGGAGAGTGCGTACGGACCGGCCGAGTTCTGCGATGCGACGACACGGAGACCGATGAGCGCGTAGACCGCACGACATGCCGCACGCTGGGAATCCGCTCGATCCTGGCGGTGCCGATCGTTGTGGGCCGCGAGGTCGTCGGATTGCTGGAGGTGTTCTCTCCGGAAGCGTTTGCCTTTGATGAGGAATGCCTCGCGCTGGTCGAAAGGCTGGCGCCGAGTGTGCTGCCGGTCGAACCTTCGGCCCGACGGATTTCGCCTCCGAAATTGTTGATCGAGCGCGAGCCGTGGCCTCGAGTCTTCTTTCGCAACCTTTGGGAGACGGTGTTCCCGCCGCGCCTGGGGCCCTTGAGAGTGACTTCTCTTCCGGCACGATTCTGGCCGGACGTTTTCCTGCCTTCGCGGTTGCCGTGGGAGCGAATTCTGCAATCGATGCTGCTGCACGTAATCGCGGTTGCGGGGCTCGCGAGTGGCATGGGGTTCCTGCAGTTCCGCGGAAACACCATACTCCCCGCGCGGCTGAGTCAAGCAGACGTCGTCTATTACTCGCCCGACGAATCTCTTCACGCGATCGTGGCGCGCGGACCGCTACCGGAACCGGCGGAGTGGCGGCAGCCGCCATTCACGAGGCACCCGACGGTGGTCGTGGCGCGGGAAACGGAGAGCCAAGCTCCGCTGGTGGCGCTGAAGCCCGAAGCTGCGTCGCTCTCTTTGCTCGCCTGGAATTCGCTGACTCCCATCCAACCCTTAATGGCGACGGCTGAGATGCGCCTGGACCCTGGGCTGGCGCTGATTGCGGCGGTCGCCCCGGCAGCCGAGGTCGGTCCGGCGTCGATGACCCGCTTCCTCACCGGGTTGAACCCGGTTGCGGTGGTGGGGCCGCCGGCGGAAATTTCTGCTATGTCGCGAGCCCGTGCCCCATTCGCGCCTCCGGAGGCCGTGGTGGGACCGCCACCGTCGTTGGGCGAATTCGTTCGCCGGACGGGAAGGATTGACATCGGGCAGCGGGAAGCAGTCGGGCCGGCTCCGCAAATCCCGTCATACGAATTGCGTTCGTCGGGAGTGGCGCTGGCGGCGTTGCATGGAACGGTGAATCCAGTTGTGCCTCCGCCACCGTTGCTTGGCGGCGTGGACAGTCCCGGAGCGCGAAGTGCGGCCTTGCCGATGGCGTTGCCTTCTCCAGTCCTTCGAGGCGCCAGCGATCCGACGCCGACTACGGAGCGGGGTCGGCGGCAGACACAAGCGCATGCAGTGCGGCCGCAATCCGGCTACGAGCAGGCAGGGCTCGAGAACTCCAGAGAATTGAGCGTGAACGTGGTGGGCCTGGCCCTGACGCTTGCGAGTTCCTCGTACTTCTCCAGCCGCGAGGTGTTCCTCGCAGAGGATCGCTTCAGCCGGCACGGATCACGCCTCATCAAGCTGGTCTACGAGTTTCTGCCGTATCAGCCGCGGCTGTCGGACTATGGTCCTAACTATGCCGCAGTTGACAGACTGCGGGTGACGCGCGATCCCAATTGCGATGAGTCTCTGCGGCAAGTGCTGTCGTCCGCGCATCCCTTTACCGACCAACTGCGGCAAGATCTGAAAGGTTCCAACTGGCAGGCGAACACGCTGGAATGCTATCGCACCACCGCTGACGATTACCGGAGAGCACGGGAGCACCACTAGCGGTGGCCTTGCTTCGCAGGGAAATAGCTAAATGCTGCTGTCCCTACATCGCGAATAAAAGAGCCCTGAGCGGCCGGCCCCACTTGTGTCCCGGAATTCCGTGGACCAGATACAGGTAGCTGTTTTTAGCGGCGAGCATGGCCGTCTACATGGCGCCGCGAAGGAAGGCCAGCACGCAGGTCAGGCGAATGCATTTCTTCACAATCGGGCTCTTAAAGTAAGTGAGAGGCTATTGGCCAGATAGCCAGCCTTTATGGAGACGGGTGCCGCCTAATAACTTGTTGCTAACTTGTCGAGAGTGTCAGCTCTCGCTGTTTTGAGTCCTGGAACCTCGGGGAGGTTTCGTGCGCATGACTTGCCGGCGGGACCTTTCGGCAAAAACTCAGGGCAGGTGCCCGCGCTACTTGTTCCAGGCGGTGCGGATGCGCTCGCGGAGGCCGCGCAGGCGGTGAACCGGTTCGTTGGCGTAGACGAAGCGAATGTAATTCGCGGAGCGGTCGCTGCCCCAATTCTTCATCGGCGTGGCGGCGGTTTTCCCCTTGCTGAGTAAAAGCTGGACGGCGGTTTCGCTTTCAAGACCGAGCTTTTGCGTGTCGAGGAGCAGGCACCAGCCGCCGGCAGAAGGAATCACCGGCAACCCGGCGAGTTCGTCGAGCACCACGTCGCGGCGTTTCTGCCATTCTGTCACTGACGATGACAGGCCGTCATCCTGGGCATTGAGGGCGGCGGCGGCTCCCGGCATGGCGATGCCCACCTGGCAGACGACGTTCGAGATGTTCACCAGGCCGATGTCGTTCAAGATCTCCCTCGGGCCGACGACCCATCCGACGCGCCATCCGATCATGCGGTATTCCTTGGTGACGCAGCCGACAGTAATGGTGCGCTCGGCCATGCCGGGCAGGCTGGCGGGATGGAAGTACGGATGACGGTCGAAGAGAATGCGCTCGGCGGCAGCGTCGTAGAGCAGCCAGGCGTTGGTCGAGCGGCAAAGATCGGCGACGGCCGCCCAGTCATCGCGTGTAACAAAGGCTCCGCTGGGAAACGACGGGTTGACAATGAGGACAATGCGGGTACGGGGCGAGACCGCCTGCTTCAGCGATTCGGGGTCGACGGTCCAGCCTCTGGGGGTGGGGTTGAGGGCGGCGAACTTAGGGACGCCTCCGGCAAGGCGGATACGGTTGAGCAGGCCGACGTAGACGGGGTCATGAATGATGACTTCATCTCCGGGTTCGAGCAGGGCGAGGAGCGTGTTGAAGATGCCGTTCAGGCCTCCGGCAGTGATGATGCACTGCGAGTTCCAGTCATATTCAACGCCACTCAGGCGCGTGAGGTGGCGGGCCACAGCTTCCCGCAGGGATTGCTGTCCCATGAACGGGAGATAGCTGTTCGAGGCATCGTTTTCGATTGCCTGATGCGTGGCGAGGATAGCGGCACGCGGCGGAGGAAGATCCGTATCCATGTTCTCGAGGCGTAGGATTTCGGGATCGTGGGCAGCGTCGGCGGCACTGCCCATGCGGTCGACACCGATCGGCGGGACGTGTTGGAGGCGGGTGACGGGCATGGGGCTAGGTTATTTCATGGATGAGCCCGGCTTAAGGGCTGACTCAAGAAACTCTCCTTTCAATCCACACCTAAACGTCGCACAGCTCGCGACGTCAGGATGGGGCACTCTCCGATGTCTTCCCGCTAGCGGTTGAACGGGGTTTCCTGGATCCAGTGAAAGCCGCGCGAAACCAGCAGGAACTTCTTGCGGTCGAAGAGCTCAAGCCGCATATGAACTTTGTGATCGTCCATGTCGCCGTCGATTGTCAGTTGGTCGGGCGCCGGGCGCTGAAAGACGAAGTGGGCTTTCCAGTTCTTGTCGTCTCCTTTGGCAAGTTCGAGGGTATTTCGCCTGGTATCGATAGAGTTGTTGTAATACGCGAAGGAATCGTCCATGCGTTGAAACGTCATGCGGTTGGGAAACTGGAAGATGGCGCGGCGCCAACGGTCACGGTCAGTCAGCAACGGAGGTCGGGACTCTCCGTCGGTGGTGAATTCGGTGACGTTCCAGATGCCGTAGAGAGCCGATTCCGCCTGACCGCCTCCGTACTCATGCCAAGACTTCCAACCTCCGCGGAGATTTGACCCCAAGAGCACAACTCCAAAAGCGATTTGCACTGCCACCGCTATGCGGTTACCGCGGACGGATCGGAAGAGGTGCGGCTGGGTGGAGGGGCCGGCGGATCGATTCAGGAAAAACAGATTCGCCAGCCGTTGGAAGTCGGGAGCGAGAAGGAACAGGGCAATCAGGATCAGATGAAACGAAAACAGCTTCACCGGCACGTCGTAGGTCATGTTGAGGATGAAGACCTGGATCAGATCGGCGAGGCAGACTAGGGCACCCAGCGTTGTGGTGCGCGGGAGGATGAGCAGGATTCCTCCCAAGATTTCCGCGCATCCGGCGAAGATCTCATAAGCGGGAGAGGCGCCGATCGAGAACCAAAGCACTCCCATGGGAGAAAAGTTGCCGAAAGGCTCGACCAGCCGGGTAAGGAAGGGGTAAGGCATCTGCAGGGGAATGACTTTCGCGAAGCCGTAGGCGAGCATCTGCCCAGCAAGGCAGAAGCGAAGAAATACGCGGAACCATTTGTGCAGCGTGACATACTCGCCGCGGTCACGATCAATGACCGACCAGATAGAAGTAACGACGATGGCGAAGATCAGCAGGCAGAAGGCGAATACCCAATCGAAGGTCTTGTCGCCACTGCCGCTGAAGTAAACCAGCTCGGTCTTGACGTGAAAGATGTGAACGGCAACCCAGGTCACGATCTGCTTTACTGGCCATTTGGTTGACAGGTCGGGAATCTCGAGGTCTACAAACGGGATCAGCCCGGTGAAAATCTGCGTTCCCACACAGTAGAGTCCGAAGTAGACGAAGCAGAAACGGAAGGCGAGGCGAGTGGCGAGACTCCAAACTTGAATTGGCGCGTCTTCCTGAACCGGGCACGTCGCAACGAGGGTGTCTACGCTACTCATAAGTGACCCCAATTGAACCTACTCACTGTGGAGGCGAATTATACTGCAGGCAAAATGACATACGTGGTGCTTTGCAAGGCGAGGATGGCTACTGTCCTGCAGTCACCTCAGCCAGCCACGATATACTCTGCGGCAACTGCTTCATAGATTCTTAGGAGGATCCCATGCACTTCCTGCGGGCTGCGGTTGTAGTCTCGCTGTGTCTTGTGTCGGCTGCGCTGGCGCGATCGGGCACATCGTCTGCTTCGAAAAAGGCTACCCAGCAGGATGGCACTCACAAGTCAATTGCAGAGAGCGTTCTGGGCACGCTTCAGTTTGTCGAAGGGAATTTCCTGGGCGTTGCCGAAGCGATGCCGGAAGACAAGTATGCCTTCATCCCTACCGCCGGAAAGTTCGACTGCGTTCGCAGCTTCGGCGAACAGGTGAAGCACGTGGCATGCGCGCAATTCGCCTTTTTCAACGAGTTCGAGGGTAAGCAGGCGCCCGCGGACTGCGAGAAAGGCGGGCATGATCCAGCAAAAACCAAGGCGGAACTGATCAAGTATTTGAAAGATTCGTTCGACTACTCGAATCGCGTTCTCGCCACTCTGACGGCCCAGAACGCACTCGATCCAGTGGAAGGGCGGTATGCCGCACCCAACACCAAGCTGGGCATTTCCGTGGATGCCGTCTGGCATATCACCGACCACTACGGGCAGATCGTGGAATATTTGCGGATGAACGGCATCGTTCCCCCGATGACCCAGAAGTACGGGCTGAGCGTCCGGTAGAGCGCTCGGACAGGTGATTCAGCTTGCGGGGGCTTACGGGTTCGGCCAATGTGTTAACGAGGCTGCAGGCAACTCAAGCCTTAACTATGCGTAACATCCAATGGGTAACAGCCGCTTCGGCTTCTGACTTCCAAACTGTTGCGTTGGACCTCCACCTTGATTTGCCTGTACTGGCCATCGAACGCCCGTGCGACCCCGACTTTGATCTCATTCTGGCTGCCAAAGGCTCGACCGCCGGTTTCACGCGCCATTTCACGCATCGTCCCCTGACTATCGCTGTCGGTCGAAAGTGAAAGGCCTTGGGCATCCACCGGGTAAATCGCGACCTGGCGAAAGGCTCCTAAAGCATTAAATGTTGGCCCGTTTTGGGCTGACGGGCTCTGGCCGTTATGTTGGGCGCTATCGCCTTATCAGCGGCAGGCGTAGCCTAGACCACCGGCGTGCGGGGATGGACAACTGGTGGGGTCTCGTGGGAAGAAGCGCGGGCAGCTTGGGCACGCGAGTCAAGTGCACGACAAGTTGGCCGCCTGAACGGTCGCGGAGGCCTGTTGGGACTGCCGCTGGAGGTCCGCACAGAGCAGGCCCACCGAAAACATGCACCTCAACTATCGACCCCATGAAGACGTCGTAGCTGATCGGCATGCCTGCCTGCCGGCGATGACAAAGACAGACGATCAGCAAGCGGTTCCGCCCGCCGAGTTGCAGGAGGGAGCTCTGCGTTTCGTGAAGCGGATCAGCCTCTTCCGCGGAACTGGATGATTCGGCGGCGGTCGCGCTTGGAGGGACGGCCGGCGGGGAGTTGTTCGAAATCCCGCATGGCGCGGCGCTCGGCGGCGGCTTTCTGGCGGAGCTCGCGGCTCTCCTCGGTTTCGCGGTAGAGTGTCTGCGCAACCGAGGCGGGCCCCCGCACTTCGCTCCGCTCGAGGACTTCAACCTCGAAGTCGCCGCTGTCGTTGGTTATGCGCAACATGTCTCCTATTCGAACTTCGCGCGCGGGCTTGACCGGCTGTCCGTGGGATTGAACCCGGCCAAGCTCGCAGGCGCGCGCCGCGAGCGAACGCGTTTTGAAGAAACGCGCGGCCCAAAGCCATTTGTCGATGCGGACAGGCATGAGAGTATTGTGCTACAAAGTGAGGTCCTGCATCCGGCAGACTGCCCGCGCCGAGAAGCCCAGCCGAGCGTCGCTCGGCATGGACCGTTCGACGACTCAGGGCAGGCTTGCGAGACGCCCACCCCACGTGAATAAAGCCGCTAACCGCTGGCACGGCGCTATCGTCTAATGGGCCGTCGTCCAAATAGCCTGAGGATCAAGCGATGGTGAGTGCGGAAAATGCGGCGGCAAGTCAGGCGGCTGAACTATCAAAGCCGGCCACCAGGCAAGGCCGACTGCAGTCGGTCGACGCGTTGCGCGGCGCGGTGATGATCCTCATGGCGCTCGATCACACGCGCGACTTTGTGAGCCGCGCGGCCATGTCGTTCCAGCCCACTGACCTGGCGCGCACCACCACCGCATTGTTCTTTACCCGCTGGGTGACGCACTTCTGCGCTCCGGTATTCGCGTTCACCGCGGGGCTGGGTGCGTTCCTGTGGTTGCGGAGGGATCGGACACGAGGACAACTCTCGCGCTTCCTGATCACGCGCGGCCTGTGGCTCATGTTTCTTGAACTGACAGTGCTGCGCGGGATTCTTTTTCTCGACGTGGGCTGGAGCGATCGGCTCGTGCTTCTGGCGGTGATCTGGATGCTCGGGCTGTCGATGGTGGTGCTGGCCGGGCTCATTCATCTGCCGCCGCGTTGGCTGCTGCCGCTGAGCCTTCTGGTCATTGCGTCCCATAACCTGTTCGATTCCGTCGACCCGGCGCGCTTCGGGCGCGCGGCCTGGATCTGGGACATCCTGCATGTTTTGCAGCCTTTCCCCGTACATGGCGCGCTGGTGATGGCGGCGTATCCGCTCGTTCCCTGGTTTGCTGTCATGGCTGCGGGATACTGCGTTGGACCGGTGCTGCGTTGGGAGCGGGAGCGGCGCCAGCGGTTCCTGATCAGGCTCGGTTTGGGCCTTAGTTTCCTGTTTGTGGTGCTACGGGCGTGGAATCGTTATGGTGATCCGGTGCCGTGGTCGTCGCAGCACTCGACACTGTTTACGATGCTGTCGTTCCTCAATTGCACCAAGTATCCGCCGTCGCTTGCGTTTCTGCTGATGACGTTGGGTCCGGCGATGATTGCACTGGCCTGGCTGGAGCGCATACGTTTTTCGGAGAACCATCCGCTGATGGTGTTTGGCCGGGTGCCGTTCTTCTATTACATCTTGCACCTGGCGGTGATTCACGCGAGCGCGATTTTCCTGAACTATCTCCGCTACGGTTGGACAAATTTCCTGTTACTAGCCGCGCCATCGCTGGGCGGGCCGCGGCAGGAGTTTCCGCCCGACTACGGGTTTGAGTTGTGGGTGGTGTATGCGGTGTGGATCGCCGTGGTGGTGTTTCTGTATCCGGTGTGCCGCTGGTATGCGGGGCTGAAGCGGCAGCGGACGGATTGGTGGCTGAGTTACTTGTGAAGAACCATGCAGGGACAGGCGAGGCTGTCGCTGCGCGAGCCTCTACGCGTGCACGGCTTCGGGCTTGCCGGCGAGGAGTTGACGCAGAACGAATTGCAGGATCCCGCCGTTGGCGTAGTACTGGGCTTCCTGCGGCGTGTCAATGCGTACCGTGGCGTTGAATTCTTTTGTCTTGCCGTTGGCGGTCGCACGAACCTTGATCTGGCGCCCGGCGGCAAAGTGCTCGACCAGATCGCCCACGCCGGCAATCTCGAAGACTTCTTCTCCCGTCAGGCCGAGCGATTGACCTGACTCTCCAGCCGCGAATTGCAGGGGGAGAATGCCCATGCCGACAAGGTTCGAGCGGTGGATGCGCTCGTAGCTTTCGGCTATGACGACACGCACTCCCAACAAGCGGGGCCCTTTGGCGGCCCAGTCGCGGGAAGAGCCGGAGCCGTATTCTTTTCCGGCCATGATCACCAGCGGTATGCCTTCGGCGATGTATTTCTCCGAGGCCTCGAAAATGGTCATCTCGGTGCGGTCGGGCAGATGCCTGGTGAACCCGCCTTCGAGCGAGACCATTTTGTTGCGCAGGCGAACGTTGGCGAAAGTGCCGCGCACCATGACTTCATGGTTGCCGCGGCGCGAACCGTAGGAGTTGAAGTCTCCGGGCTGCACCCCGTTGGCTAGCAGGTATTTTCCCGCGGGGCTGTCTTTCTTGATCGAACCGGCGGGCGAGATGTGGTCGGTGGTGACGCTGTCGCCGAGCATGGCCAGCACGCGGGCATTCCTGATGTCTTCGACGGGGCCGGGCTTGACGCTCATGCGATCGAAGTACGGAGCCTGACGGATGTAAGTAGAGTCGTTTGCCCAGGCATATGTATCGCCCTGGGGAATCGGCAGGCCGCGCCAGCGCGAGTCTCCCTGATAGACCTCGCCGTAGCTCTTGCGGAACATGTCGGAGCTGACTGACTTCCGGATGGCATCCTCGACCTCGGCCTGGGTGGGCCAGATGTCGGCGAGAAAGACCGGCTTACCGTCTTTCCCTTTGCCGAGAGGGTCTTTTTTGAGATCGACGTCGACGCGCCCGGCCAGGGCGAAGGCGACCACCAGCGGCGGCGACATCAGGTAGTTGGCGCGGACATCGGGATTGATGCGGCCTTCGAAGTTGCGATTGCCGGAGAGGACGGAGGCGACGACCAGATTGTTTTCCTCGATGGCCTGGGAAATTTCCGGAAGCAGGGGACCGGAGTTGCCGATGCAGGTGGTGCATCCGTAGCCGACGATGTGAAACTTGAGGCGCTCGAGAAAGGGCGTGAGTCCGGCTTTCTCGAGGTAATCGCGTACGACTTTTGAACCCGGAGCGAGCGAGGTCTTGACCCAGGAAGGGACTTCCAGTCCGCGCTCAACGGCTTTTTTCGCCAGCAGGCCCGCGGCGACCAGCACCGACGGATTCGAGGTGTTGGTGCAGGAGGTGATGGCGGCAATGACCACACTGCCGTGGCGCAGGAAGCCTCCATCTTTCGATTCTCTGCCTTGCCTGATAAGTGAGGGCAGCGCTTTCTGGAAGGACTCTCCGGCCTGCGAGAGAGGAACGCGATCCTGCGGGCGCTTGGGTCCGGCAAGGCTGGGCTCGACGGTGGCGAGATCGAGGCTGAGGAGTTCGGAGTACTGCGCTTCGGGCGTGTTCGCATCGTGGAACAGGCCCTGTTCGCGGCAGTAGGCTTCGACCAGCTCGATCTGGTCTTCGGAGCGTCCGGTGAGGCGGAGATAGCGCAGGCTTTCTTTGTCGACGGGAAAGATGCCGCAGGTCGCGCCGTACTCGGGAGCCATGTTGGCGATGGTGGCGCGGTCGGCGAGCGGCAGGTCCTGTAATCCGGGGCCGAAGTATTCGACGAACTTTCCCACTACGCCGTGCTTGCGCAGCATCTCGGTGATGGTGAGCACCAGATCGGTGGCGGTGGCGCCTTCCTTCAGGCGTCCGGTGAGCTTAACGCCGACGACAAGCGGGATCAGCATGGAGACGGGCTGACCGAGCATGGCGGCCTCGGCTTCGATGCCGCCGACGCCCCATCCGAGAACGCCGAGTCCGTTAACCATGGTGGTATGCGAGTCGGTGCCGACCAGCGTATCGGGATAGGCGGTGCGCTTGCCGGCGGCTTGGTGCACGAAGACGACGCGTGCCAGGTATTCGAGATTCACCTGGTGAACAATGCCGGTGTCAGGGGGAACAATTTTCAGATTGCGGAAGGCTGTCTGTCCCCAGCGAAGGAACTGGTAGCGCTCCTTGTTGCGCTGAAATTCGAGCAGGGCGTTCATATCGAGAGCGCCCGGCGTGCCGAATTCATCGACCTGCACCGAGTGATCGATGACCAGCTCCGCCGGTTGCAGGGGATTGATGAGCGAGGCGTCTCCGCCGAGACGCTTCATGGCGTCGCGCATGGCGGCGAGATCGACAATCGCCGGCACTCCCGTGAAATCCTGCAGGAGCACGCGGCTGGGCGTGAAGGCGATTTCCTTGTCCGGTTTGGAGTCCTTGTTCCAGGCGGCCAGGGCGCGGATTTCGTCGGCGCTGACGTTGCGTCCGTCTTCGGTGCGCAGCTGGTTTTCGAGCAGGATGCGCAGGGAGAAAGGCAGGTGTTTGGTGGGGATGCCCTGCTGGTCGAGCGCGTCGAGGCGGAAGATCTCGTATTCTTGGCTGCCGACTTTGAGGCTGGAGCGGGAATTGAAGCTATTCATCAGTGCCTTCCTGCAAGAAAGTCGCCGGGAGTTGAACTTTTTATTTTAGTCTTCGCCGCGGGATTTGCGTAGGGAGCCAAGAAATCTCTAACCGCGAAGGGGGCAATGGACGCGGACCATGCCTGGTTACAGGCGGAACGCCTGCGCCAGCAACCAGGCGTTCAGCCCGGCGATCACCACCGCCATGAACCAGGAGAGCTTTTCCAGCCAGGGCTGGTTGACGAATTCGCCCATCTTCCTGCGGTCGCTGGTAAACATGACCAGGGGAACGACGGCGAAGCTCAATTGCATGCTGAGCACAACCTGGCTGAGAACCAGGAGTCTGGCGGTGCCGCGCTCGCCCCAGAAGGCAGTGACGATGATGGCGGGGATGATGGCCAGCAGGCGAGTGATGAGGCGGCGGAGCCAGGGCCGCAGGCGAATGTTGAGAAAGCCTTCCATCACCACCTGCCCGGCAAGAGTTCCGGTGAGGGTGGAGTTTTGCCCCGAGGCCAGCAGGGCCAGTGCGAAAACCCCGCTGGCGGCGGTGACTCCCAGCAGGGGAGAGAGCAGTTTGTAGGCGTCGGTGATTTCGGCGATCTCGTTCAGGCCGTGGCGGTAGAAGGTCGCGGCGGAGACAATGAGGATGGCGGCATTGACAAACAGCGCGATGGTCAGCGCGATGGTCGAATCCAGGGTGCAGAACCTGATGGCCTCCCGTTTGCCCGCGGGCGTGCGCTCGAACCGCCGCGTCTGCACGATGGCGGAGTGCAGGTACAGATTGTGCGGCATCACCGTGGCGCCCAGAATCCCGACGGCGATGTAAAGCATGCCGGGATCGCGAATGATCTGTGGCGAAGGAACGAAGAAGCCGGCGAGCAGTCCGGCGACGTCGGGACGGGAAAAGAGGATTTCCAGCCCGAAGCAGACGCTGATCACGGCGATCAGGGCAATCACCAACGCTTCGATAAAGCGGAAGCCTTTTTGCTGCAGCGCCAGAAACAGCAACACGTCGAGCGCGGTGAGGCAGACGCCCCAGAGCAGCGGGATGTGAAACAGCAGGTTGAGCGCGATGGCCGAGCCGATGACTTCGGCCAGATCGCAGGCCGCGATGGCGACTTCCGCCAGCACCCACAAGCCGAAGTTGGTGGGGCGGCTGAAGTGGTCGCGGCAGGCCTGGGCCAGATCGCGTCCGGTGACGACTCCCAGTTTGACGGCCAGGGCCTGCAGCAGGATGGCCATCAGGTTGGACAGCATGATCACCGAAAGCAGGCGGTAGTTGTACTTGGAGCCGGCAGCAATATCGGTCGCCCAGTTGCCGGGATCCATGTAACCGACGGCGATCAGGAAGCCAGGCCCGGAAAAGGCGAGCAGCTTCCCCAGGGCGGGGGCGGAGCGCGGAACCTCCAGACTGCTGTAAATTTCCGGCAGGCTGGGGCGGGCGACCTCGCAACGCCATCCCTGCTCTCCGGTCTTCATCAGGTCGGTGGCCATGACTTCCAGACTTGCGCGCGGGGGCCGTGCGGAAGTTAGCGTTAGTATACACCAGCAGGTAAACTATAGTTAACGATTAGGAAAGGGGGATCGACGACGGTCCCCTGGCCGGTCTGACCCACACGCGATTGGCGGCGGAAACGCCGAGGGAGACGTCTCCGGCGTCGGTGTGGAGGGTGAGCGTCTGATCGTAGTTGCGGCGGGAAACATGCACTCGAGCCCCGGGGCGAATGCCGCGGTGTTCGAGAAATTCCAGCAGATGGCGATCGCGTTCGTAGATGCCGCTGACCTGATAGTTCTTTCCGGCTTCTGCGTGAGCCAGCAGCAGGAGACCGCGGCGGCGGCGGCTGGCGGGACTCTCGAGTTCACTGAGATTTCCGTGGGGGCAGGCGCCTCCGCGGCCCAGTTTGTTGAGCAGCTTGCCTTCAAAGTCGGGCGAGACGGCGTGTTCCAGGCGCTCGGCTTCGTCGTGCACCTTGTACCACTCCATGCCGAACATTTCGGAAAGCATGCGCTCGATGAGGTGATGGCGCAGGGTAAGCTTGCGCGCGATTTTGCGTCCGGCGGGGGTAAGGCCGACGCGGCCTTCGGAGTGGATGCGGACCAAGCCGTCTTTTTTCAGGCGGCGCAGGGCCATGGTCACCGCCGGCGGCGAGACCGAAAGCCAGTGGGCAAGGGTGGCGGAGATGACCGTCTCGCCTTCGCTTTCGGCTTCGAGAATCGCCTTCAGGTAGTCCTCTTTGGAGACGGTAATCATGCTCGAGGCATTATAGGATTAAGCGTGGTTAATGTTGATGGTTGATTTTGGGATTGTGGATTGAAGAGCGGCCCGGTCAGCCATCATCAACCAACCATCCGAGATCAGCCATTCCCCCGTTTGACATTCCCCTTCGCTCCCTCCTACCCTTGTTGGTCTCACGCTATGAAAGTTCTGGTGATTGGCAGTGGCGGACGCGAGCATGCACTGGTATGGAAGTTGCGGCAGTCGCCGCGGGTCTCGCAGGTGTATTGTGCGCCGGGGAACGGGGGGATCGCCAACGAGGCCGAATGTCTGCCGGCGGACGTGAAGAACCTGGATTCGCTGCTGGCGCTGGCCAACCAGATGCGTCCCGATCTTACCGTGGTGGGACCGGAGTTGCCGTTGACGCTTGGGGTGGTGGACGAGTTCACGGCACGCGGATGGCCGATTTTCGGCCCCACCAAGGCGGCGGCAGAACTGGAGTCGAGCAAGATTTTCGCCAAACAATTCCTGCAACGGCATCACATTCCCACGGCACACTATGCCATCTGCAATTCGCTCGATGAAGTCCACCGCGCTCTGCCACACTTCCACGCTCCAATTGTGGTCAAGGCCGATGGCCTGGCCGCCGGCAAGGGCGTGGTGATCTCGAAGAGCAAGGAAGAAGCGGCTACGGTATCTTCCGAAATGCTGAGCGGCAAGATGCTGGGCGACGCGGGAACGCGAGTGGTGCTCGAAGAATGCCTCAAGGGCGAGGAACTCTCTTTTCTTGTCTTCAGCGACGGCGAGCGCGTGGTGCCGCTGGTGGCAGCGCAGGATCACAAGCGCATAGGCGATGGCGATACCGGTCCGAATACCGGCGGAATGGGTGCCCTCTCGACCGCCGGCATGCTGGATGAGCCGATGAAGAGCTGGCTGGTGCAACACATTGCCAGGCCGGTGGTGGCGGGCATGAAGGCCGAGGGCCGCGAGTATAAAGGGGTGCTGTATTGCGGACTGATGATGACGGCCAAAGGACCGATGGTACTGGAGTTTAACTGCCGGTTTGGAGACCCCGAGACCCAACCTATCCTGATGCGGCTGGAGAGCGACCTGGTCGAGGCTATCGAAGCCTCGATTGAAGGCCGCGTCAGCGATGGCGACTTCCGCTGGTCTCCGGAGGCTGCGGTTTGTGTGGTGGTAGCGTCGGGGGGCTATCCGGGAACGTTTGAAGCGGGCAAGAAGATTATTGGACTCGATGAAGCGGGCCAGGTGGAGGGTGCAAAGGTCTTTCATGCGGGTACGAACCAGCGTGATCATGGGTATTTCACCGCGGGCGGACGCGTGCTGGGGGTGACGGCCCGGGCCGGAGACTTGAAGACGGCCGTGAGTCGCGCGTACGAGGCGGTAGGGCGAATCGGGTTCGAGGGAGCATACTTCCGCAAGGATATTGGCGCGCGGGCGCTGAGGAAGTAAGCGAGTACCCGGTGACTGGTGAGCGCGCTTGGATGCCTCGAGTTTTGGCATCGAGGGGTGGCCTCTTTCGTCGCTGCGCGACTGGACTGGCGGGGTTCGAAGCCCTGACAACGGGTAAAGTTATCAGGAGTTAGAAAGCGATGAACAAACCGGTGGTTTCGATTGTCATGGGCAGTGACTCCGATCTCGAGATCATGAAGGAAGCGGGCAAGAGTCTCGACGATTTTGGGATCGCTTACGAGATTGACGTTACTTCGGCGCATCGCTCGCCCGACCGGACGGCGGAGTACGCCCGCAAGGCCGCAGAGCGGGGCATCAAAGTGATTATCGCCGGCGCTGGGGGAGCGGCCCATCTGGCGGGAGTCATCGCGGCCCACACGACCTTGCCGGTGATCGGCGTGCCTATACCTGCCACTTCGCTGAACGGAATGGACTCGCTGCTTGCCACGGTGCAAATGCCCGCCGGAATTCCGGTGGCCACCGTCGCCATCGGCAAGCCGGGCGCGACCAATGCAGGGATTCTCGCAGCACAGATGATTTCGCTGGCCGACGCCGGAGTAGCGCAGAAGATAACCGCTCACAAGGAGAAGCTGGCCAAGGGAGTGGAGGAGAAGTCAAAGAAGCTGAAGGCGAGCCTGTAACCGCGATTGCCGGTTTTCGATGGTCGATTGCCGAATGAAAGGCCGGCTCTTTCGCCCGCCGGGGCCCCGTCATTTCCCACATTCATCGACTCGGCTGCGGGCCCTGTTCTTCCGCCGCTCCCCGGCTGAGAATGGAGCCTCGTCGAGACACAGCGGGAAAGGTGTTTCCCAGCCCGCTAAAGTTTCAGACTCTTCAAATACTGCCGCAGCGGTTCCCCGAGATCTTTGCGCTTCAGGGCGAATTCCACCGTGGCTTTCAGGAAGCCGAGTTTGTCGCCAGTATCGTGGCGCTTGCCTTCGTAGACGTAGGCGTACATTTTTTCCTGTTTCAGAAGGTTGCGCAGACCGTCAGTGAGCTGCAGTTCGCCGCCGGTGCCGGTTTGGGTTTTCGCCAGGGTGTCAAAGATTCCCGGGGTGAGGATGTAGCGCCCGATGATCGCCAGGTTCGAAGGAGCCTCCTCTATCTTCGGCTTCTCCACCATGTCCTGAATCTGGTAAAGGCGGCCATCGAACTGTCCGGGGACAGGCTTTACTTTGAGAACTCCGTAGGAAGAGATAGCGGGCCCGTCGATCTGCATGGTGGCAATGACGGAAGCCTGTACTTGCTCAAAAACTTTCATCATCTGGCGGAGGCAGGGAGTGGGGGCGTCAATTACGTCGTCAGCCAGCAGCACGGCGAAGGGTTCGTCGCCCACCAGTTCGCGTGCAGTGAGCACGGCGTGTCCCAGGCCCAGCGCCTCTTTCTGGCGGACGTAGGCCACGTGAATCATGTCGGAGATCTGGCGGACGATCTGCAGCAGGTCGGTTTTGCCGCGCTCTTCGAGCATCTTTTCCAGCTCGTAGCTGACATCGAAATGGTCTTCGATGGCCTGCTTTCCGCGGCCGGTAACCATAACGATCTGGTCGCAGCCCGCCGACAGGGCTTCTTCGACGCCGTACTGGATGATGGGCTTGTCGACCAGGGGGAGCATCTCTTTGGGTTGGGCCTTGGTGGCGGGCAGGAAGCGGGTGCCCAACCCGGCGGCGGGAAATACGGCTTTGCGGACTTTCATCATAAGCGCAGTCTTCGGTCGTCAGTCTTCCCTGGTCAGCCAGAAAGTGATTGTACCTTTAACGCGGATATCGCCGAAGGTCGGATGTCACATCTTCAGGTTGTTTGGGCTGAAGTGGCGCTGGTGACCTCCCCCGCCAGTTCGAGCAGCAGGTCTCGGAGGTGGCGCAGGATTTCTTCGGCGGCGCTGGCTTTCAGCAGAAATTTCAGCGTGCCGTCGGGCGAGAACTGGGCGCCGCGGCGCGCGGAAACGAACTGCGCCAGCCGCGCCGGGTCGATCGAGGCATTCGGCTGAAACCTGATGCTGACCTGTTCGCGCTTGCGGTCAATCCCCGCCACGCCCACGCGAATCGCGAGCAACTTCAGCGTGGCGTAGTCGAGCAAGTTGCGGACCGCCGGCGGGGGGGCCCCGTAGCGGTCCTCGAGTTCGGCGCGCACGTCGTTCAGCTGGCTCTCCGTCTCCACCCCGGCAACCCGTTTGTACATGCGGAGGCGCTGGTTCTCTTCCGCGATGTAGTCCACTGGGATGCGGATATTGAGCCCGAGGTTGAGCTGGATTTCGGCTTCCTCGGGACCAACCTCGCCTTTCATTTCACGAACGGCGCGGTCAAGCATCTGGGTATAAAGCTCGAAGCCGACCGCCTCGATATGGCCGCTCTGCTCACCGCCCAACAGATTGCCGGCGCCGCGCAGCTCGAGATCGAGGGCGGCGATTTTGAATCCCGCGCCCAGGTCGGAGAATTCCTTTAATGCGGCCAGACGGCGGCGGGCGATGGGTGTGAGCTCGATTTCCGCCGGCAGGAGCAGGTAGCAATAGGCGCGGCGGTTGGAGCGGCCGACACGGCCGCGCAGCTGGTAGAGCTCGGAAAGTCCGAAACGCTCGGCGCGATTGATGAGCATCGTATTGCACAACGGTATATCGAGCCCGTTTTCGATGATGGTGGTAGCCACCAGGATGTCCGCTTCGTGATGCATGAATTTCAACATCACTTTTTCCAGTTCGCCCTGTGACATCTGACCGTGGCCGACGATGATGCGCGCCCGGGGCGCGAGTTCCTGCAGCTTGGCGGCGATCTCCCAGATGGTATCGACACGGTTGTGGACGAAATAGACCTGGCCACCGCGCTCCAGTTCCTGCTCGACGGCCGACTGGATAAGCTTGTCGTCCCAGCTGGCTACGACGGTCTGGATGGCGATGCGGTCCTTGGGCGGGGTCTCGATCACGCTCATGTCGCGCAAACCGACCAGCGACATGTGCAGGGTGCGGGGAATAGGGGTCGCCGACATGGTGAGGACGTCGACTTCTTTGCGCATCTGTTTGAGGCGTTCCTTGTGGCGCACACCGAAGCGCTGCTCCTCGTCCACCACGAGCAGGCCGAGATCGGCGAACTTCACGTCTTTCGAGAGCAGGCGGTGTGTGCCGATCAGGATATCGACCTTGCCGGCTTCCACTTTCTGCAGAATCTCTTTCTGCTGGCGCGCGGTGCGGAACCGGCTGATCATCTCGATGGTGACGGGAAAAGCCGCGAAGCGCTGCTTGAACGTTTCGTAGTGCTGGAAGGCCAGAACGGTGGTGGGCGCCAGCATGGCGACCTGCTTGTTGTCGTTGATCGCCTTGAACGCCGCGCGCATGGCGACTTCGGTCTTGCCGTAGCCCACGTCGCCACAAAGCAGGCGATCCATGGGCTGTTCCGACTCCATGTCGCGCTTAACGTCGGCAATGGCCTGACCCTGATCCTCCGTTTCGTTGAATTCAAAGGCGTCTTCGAACTCGCCCATCCACTGATTGTCGGAGGGGAAGGCATGACCCTGGGCGGCTTTGCGCTCGGCGTAGAGCTTAAGCAGCTCGTCGGTCATGTCTTTCATGGCCTTGCGCACGCGCGCCTTTGTCTTGGCCCAGGTGTTGGTGCCCAGGTGGTTGAGCGCGGGCTTGGTGCCTTCCTGGGAGCGGTACTTCTGGACCAAATCCAACCGGGTGAGTGGCACGTAGAGGCGCGCGCCTTCGGCGTACTCGAGCAGCATGAATTCGGCGTTGCCGTCGCCCTGATTGATCTCCTTCAGCCCCTGGTACTGGCCGATGCCATGTTCGACGTGAACGACGTAGTCACCCACTTGCAGGTCACGAAAGTCGGAGAGAAAGGCCGACACCTTGGATTTTTGCCGCTGCGGCCGGGAGACCACCGATTCCGACTCGTCGAACAGATCGCGGGCACCGAAGATGGCAAGGTTGGCCTCGGGCAGAACGGTTCCGTCGGGAACGTAGGCCTTCACCAGGGTGGTGGTGAAAACTTCTCCCGTGAAATAGGAGGTTTCATCGGCATAACTTTCACCGCCGCGGGTGCGCGATCCCAGGCGAAAGGAAGTGCCGTATTCACTGAACATGTCGGCAAGACGCTCGACTTCACCGGTATTGGGCACGGCGATGAGGATCCGGTGATTATCCGCAGTCTGCTTCTTCACCTCGTCGATCAGCGGCGGCACGGCGCCGTGAAACCGCGGTGTAGGTTGCGAGAGAAACGCAACCTCAGGTCCGCCGGCTTGCGCTCGGGCGATGCCCAGTTGCTCCACTTCGGCGCCGGGAAGCGTGGCCAGCTTTGTCCACCACTCGTCGGGCGGGAGATAAAGATCGGGCGGGCGCACGAGGTTTCCGATCCCGCTGCGCTCGTGGGCTTCTTCGATGCGCGCCCAGATGCGATCGAATTCCTGACGGAGATTGTCCGGCTCGTCAGCGAAAACCACGGCGCGCGGAAGCAGCTCAAAGATGGTGTTTTCGGCGCCGGCTACGGGAGCGAAAAACTCCCAACCGGGAAAGACCGTTACCCCGCCGGACAGCACGGCGCGCGCGACCACTTCTTCGGCTCCCGCGACGCGTTTCCCGGAGAGGCGGGTATGAATCGCGCCCAGCAGCTCTTCGCTGACGGGAGTTTCGGTAAGCGGCAATAGTTCGGCCTCATCCACGGGGGTCGAGGAACGCTGGGTGGCGGGATCGAACTTGCGGATGGACTCGATCTCATCGCCGAAGAATTCGACGCGCAGCGGGCGATCCGTTTCCGGGGGATAAACATCGAGGATGCCGCCGCGAACTGCATATTCCCCAGGCATTTCGACGACATCACTCGAGGTGTATCCGACGATGTTCAGGTGGCGTTCGAGAGCCTCCGTATCCAAAGACTCGGAGCGGCGCAGGATACGCGCGAGACCGGCATAGTAATCGGCGGAACGCAGGCGCAGCGCAGTGGAAGCGACCGGAGCCACGACAATCGAGGCGCCGCCGGTGGCGATCTTCCAAAGCGCCACCGCGCGTTCTTCCTGAATTTCCGGGTGGGGAGAGAGATTCTGGAAGGGGAGAACATCGCGGGTGGGAAGGGAGACCACGGACTGAGGATCGGCCGCAGCGCTCAGCTCGCAGAATGCCTGGAGGACGGGCACCAATTCCTCGGACAGGCGGTTGTCTGCGACTACAAGAATCAGAGGTCTCTCGGCGGCATGTTGCAGGAGTGCGAGGACCAGTGCCTTGGCAGTAGGCGTCAGCCCGGAGACACGAATGCGCCCGCTGCTGTCTCGAAGGTGGGAGGACAGACGCGCGAACGAGGGGAGTTTTTCCACGTCCGCAAAAAGATCGCGGACGAACGGCAGGGCCATTGCTCTTTGATTTTAACAGGGATGAGAAGCCGGGACGCAGCCGGGCTTGTGTCTCAAGGCAAGGCCGAAGAAAGCTAGCTGCGCAGCAAGGGGCGGGTCAGGCAAGTGGGGCCACCGCTGCCGTTGATGCAGAGTTCCGAGCCGGGGAAGGTGCGGACATCGAACCCCGCGGCACGGAGCTTGTCGTTGGTCTTGCGGTTTTCCTCCAACGCCAGGAGACGCTTCCGGCCAAGGGCGAGAACATTGCAGGCCAGGGTGTCGCGCTCCGAGGGATCGATTTCGATGAATCGGCATCCCTGCGCGTGCAGGAGATCGACGCTTTCCACCGCCAGGTACGGGAGATCAACGACGGCGGTTTCTTCGTCAAGCAGACTGATGAGCGACATGAGGTGGAGACAAGCGGACGGGCCGGAGCCGTAGGGCAGTGGAGCAGAGATTACTTCTACGGCTTGGGGTGCGAACAATGCGCGCAGGTGCGCGATCCCCCACTGGTTGGTGCGAAACCCGTGCCCCACCAGCAAAGTCTCGGGGTTAAGCCACAGAATATCTCCCGCTTCCGAGGTGGCCGGAGTCAGGATTTCGCCAAATACCGGGATGCCGAGCCCCTGGCAGAACTCCCGATGATGGGCCACTTCCTGGATCCGAGTCGATTTTCCCGGATGCATGAGGACGATGCCGAAGTCGGTCGCGAGCGAGGCATCGTGCGCGAAAACGGCGTCCAGCGAGAGATCGGGCGCAGGGGGAAGGTGGACGACCTCGGCTCCGGCGGCTTCGAGCTGATGGCAGAGAGCCTCGTGTTGACGCTGAGCAACGGTGAAGTCGGGCGGATGACGGAATCCGAGGTCGCGCCAGCGGGAGGCGCCGTTCTGCTCCCATCCAGCATTGCGGGGAGAACAGACCAGGACGCGATGCAACTGCCCCACCATGGAATGGCCGTTGTAGTGGCTGGCTTCGGGCAAAGTTTGCAACTCTCCCCCCGCAGAGCAATCTAAATGGCTGTTATGGCAAAAGCAATCTGGGAAGGCACGGTGCTCGCGGAGTCGGATCAAACGGTGGAGGTGGAAGGCAACCAGTATTTTCCTCCCGGGGCGGTGAAAAAGGAGTTCTTCAAACCCAGCGCCAAGCACACCGTCTGCCCGTGGAAGGGGACGGCGAGCTATTACCACCTGGAGGTCAACGGCACGCGGAATCAGGATGCGGCGTGGTTTTATCCGGAGCCGAAGCCTGCGGCGAAACAGATCAAAGATTACGTAGCATTCTGGAAGGGTGTGCGGGTAGAGAAGTAGCGGACGTCGATTTGCCGGAGAGGCGAGGTGGCTGTCGCTGCGCGAGCCAATCAGAATTCCAGGTGCACGCGGGCCGAGCTGACGAGCACCGGGCCGCGGTCGCGGTTGTAGCCGGGATTGTTGATGTGCTGCAGGTCGAAGGCGGTAAACAATCCACGCCAGACGTGCACGTTGTAGTAGCTTTCGACGATATTTTCGCGCCCGTAGGTCAGGGCGCCGTCTCCCAGCAAGAAGCCCTTCCCGCCCAGCGCCAGGTAATGCTGGTGATCGGCCTTGATGGCGTTGGATATGAAAACCAGGCCTACCTTGTCGAACTTGCGCTTCCAGCGCTCACCCGTGTGATCGGCGCCGACCTGCACGGTCTGGTCCACCTCGGTGTAGGCATAGGATTCGTGCTGACCCTCGTTCCATCCAAAGCGGCTGAAGGCGCGGAATGAGTGGTTGATCTCCTGCTCCAGGTTCACACCGAAGCCGTACTTGATCGTAGTCTGCAGCGGGTGATCAGTGATGTCGGGCGTGGGAGTTTTTCCTGCCAGGAAGTTTTTGACCGCCTCCCGATAGACTCCCATATTGGCGTGGTTGACATAAGAGAGCAGGCGCACGCCGGTGCCACGGTCGGCCATCAGTTTGGGATGCAGCTCGAGTTCGTAATTTTCTGCACGCGCGCGGCGTAGGTTCCACTGGAGGTCGATGCCGTTGGCCACTTGCGGCATGAGCGCTTCGGCGAAGCGGACTGCCCAGCTGCGGTCGTAATACTCGGCGAGAAATCCGACGGTATATCCGCGAGTGTCGGCGGCGTAATCGTAGGCGCCGTTGTTGTCGGCCGTCCAGTTCATGAACTGGGAATGACTGTCTGTGCCGACGTCGTTGGCGTCGAAGAAGTCGTTGAGCCCGAACTTCCCAAAGCGCAGCTCGAGGCGGCGCACGGGAACCCGGGTGGCAAGATGCCAGGGGTCGCGCTCTTCCTCGGTCGTTTCTTCGCTGAGGGGAATAATCTGGCGGATCATACCGCGCGCGATGTAGGGCGTTCGCCCAAGAGTAGGGTTACGAACGACGTCGAGGTCCGTAAACCCTCCGAGCCCGAGCGCATCGCTGAGACCGCCTCCGGCGGCGGCCTCAAAGTGCATGAAGATTTCCGTGGTCGGTGTCAGCTCGAGGCCGGTGAAAACGGTGGCAATGTTGGAGGCGGTGCCTTCCGCGTGATTGAGAAAACTGTTGGGGCCGCTGTATTTGGCATCGAAACCAGCATGCCCCTGCGCGATGACGTTGTCCTGTGCCGACAGCCACCAGCGAGTGGTGTCCGGGTGAGGGAACATGGTCAGCGCTGGGGGGTCGGCGGAAGGGTCCGGGGAATCAGGCGCAGCGTCCTGCGCAACAAGAGCTGCGCCGCTCGAGAGCAATATAAGAATCGCTCCCATGGAGACTGCACGTCGTGTGTTCTTTCCTGCCATTCATCAGGTCGTCCTCAGTAACGGTACACCAGGAACGAAAATCGTGCATAAGCCAGCGCAGCGCTCCTCGAAGGGACGCTCCCGCATGTCAGTCTACTGCCCGGCTGGTTACAGCATTGTTAAAGCCCGTGGTTGAGAAACCGGCTGGAGAGAAAAAGAGGACAGCCCGGAGCCCCCCGAGGCTGTCCTGAACCCTCCCGGTTAGAAGGGCGTGTACTGCCTGGAGACTAGGCAATTGATGTTTCAGGGTTATTTCGGGAAAGTGAATTTCTCGTGAATTCCCCCGCCCATGGCGATGGTGGGCTGTGTCACAAGTACTTGTGACTGCCTGCGCTGACCGCAGCCCTTGCGCTGCTATAGTGGAAATTTGAGCCCGAGGCCTTGCGAAGGAGGACCGATGAGCCGCAAGACGGAGCAATCACGCAAGCTGCAGCGGCGCGCCGAACAGATGATTCCCGGGGGCGTGAATTCACCCGTGCGCGCCTTTGGTGCCGTGGGTGGCGAGCCTCCTTTCATTATGCGCGGCCTGGGATCCCACCTGTGGGACGCTGACGGCAATGAATACGTCGACTATATCGGTTCATGGGGTCCGCAGATTCTGGGGCACGCCGCCCCGGTGGTGATTGACGCTGTGTGCGAAGCCGCCAGGCGTGGCACCAGCTTTGGGGCTTCGACCCCCGGCGAGGCTGATCTGGCTGAAATGGTTCTCTCGGCCTTCCCGCACATGCAAAAAGTGCGCTTCGTGAGCTCCGGGACCGAAGCCACGATGTCAGCCATACGCCTGGCCCGGGCCTTCACGAAACGCAAGTACATTGTGAAGTTCGCGGGCTGTTATCACGGACACGCCGATGCTCTGCTGGTCAAGGCGGGCTCGGGTGTGGCCACGCTGGGGATCCCCGGCTCTGCGGGCGTTCCCGAAGAATTCACCCAGTTCACACTGGCGCTGGCTTACAACGACACCGACGCTGTGGAAGAAGCCTTCGCCAAGTTTCACCGCCAGATCGCGTGCGTGATCGTCGAGCCGGTGGTGGGGAACATGGGTTGTGTGCCTCCGGCGCGAGGATATCTGGAAGCCTTGCGGGCGATTACGCAGCGCGACCATGCATTGCTGATTTTCGACGAAGTCATGACCGGCTTCCGCCTGGCGTTTGGCGGAGCGCAGGAGTTGTATGCGGTGAATCCCGATCTGACGACGATGGGAAAAATCATCGGCGGCGGGCTGCCGGTGGGTGCGTACGGCGGAGCAGCGGAGATCATGGATCTGGTAGCGCCGCTCGGGCCGATGTACCAGGCGGGAACCCTGTCGGGGAATCCGCTGGCCATGGCGGCCGGCCTGGCGACTCTGCGCTACCTGCGCGAGCACAAGAGAGAGATTTATCCCCGGCTGGAAAAGATGGGGGGAGAACTGGCGGTCGGGGTGGCGGCAGCGGCAAAAGAAGCGGGCGTACCCATCTGCTCAAACCGCGTGGGTTCGATGTTCACCTGGTTCTTCGTGCAGTGCCCGGTGACTGACTGGAATTCGGCGGCCCGCTCCGATACCCAAACCTTCGGACGGTTTTTCCGCCAGATGCTCGACAAGGGGATTTACCTGCCACCCTCGCAGTTTGAAGCGGCGTTCCTGAGCGCGGCGCACCGCGACGAAGATATTCAAAAGACGATTGCGGCCGCCAAGCAGGCGTTTGCAGCTGTCGTCAGTCCTCAATCGTCGGTCGTCAGCTAAGAGGCGTACTTCAAACCCCCACTGGACAAGGATGGCGATGCAGCCTCCCCGCCGTATTCTCATGCCGGAAGCGACGCCCGACTGACTGCGAGTTCTCTCATTTGCGGAATGGTTACAAACTGCTTGCCCTCCTGCTGGTAGCGCGCGATCAGGCGGGCGGTGGCCAGGACGGTTTGCGAGCGGTCGGCGCCTATCTGCTTGTGACCACCGTCGTGCAGTAAAACAATGTCGCCTCCGCGAATCTGTCTCGCAACCTTGCGCACAATCACGTCCGCCGGGGGAGCATCCCAGTCCCAGCCGGTGACATTCCACATGACGGGATCGAGCCCCAGCTCGCGGGCGATGCGGAGCGATTGCGGTCGGCGCCCGCCAAAGGGAGGACGGAAGAATCGTGAGTGTTCTCCGATGGCGTCGCTCAGCGCGCGATCACAATTCTGCAGTTGCCTGCGGGTTTCAGCGGCGGAGGCGAAGATCAGGTTGGGATGCGTAAAGCTGTGGTTGGCGACGACATGACCGGCCCGGACCACATCCCTGGCAATGTCGGGCCGCTGTTCGACGTAGCGGCCGATCATGAAAAACGTCGCATGCACATTGTGTGTGGCGAGAATATCCAGCAGGCGAAGAGTGTGGGGATCGTTGGGACCATCGTCGTAGGTCAGGGCCAACTGTTTCGAGCCGGGGACGAGGCCGAGGAAGGTTTCCCCGTACCATTGGCCAGTGGGAGCCATCGACTGGAAACCGGCGGCGCAAGCGGTCGCTGCCGCGGCCGCGCCAATCACAAAGCCCATCATGATGACGCGATTGTACGGCAAGCTTCGCCTTGGCGGCTGAGTTTGTCCGCTGCGCGCGCTCGAGGCGTCGAGAGCGAAGGTCTAGTGTGCGTCGTGCTTGGCGAAGGCGGGAAACACGATGATGTAGGCGTCGGGTTGGCCGGCGCGAATCAGGATCGGCATGCCGGCGGCACGCGGCGGAGAACCGATATCTTTTTCAGTCGCATAGGGTGCGTAGAACATGAGGTGCGGCGGGGCATGTACGATCTGGTTGTTCACGGCGATGTACACGCTGTCAGACAGCATGTAGACGATGCCTGGCTTGCCCGGGGCTTTGAACCTGCCGCTGCGGTAACCGTCGTCGAGCTCGGCTTTGATCTGGTCTTCGCTTTTCCCCTTGCCGCGTTCTTCCTCCACAAAAAGCCGTGCGAGCAGAGTGGTGGCGCTGCCTACGCTATCGAAACAAGTGGGCTCGCTGGTCATGGGGGTCTGGCGATCGACGAAGCAGGAAAATCCGTTACTCCCGTCACGAACCTTGATATAGCCCTTGCGCTCTAGCAGGTAGACGGTGGCGTTGCTGGAGATCTCCGGCGGTGCCGCGCTTTCCGCCAGCCTGATGCGCTCTTCGCGAGAAAGAGAGAAATCGTATTTCGGTGCGTCGGCTTGGAACATCATACCGCTCACTGCGAAAAGAAGCGCAACGATTGTACGCATGACTACACCTGCAATCGAACTGAGAGGTAGAGACGAGGCGCCGAAAGAATAGTTAGCAGGTCCGACAGACCCTTGAGCAGCTCCTCCCGGACTTTTCGCGGAAGCGCCGGTCGAATCCGCCAAACATGTTGTCCAGTTGACGCTCTGTGGCGGATTGTTATGGATCAAAAGAATGAGGATCACCCCAGCCGTCGTTGGCTCTGGCACTTATGTCGCTGTCTCAACCGAAGGTGCATTCGCCTGGCTCGCCAATGGGGGAAGTGGATCGCCGGGCTCGCTGCGGAACGGGATTGATGGCCGAGACCTTTCCTGTAACCCGGCTGCCCACGGGCACAACCAGTTTGTCGAAGGTGTAAATGGGCTCGATGACTCTGCCGTGAACAGGTTGGCCCAGTGCGTGGATGCGCAACTCCCGGTCGATTGCGATTTTGATTTGGCTTTTCTCCGGCCCGATTAGCGGAATCTCACTTGGTGAGGGTCGCGGTTTCGGGGTGGGACTTGGCGAAGGTGAATCCGCCGGACGGCGGCTGAGGGTCTGTCCCGACGCCAGAGCGCTTAGAAACGATTCAGGCAACCGGCCGGGTTGGCGAGCCGGATAGAAACCTTCCTCTTGTGGTTATAGGCTGTTGCAGCCATAACAGAAAAAAGAGAGGTGGCTCCCGGATTGCCAGCCGTTGATTGTCTGATGAATGGCCTTTGAAAGCTGTCGCCCGTCCCACAAATGAACATCCTGTTAACTGATCTCGCAATTGCCTCCGAACCCGGGGCGAGATATGCTGCCTGTGAACCGCGAGCCCCCTGACCCATGGCCAATCTTTTCGAGCTGCCCCGTTACATTGCTGTCGAGGGACCTATACGAGTCGGCAAGAGCACGCTGGCGCGCGTTCTGGCGGAACGTCTGAGCGCGCAGCGGGTGATGGAGCCGGAGGATAATCCGTTTCTCAAGGCGTTTTATGAAGGCGAGGCTGGGGCAGCCTTTCAAACACAGTTTGCGTTCCTCATTCGCCGCTTCGAGCAGCTGCGCGGGCTGGACCTGGGTCCGCAATCGCAGAAGACGGTGGTCACGGATTTCATCTTCGAAAAGGACAAGTTGTTCGCCTGCCTGAACCTGAACGACCACGAGTTGGAGACCTACAACCGCTACTACAACTATTTCCGCGAGCAGTTGCCAACGCCAGACTTGGTGATCTATCTGCAAGCCAGTCCGGAGATCCTGAAGAAGCGGCTGAAGAAAAGGAACGCGCCCGGCGAGCGAGCGATCAACGAAGAGTACCTCGAAGAAGTGAACCGGGCCTATGAACACTTCTTTTTCCACTACGCCTCGTCTGATCTGCTGATTGTCAACACTTCAGAGATCGATTTCGTGGAGCGCAACGAAGATTTGCAGGCGCTGCTGCGCAAGGTTTCTGCGCCCATCAAAGGTACACAGTATTTCCTGCCCCTGGGGAGCACCGAAGCGGCGAGCGCGTAAGGCGGCCCGCTCCCCTTGCAATCTCGCGCCTTTTCCAGATGAGACCTCGCGCGGTTTCGATTGATCTCGTTTAAGTCATTGATTGCACACACGGTTAGGCCACGATTGGCGGCTGGTAAGCAAGCCTTCGTCAAAGTCGTGGCGGCGGGGCTTGCCTGCGACTACAATAGCCTCGTTCGTATCCAACAAGATGTGGACAGGCTCTATCCGGCACCTTGCGGAGGGGCACTGGAGGACATCATGAGTCTCACCCCGATTGGCGAACCTCGCCATAAGATTACTGTCGCCTCGCTTCAGGAAAAGAAACTTCACCATGAGCCGATCACGTGTCTGACGGCGTATGACTATCCGAGCGCCCGCCTGGTGGACGAAGCTGGAATTGACATGGTTCTGGTCGGCGACTCTCTGGCACAAACCATGCTCGGATATGAAAACACGCTGTCGGTCACGGTCGAGGAAATGCTGCATCATACACGGGCCGTGCGCCGGGGAGTCAAAGACGCGTTCCTGGTCGCCGACATGCCTTACGGCTCGTACCACCTGGGGGTGGACGAGGCCGTGCGCAATGCCTCCCGCTTTGTGAAAGAAGGCGGGGTGGAAGCCGTCAAGGTCGAAGGCGGAGAGAAACGCGCGGAGATGATCCGCCGCATCATCGATGCCGAAATTCCGGTCACCGGCCATATAGGACTCACACCGCAATCGGTGAATGTCATGGGCGGCTATAAAGTGCAGGGCAAATCGCTTTCGGCGATCGAGCAATTGATGCGTGACGCGGTGGCCCTTGATCGCGCCGGCGTGGCCTGCATTTTTCTCGAGGGAATTCCGCGGGAAGTCGGAACCATGATCACCGATGAAGTGCGCACTCCCACCATTGGCATCGGCGCCGGACCCGGGTGCGACGGCCAGGTGCTGGTCTTCCACGATCTGTTGAACCTGACGTTTGGGCCTGCGGCAAAGTTTGTGCGCCGTTACGGCGATGCCGCCGCACTGATCAGCGAGGCGGTGCATCACTACCGGGCCGACGTACAGTCGCGGCAATATCCATCGGATGCGGAGTCGTATCACCTTCCGAAGGAAACGCAGGCGGCGCTGGAGACAGTGTTAGCACGCAAACGTGCCATGGGGCGGTAAAATTTCGTTCATGGTTCGCCCGCGATGCATGTTGTTGCTCTGTATGTTGCTGGGTCTGGTGGCGTGCGCTCGGCACGACGCGCCAGACCCGTCTGCTCAGCAAGCCGCAGCCTCGGCCCGCATTCAGGCCATTCCCAAGGCCGATCCCGCGAAGTACCACGGGACGCGTGGCAAGTCGTGGCGGAACCCGTATCTGATTGTGAAGCCGGACGGCGTGGCTTTGCTCGACGTGGACAATAACCTGGAGCACATCATGAAGCCCGATGAGCTTACCGAGAGACTCGCGGAGTTGCCTGCGTCGGCCTGGCCTTATGGCCGCGTGGTGGCGGTCACAGAGAGCCCTGTTGCAAGGTCTGACCACGACAAGGCAGAGATGCGGAAGAACAGGGCGATCGTTGCGGGAACGCTTGAAAGCATGCACGTGATGATCAATTGGATACCGAGCGCGTAGCTTTTCGGCAAGGATGAACGTACTGACAACGATCGGCGAGACTCGCACGGCTTGCCGTGCCGCAAAGCGCAACGGCAGCCTGGGCCTGGTGCCGACCATGGGAGCGTTGCACGAAGGGCATCTTTCCCTGGTGCGGGCGGCGCAGAAACGATGCGGCGCGGTAGCCGTTTCCCTGTTCGTGAATCCCATGCAATTCGGACCCTCCGAGGACTTGGCGAAATATCCGCGCGACTTCGAGCGCGATCGCGACCTGTTGGAAAAAGAGGGCGTGGCCTTCCTGTTTGCCCCCGCGGTCGCAGAAATGTATCCCGCCGGCGCCAGCACGTTTGTGACTGTCGAAGGCCTGAGCGATCGGCTTGACGGTAAGTCGCGTCCCGGACACTTCCGGGGGGTCACCACGGTGGTGGCAAAGCTGTTTCACATCATCGAGCCCGATTGCGCCTTCTTCGGGCAGAAGGATGCGGCGCAGGTTGCCGTGATGCGGCGCATGGTGCGCGATCTCGACTTGCCGATCGAACTCGTCGTATGCCCGATCGTTCGTGAGCCCGATGGATTGGCAATGAGCTCGCGCAACCTCTATCTCAACCCGGAACAGCGCCGGGCCGCACTGGTGCTGTCGCGATCTCTGCGCGCGGTGGAAGAGCGTTTCCGTAACGGCGAGAAGTGCGCTGCCGCTCTCGTAGAAGCGGGAAAAAACGTGATCGCTCAGGGACCCTCGGTGCGCCTGGATTATTACGAGATCGTCGATCCCGAGACGCTTTTATCGAGCGAAGCAGTGCGCGGCCCGACCCTGGTCGCGGTCGCGGCGTTTGTGGGGGGCACGCGCCTGATTGACAACGTCGTCCTTACCTGAAATTTCTCGGGCCGGAGACAAACCGGTTCCCCGCGATCAGGTACCGCCAGGGACGGTCAGCAGCCTTGGTGATTCCGATTCTCTTGGTTGCAGCCACTGCTTCCGGCACCGAGCCATCATCCGCGAGCCACAGATCGGATCGCGTGCTGGTCAAGTCTTTGCCGTTGTCGCGCTCGCGGGTCACCGCGAGCGCTTCGGCCATTCGTCCCGGGCCGCTGGTGAGCTTGGACAAATCGCCAGCCCCGGCGATGACGACATCCCGGTGGCGCGCCATGGCCTCGATTCCGGCAAGCGGTTCGAGGGCGCGAAACAGAACCGCGGCCGCCTGGCCTTCTGGCTGGCAGGAGACGTTCAGGCAGTAATGATTGCCGTAGATGAAATAGACATAGGCGAATCCCGGGGGGCCGAACATCACCTGGTTGCGCGGCGTGGGGCCGATGAACGAGTGCGCCGCGGGATCGTCTTTTCCAAGATACGCCTCGACCTCGACCACGCGTCCTGCCAGTTTCTTGCGGCCTTCGCGGCGCACCAGGACCTTACCCAGCAACGCGCGGCCCACGATCCGGGGATCGCGATTAAAGAATTCGCGGGCGAGGGGTGTGCCTAGTGACGAACTCCGCGATGCTGGAGCCAAATCTGATTTCATTGGCCAAGCTGCACTCGAAGCTGCGCAAGCAGCGTGAAGTAAGGGGAAGAAACCTCACGCACTGAGGGGAGACAGACCCTGCACGCCCCAGGGCACGGCCCGAGGTCGTGCCCTCCGGCGACGACGCGTAACCCGGACGCTCATGGGGCACGGTGCGTCTAAGCGGCCTTCTGGCCTCGGATAACCTCCAGCACTTCTTCGGCGTGCCCGTCCGGCTTCACCTTTTCGAAGATGTGCTGGATCCTTCCCTCGGGGTCGATCAAAAACGTGGTGCGGGCGATCCCCATGACCTTCTTCCCGTACATGTTCTTCTCTTTCATCACGCCGTAAGCGGCGCAAACTTTTTTCCCGGTGTCGGCAAGCAGGGTATAGGGCAGCCGGTATTTCTCCTGAAATTTCTTCTGCTTCTCAGGCGAATCGGCCGATATCCCCAGAATGACCGCACCCGTCTTCTGAATTTTTTTGTATGCGTCACGGAACCCGGACGCCTCCAGGGTTCAACCTGGCGTGTCCGCCTTGGGGTAGAAAAAAAGGACCACGGTCTGGCCGCGGAAGTCCTGGAGCGAAACGTCCTTGCCATTCTCGTCAGGCAAAGTGAACTCCGGAGCTTTATCATGGATATGCATGGCGTCTTCTTCCTCTGCTGAGAAGTTATACCGTACGGGCCGCGGCGGCGTCATCCTGGTGGCGCTGGCCGTGCTGGTTGGGCAAACGGGCAGCGCCCAGTATGCCCGCAGGGAAACTGCCCGCGCCAGCAAGGGTCCGCGTGCGGTCGGCCTGCTTGAACTCTCTCCCAACGGCAAAGCCCGCCTGATGCCAGTCACCATCATGTACGACGGCAAGTTCTACGACGCTTCTGCCTATAAGGCATCTCCCGTGCCCATGGCGCTTGAGTCGGGGACGGTTTACGAAGGCGTGCGGACTGGAGTTCCCCTGGGCTTGTTCACCGTGACCAGTGCCCTGCAAGCGAAGGACTCCTGGCTGGGCGCGGGCCACTGGGAGCCTGCGGAAAGCGTGAAGCCCAAGAAGAAAGTTGCAGTGACGAAGCCTCCGGACGAAGACGCGGACGCGCCGCCGGTGTTGCGGCGGTCGGGGAGCGCGCCCGCCAAGCCGCCCGAGCCCGCTGCAACTCCCGCACCGGCGCCGAAAGCGGAAAGCGCGCCCGCCGCCGCCCCGGTCGCCGCACCGCCGGCACAGCCTGCACCCGTGCCGGAAGATAACGACCATCCAGCGTTGAAGCGCGGCCAGCAGGCGCCTTTCGAAGAGAAACAAGTCAAGTCGGCAGCTACGCCGAAGGAGGGCGGAAACTCTTCGGCTGCGGCTCCGGCCGCCAAGAACGCCACGTTGCAGATCATTCCGGCCATTTCGGATGCCCACGGGCCGGAACCGTTGCCCTTCAAATATCAGGTCAAGCCGGACGAGGAAGCCGTCTTCCGCAAGAAAGTGCTGGCCATTGCGAGCGACGAAGTCAATGCCCGCGCCAAGGCGCTGGCGGCGGAAACCATTCCCGCGGAAGAGCCGGCCAGAAAAACGACGCGTAAACAGCCCGTCAAACCACCGCAACCCGCGTTTGACAATGTCGACCTGCGCATCTTCGATCTGACCAACGCCAACGAACCGGTGCTGGTGCTGACGGCGACCGCGCGCATGCCGCAAACCGCCGACACCAGCAGCGGACGAAGGTATTTTGTGACCCTGGTAGCGCGCAGCGATATCTACGGCGACCTGCACAAGGCCTTTGTCAACATCAGTGATACCGAGCATCTCGACATTCTGCCGCGCATGGAGTTGGTCGACGCGGTGGATGCTGACGGCGATGGGCGGGGAGAGCTGCTGTTTCGCCAGATTTCCGACGCGGGGAATGCCTACGTGATCTATCGCGTGATTGGCGATACGCTTTACGCCCTCTACCAGGGCACGCCGACGGGCGGATAACGCATAATGGAGTGCAGGTGGCGGGCAGCCTCCGCCCGCGCCGATTCCCGCGAGGAGAATCGACCCCATTTCGGACCGGATGCCAACAGGGAGGGACGCTGTCGTCCTGAACGGCTGCGCGGACGCACGCGAGTCGGCGAATCAGGTTCGCCGCTTTCCCTCCGGTTTTGCCTGGGGAGCAGCGACCGCCGCCTATCAGATCGAGGGCGCATGGAACGAAGACGGCAAGGGCGAATCCATTTGGGACCGCTTCGCACATACCCCAGGGAAGATCAGGAACGGCGATCACGCCGACCGCGCCTGCGATCACTACCGCCGCTATCCCGAGGATATCGCGCTCATGCGGGCGATGAATCTGACCAGCTATCGCTTCTCCATCGCCTGGCCGCGAGTACAACCCAGCGGTTCCGGTGAACCGAATTCCCGAGGGCTCGACTTCTACAGCCGCCTGGTTGACTCACTGCTTGAGGCCGGGATTCGTCCCCTGCCCACGCTTTACCACTGGGACCTGCCGCAGGCCCTGGAAGATGGCGGCGGGTGGCCGAATCGCGATACCGCCGCCCGCTTCGCCGACTATGCCGACATCGTGGCCCGCGCCTTGGGCAATCGTGTCTCCAGCTGGCTGCTTTTCAACGAACCGGTGGCTTTCACCAGCATGGGATACCTGCGTGGTATTCACGCGCCGGGGATGAAAAGCATTCGCGCGTTTCTGAAATCCACCCACACCGTGAACCTGGCGCAGGCCGCGGGCTTCCGCGCGGTGAAGGCCGCGTGCCCGAACGCCCGGGTGGGTTCGGCGTTCAGCATGTCTCCCTGCGAACCGGCCACCAATTCCGTGGCCGACATACTTGCTGCCGAGCGCGCCCATCGGATCACCAATTGCTGGTTTCTCGAACCCGCGCTGCACGGAACCTACCCGCATGCCTTTCCTTTTCTGCCCGATTTTCTGATCGGGATGAGCGCGAGCGATGTGGACCAGATGCGCGCGCCGCTCGATTTCATCGGCATCAATCTTTACTACCGCACCATGGCGCGCGCCGCCGCTTGGTCGAAACGGCTCTTCGATCCCGGCTTCACCATCTTTCCCGTCAAGATGTATCCGGGCAGCGAAGGGCCGGCCACCGACATCGGATGGGAAGTATGGCCGCGCGCCATCTACGATCTGCTCATGCGCATAACGCGAGACTATGACCACCCGGTGATCGAGATCACCGAAAGCGGGTGCTCCTACAACGACGGCCCGAATCATGATGGCAGAATTCATGACACGCGACGGATCGCCTATCACCGCGCTTACCTGAATCACCTCGCCCGTGCCATCGAGGATGGCGCCGATGTGCGCGGCTATCATGCCTGGACGCTGATGGACAACTTCGAATGGGCCGAGGGCTACGGGCAGCGGTTCGGGCTGGTCCACGTGGACTTTGGCACGCAAACGAGAACCATCAAGGAATCAGGGAAGTGGTACGCGGAGGTGGCGGCGCGGAACGCCGTCGAAGCTATTTCTGCGTCATGACCAGCTGGCCGTCTTCCACCCTGATGCCGCCGACGGTGTCCGGCAGCTTCAGGCGGTCGCGCTGCTCGAACAATTTTTTCTGCAGAGCGTCATTCACCAGCGAAACCGGGATGTTCAAATCCCCTACTTTGAACTCGGTCGGATCGAATGTCGCATAGCCGTCTTTCGATGCCAGGTGGCCGGAAAGCGTAACCCAGACGTCTTTGCCGCCGATCTCTGTCAGGAACTGGCCGCGCGCCACGTCGCCATCAAAGTTCACCTGGTAGTCCTTGACCTCGGGGGCTCCTCCGGCCACGAACGAATTCGGAGAATCCAGGGCTTCGCCTGGGCGCGCCGAGGAAGATCCGGCAGTCGCCGCAGGTATCGCGCCGACAGCCTGCGCGAGCGCGGCGCTGACTTCGTCGGATGACAATCGGACTTCCGCTGCAGGCTGGCCCGGGTCCTTAGGCTGATCGAGTTGCTGCATCTTCTCTTCGAACGACTGTGCTTTTTCGGCCGCCCTTGCAGCCGGCAGCGGTGCCGCCACCGGGGCTGGCTTCTTCAGCACCAGAACGAGCGCAATCAGCGATGTCACCAGGGTGGCGACGCTGATCATGCGATCAATTTTCAGCTTCTTGAGATTCACGGCCACCTCTGCCCCGGACTCCACCCGGATATGGTAGCGGGGAATAGCGCCGAATTCAGGTGACGGAAGACGCTGGTCGCGAGGTCACTGCACTGGCTACCGGCGTGCCCGCTGCGCTCTCGCACCTGACCGGATGTGGAACCGGGCAACGGCTCAGGACACC
>DATFTE010000117.1:0-4680 GCA_035262225.1 Terriglobales bacterium
GATGGTCCAGGCGCGGCATTCGTCTTCGCCTGCGGTGAAGAAGGAAATCAGGCCGAGAAGCGCGTATGTGGTGCGGATCAGGCGGACCAGCCCGCTTTCCTTCAGGCCATAACTGGAGAGGAATTCTGCGGCATCAGCATCGCTCATCTCCGAGAGTTCGGCCTCCACTTTGCCGCAGATGGCAGCGGCTGCGGCGTTGGGGCGCGAGGCCGCATCGCTGAGCTTGTATTTCCCCACGGCGGCTTCGAGGCCTTTGCCCAGTTCCGTGCTCTCGCTCACGTTGAGAACGTAAAGAATCGGCTTCTCGCTGAGAAACATGAACCCGCGGATGCGCTTCTTGTCCTCCCCGGACATTTCGAGTTCCCTCAGCGGGCGTTCGCTTTCGACATGGGCCTTGGCGCGCTTGAGGAGGTCGAATTCCTTCTCAAGGTCGGCGGTCTTCATCTTCTTGAGATCTTTTTCCACCCTTTCCAGTCGCTTTTCGATCTGCCCGAGATCGCTGACCATGAGATCCAATTCGACATTCTTGATGTCGCGCAGGGGATCGATGGGGCCAACGTGGGGGATGGAGTCATCTTCGAAGGCGCGGACGACGTGAGCCAGGGCATCGACGTTACGCAGGTGGCCGATGTATCCGCTTTCCTTGAGGGCCTCCTGGCCGATAGCGCCGACATCGACGTATTCCACCGAGGCGTGGGTGAGCTTCCTGGGGTTGTAGAGGGCAGCGAGGCGGTCGAGGCGGTCGTCGGGCACTCTGGCAACGCCAACGTGGGCCTCGCGTGGGTTGGAATAGGCCGCGTCTGAAAGGTGGGCTTTAGTCAGAATGCGGAACAACGAGGTTTTGCCTACCTGAGGCAGGCCTATGATTCCAGTTTTCATAGAAAAGGCTTTTGGCCGCCAGCTTTTTGGTTCGTAGTCTGTTCGTTCGAGGGCGTGAATCGAGGTCTGAACGACAACCATAAAGAATAAATGATCGCGGAGAAATTGCCCAACTGGGGGTGCTGCGCACAGCATGGTATCCTCCAAGGGAACCATCTCCGGCCCGGTGATCAGCCGCACCCTCCAGCTCGCGATTGTTGCCATCAGTATTTTTCTGCTCCCTTCTGCCGCACAGGTCTCCATCCGGTTCCGCACCCTGGATCGGGAGGTGATCGAAGCGCGGCTCAAGAGTTTTTCCGACCGGAACGAGGAGCGGGAGAAGACGCTGAAACAGCTGTTTGCGCAGTCCGGATGCAGGGACGACCATCTGTCGGAGCAGAAGGTGAAGGACGCGCTGCCTCCCAACCTGGTGTGTGTTCTGCCGGGAGAGACGGACGCGGTCATTCTGGTGGGTGCGCACTCGGATCACGTGAGTCGCGGCGATGGCGTGGTGGACAATTGGAGCGGGGCGTCTTTGCTCCCCAGCCTGCTCTACAGCATGGATCAACAGCCGCGGCGGCACACATTCGTGTTCGTGGCCTTCACCGACGAGGAAGGCGGATTGGTGGGGTCGGAGTTTTATGCGCGTACCCTGCCTCAGGATCAGCGGTCGAGAATCTCCGCCATGGTAAACATGGACACACTGGCGCTGGGGCCGACCGAGGTGTGGTCGTCGCACGCCGACAAGGTTCTGCTGGAAGCGCTGGCGGACACGGCCTATGCCATGAAGATTCCGGTGACGGCAATGAACGTGGATGGAGCCGGGTCGAGCGATTCGGAGTCCTTTGCCCGGTACAACATACCCCGAATAACACTGCACTCGGTGACCGATGCCACCTGGCCGATTCTACACACCGCGCGCGACCGGATAGATGTGGTGAAGATGGATGACTACTTCACCAGCTATCGGCTGATTGCGGCGTACTTAAGTTATCTGGACTCCAGCCTGGACGCGCCGGCGGCGCCGGTGAAGAAGGCCGCGCCGTAGCTGACCGGATCACTTGCCGTCAAACCTTGATGTTGAAAACCACTCTCGTGGCAGACCATTGGCCTGTTTGCTTGTTTCCGGGCAGGCGTCTCTGAGTCCCGCAGAGCAGGTTCTTCCTTTCGCTCGGCATGACCAATCCAGGAGTCGATCCTTGCGCTACTTTATCTGGGCGGTGAGGTAGATCAGGACTACTCCGAGGACCAGGACTCCCTGTTCAATCTTCGTGGACCAGACGTGCAGCGCGTCGAACTGCCTGCGCGCGGGGTTGTCCGGCGGGACCGAGTCGATTTCCGCCGGGAGCGTGGCGCGCAGCCTGTCCATGCGGGGGATGATGGAGAACTGCGCGATCAGGGTCAGCACCAGCATCATGCCCACCAGGATGTGGCGGACGGCGAAAATACGCATCGAGCCGGTTACCAGACGGTTGTAGACCAAGGAACTGGCGAGGAAGACGACTCCGGAGACGATCGCCATCCAGTGCAGGATGACGAGCGAGCGTCCGACCAGGTTGCCGGCCAGATGGCGGGCGGGCAGGACGCTGAAGGCGGTCTGGGCGACGACCGGGAAGAAGACGAGGCCGCCGACCCAGATGACGAGTGCCAGAAACATGAGGAAGCGAAGAAAAGCCATGGCAAGAGTGTCTCACAGGGAGGCGAAGAACACGGGTGGAGGCGCCGTCTCGCTCTAAACCGGGACGTGGACGCTCTCCACGATTTCCCTGATCAGTTGCTCGGCCTGTTCGGACTTCTTGAGCGTCGAAGACGCCAGGGCGTTGACGGCGACACGGTGGGCAAACACGGGAACCACCAGCGGCTTGAAGTCCTCCGGGATGCAGAAGGTGCGTCCTTCGAGGAAGGCCATGGCCTGGGCGGCGCGGTAGAGCATCTGCGAGCCGCGCGGGGAGACGCCCAGCGAGAAGCGGTCGGAATCGCGGGTTTTGTGAACGATAGCCAGGCAATAGTGGACCAGTGAGTCGTCGACACGCACCTCCGTGACCGCGCGTTGCATATCGAGCATTTCGGCACCGCTTAGAACCGGTTGCATGACTTCGAGCTTGGCGGTTCCGGCCTCGGAGCGGAGAATTTCCCTCTCGGCGTTGCCGTCGGGATAGCCCATGCGTACCCGCATCAGAAAGCGGTCTAGCTGCGACTCGGGCAGGGGATAGGTACCGTGGTGCTCGACGGGGTTTTGCGTGGCGATGACGAGAAACGGCTGGGGCAGCGCGTAGGAGTGGGCGTCCACCGTGACCTGGTTCTCGTTCATGGCTTCGAGCAGCGCGGATTGAGTCTTCGGCGTAGTCCGGTTGATCTCGTCGGCGAGCAGGACGTTAGTAAACACCGGGCCGCGCTTGAATTCGAATTGCTGTTCGATGGCGGAGTAGATCGAGATGCCGAGCACGTCGGAGGGCAGCATGTCGCTGGTGAACTGCACGCGCTGGAAGGTGCAATCGAGCGCCCGGGCAAGCGCCTGTCCGAGAGTGGTCTTGCCGACCCCGGGGACGCCTTCGATGAGGATATGTCCGCGGGCCAGCATCGAAACCAGACAGAGACGGAGCACTTCATCCTTGCCGCGAATGACCCGGCGGAGGGCGTTTTCCAGTTGTGTAGCGCGATGCGAGACGGCGGTAGCGGTGTCTGGTGACATTATTCTGATTCTACTATGTGGTCAGATGTCGGTCCGACGGCGGAAGTTGGGTGGGCAGTACGAAAGTCATCGAACCCCGCCGTCAGCCGTCAGTTCTCGGCTCTGCCATAGAACGCGTGGCTGGCGCGTTCTTGCGGGTTGGTCCCCATAACGTCGAAACTGACAGCTGACGGCTGAGAGCTCTTACTGTTGAAACTCTGCCGCTCTTCCCGTGAGGCGCTCGATGCGTTTGGCGATCGGGGGATGGGTGGAGAACAGGTTGCCGAAGTTCATTCCCAGGAATGGCTGGATGATGAACAAATGCGCCGTGGACGGCGTGGCCACCAGGGGAGCGCGACGGGAGTAGCTGTCGAGCTTGGCGAGGGCGCTGGCCAGGGCATAAGGGTTTCCCGTGTAGTGCGCCCCGGTAGCGTCCGCCTGGTACTCACGCGATCGCGAGACGGCCATCTGGATGAGGATAGCGGCAAAGGGCGCGAGTATCAGCATGAACAGTGCGCCCAGGCCTCCGCCGCGGCGATCGTCGCGGCCGCCGCCAAAAAAGAAAGAGAAGCGGGCCAGAAAAGTAATGGCACCGGCCAGCGTGGCGGCGATGGAGCTGATCAGAATGTCGCGATTGCTGACGTGGCCGATTTCGTGCGCCAGAACGCCTTCCAGTTCTTCGTCGTTCAGGAGGTTGAGGATGCCTTGGGTAACGGCGACCGACGCGTGCTTGGGATTGCGGCCGGTGGCGAAGGCGTTGGGCGAATCGGTGGGGATGACGTAGATCTTGGGCATCGGCAGCCCGATCTTCTGCGTAATGTGTTCGACCACACTGTAAACCCGGGGTAGCTGTTCACGCGTGACGGGCTGGGCGCGATAGGTGGCCAGGGCAATCTTGTCGGAAAAGAAGTAGGCGGTGAAATTCATAACGGCGGCGATCACCAGGGCGAGCAGCATGCCATTCTGCCCGCCAAAAAAGCGGCCGATGGCCATCAACAGCAGAGTCATGCCGGTGAGCAGGAAGGCGGTCTTAAATGCGTTTCCCATACAAACCCCCTCAAAATAGATGTTGGGCCCATCGGACGGATTCAGAGGCGGATATCTCCAGCCGCCTGAATCGATTGCGGTAGCGGAAACGCCGGAGCGAAGGG
>DATFTE010000118.1:0-24397 GCA_035262225.1 Terriglobales bacterium
GAGAAGTCCTACGGTTGTACTTCGAGTTGAAACTGGGGCAACGGCAGATCGCCCGCAGCGCCAACATCAGTCAGAGCACGGTGCACGATTACCTGGAGCGGTTTCGAGCGACGGCTCTGAGCTGGCCATTGCCGGCGGAGAGAAGCATCTGACCGCCGCTCCGTTGATTCGCCATCTGTCCGAGGCTGGCAATGCGCGGCAGGGATTCTTCTCTGATCTTGAGTTTCGGAACGTGGCCAGCAACTTGGAGCCTGATCTGGCGGACTTCGCCCTGTTCGGCTACCTCACAGGATGGCGGAAGGGCGAGATTAACTCTCTGCGGTGGTCCGACGTGGATGGCGATGTGGTGCGACTCCAGGCGGAAAACAGCAAGAATGGAGAGGCCCGCTTCGTCACGCTGGAGGGAGAACTGGCGGAACTCATCGAGCGCCGCAAGGCATGTCGCCAAGTCAAAACGAAAACGGCTGTGGTGCTCTCCGATCTGGTGTTCCATCGTGACGGAGAACCGATCCGGGATTTCCGTAAAGCCTGGACAGCGGCATTCAAGATGGCCGGCGTCCCATTGCGACTCTTTCACGACCTACGCCGTACCGCCGTGCGGAACATGATCCGGGCAGGAGTGCCGGATCGTGTGGCTATGCAAGTGAGCGGACACAAGACCCGCTCCATGCTCGACCGCTACAACATCGTTTCCGAGAAGGACCAGCGTGAGGCGATGCAGAAAACTCAGGCGTATCTAGCCAGTGCTGCCGAGGAAGAAAGGAAACGGCTACCGGTTCAGATTCGCAGACCGCAATGAGAGAACGCGCACAGAACGCGCACAGTCGGGAGTTGGGAGGTTGACCGAGCTAATGCAAACTAAAGAAAACAATGGCTCCTCAGGTAGGACTCGAACCTACAACCCTCCGGTTAACAGCCGGATGCTCTGCCATTGAGCTACTGAGGAGTGAACTGCAGCTTCTTCATCATAACAGGAAACCCTTAGACTGGCGACATGAACGAAGTTCTTCACGGACGCGTGGTTCGCGATCCTTACCGCTGGTTGGAAGATGTAGATTCGGCAGAGACGCGACGCTTTGTGCGAGAGCAATGGGCGCGGACCCGCCGCGTGCTTGATGCGCTGCCGGACCGCGGCAAAATCCATCAAAGACTGGCCGAGTTGCTAGCGATTGGGACGGTGGGTACTCCGCAAGTGGGTGGGCCTTGGTATTTCTACCAGCGCCGCGAGGGAACTCAGAATCAACCTGTTCTCTATACGCGCGAGGGTGTGAACGGCTCGGACCGCGTGTTGCTCGATCCCAACCGGTTTGCCTCCGACGGCACCACCGCCATGGACTGGTGGTACCCCTCGCACGACGGCCGTTACGTGGCTTACCGGTAAACTCCTCCCGGACACCATCGATCGCACGCGCGCCGCCAGCCTGGCCTGGAAACACGATCATTCCGGCTTCTACTACACTCGTTATCCCGCCAAGCGGGAGGTTCCCGACGGCGAAGAGGCCTATCACCGACACGTTTTCTATCATGCGCTGGGCGCAGAACCGGCATACGACCCGCTGGTTTTCGCGGCGCACAACCCGCAAGACTGGCCGAATGTCGACCTCTCGGAAGACGGACGATGGCTACTCATCACCCTAGAACAGGGCTGGACACGTACAGAGCTCTATGTCGCTGATCTTGAGCGCGGCACTCCTCTCACACTGGTTACCCAGGGCAAAGACTGCGTCTACCGCGGAGAGATTTTTCGGCGACATCTTTACATCCTGTCGAACGAGGACGCGCCCCGCTACCGCGTGTTTAAAGCAAGTGCGCTCGAACCGGCGCGTGAATCCTGGCATGAAGTCATTCCCCAGTCGGATGCCGTCCTGCAGACCGTCGACATCATTGGTGGCCGCCTGTTCGCACTCTACGAACGCAATGCCACTTCGCAGATCAGGATTTTCAGTACCAACGGCGACTTTCTCCGCGACGTGAAGCTCCCCGGTCTAGGCACCGTCACCGGTTTTGGCGGCGAATGGCACAGCCGCGAGATGTTCTTTGGGTTCCAGTCATTCACCGTGCCGTCGAGCACATACTGCCTCGATCTGAGCGCAGAAACCCCTCAGTTGCCAAAGTGCAAAATCTTTGAGGAAGGATCGGCCGCGGAGCTCAAAGTCCGCGCCACCCAAAACCCGAACAGCAGTTTTCCGCCAACTGAAAATCACGAAAGCCGCGACGCACGGTCCGACTTCCCTGCCCCGGCGCTCTGGGCCCGGATTGAGGCGCCTTCCATTCATCCTGCGGACTACGAGGTGAAACAGGTGTGGTACGCGTCGAAAGACGGCACGCGGGTGCCCATGTTTCTGTTTCACAAAAAAGATCTCGCGCCTGACGGGAGTAACCCCACGCTGCTAACGGGCTACGGCGGCTTCAACATCAGCCCGACTCCCACGTTCACCGGAGATCGTTTTCTCTGGCTCGAACGAGGCGGAATTTTCGCCGTGGCCAACCTGCGCGGCGGCGGAGAGTTCGGCGAGGAGTGGCATCGCGCGGGCATGCTCGACAAGAAACAGAACACCTTCGATGACTTTCTTGCCGCTGCCGAATATCTGATCGCGCAAAACTACACCGACCGCGAGCACCTGGCGATCCGCGGCGGATCGAACGGCGGCCTGCTGATGGGAGCAGCTTTCACGCAGCGTCCCCAACTGTTTCGCGCCGTCGTCTGCCAGGTGCCCCTGCTCGACATGCTGCGCTACCAGAATTTTCAGATTGCCAGGCTATGGGTTCCCGAGTACGGGTCGGCTGACGATCCTCGGCAGTTTGAGTGGCTCTACGCGTACTCTCCGTATCACCATGTGAAGCGTGGAACGCAATATCCCGCCATCCTTTTTATGACCGCCGAGAGCGACACTCGCGTCGATCCCATGCACGCGAAAAAAATGGCCGCGCTTCTCCAACAGGAAGCGGCCCATAGAGAAGATCGCCCGATTTTACTGAGGATTGAAGCCAAGGCCGGACACGGCGCGGGCAAGCCCATCACCAAACTGGTGGATGAGTTGACCGATGTGTACTCGTTTCTATGGGCGATGGTGGGAAGAGATTGTTGATTGAGGATAATTGACTGGTGTTTGGAAAAACCGTCTCATGGCTTCAAAGGATCGGTTTGCGGATGGCAGATGGCGAAGTTCTCTTTGGCAGCGGCCGAGGCTAAGCCGAGATCAGGAGGCGGGTACGGCAGATCTGGTAACCGCGGGCGGTGAGGCGTACGACACCGCGCATCTGTTCGTCAATGTATCCCCGGTTACGCATGTCAGCGACAATGAACCGGGCTTCCGAGCAGTCGACAGTCTGCTTGGGCAGGGTCATATAGCCGAAAGGATTCTTTTCGTAGTTAGAGGCCAGCGCCGTCAACAGTTCGTTTTCCAGAGTTGACATCTCGATTCTTGTCCTCAAGTTCTGACACCATACTAGAGACCGGGCACGATCTGCGGTATGGCCCTCCAGTGCCAGACGACAGACACCAGGGGACCTGACACCTTAGTTATCAGTTATCGGCAGACCGTCCAGAGTTCGGCGCATCCGCGTAACCAACGTATCTACAATCATTTACACGGATTCTTGCCCGGGATCAAAGTGCCGGGCGGTGAAGCTTGGGTCTCGGTCGGGACGGCCGGCGCCGGATCGACAAAACGATCGCGCCGCTGACTGAGTAGGTTCGCGATCTCCGCATGGTGCGCCAGGGCGTGATTCTCCTTGCCCTTTCCAGAAGTGCTACACTCTACATGCAACAGAGTAGCAACTATGCCATTTCCCCAGACGGAACAATCGGGACGCCTGCAGGCCGAACTCATGTCTCGCGGCTTGCGCATGACGCGACAGCGACGCACCATTCTAGCGGTCATTGAAACCGCCCAGCAGCACCTCGATGCCAGCCAGATCCTGCGCAAGGCGCGCAAACTCGACGCCGAGATCGATCGGGTGACGGTCTACCGCACCCTCCGGCTGCTCAAGCGCCACGGCCTTATCGACGAACTTGATCTGATGCACATCGAGGGCGAGAAGCACTATTACGAGCGCAGGCCGCAACGTGATCACATCCACATGGCTTGCCTGCGCTGCGGCAAGATCATGGAATTCGAAAGCGATTTGTTCGACCGCCTCAAGGGCCAGATCCAGCGCGACTGCCAGTTTCACATCGTCGTGAGCCGCCTTGAAGTCGGGGGCTACTGCTCTGCCTGCCGCACTTCGCGCTGATGTTGCATCTGGTTGCAACAATCCTGAAACAAAAAATGCTCGCTTGGGGGATGCGCGTCTCCTGCGGATATCCATCGTCGATTACAATTTATACATGCAACTTAGTTGCAATAAAGCGAAGGGCTCGTACGCTGCCTGGTACAGCGGACTGTCGGGTGGAATTGCGCTGCTCGGAGCGATGCTCGTGCTTCTGGTCACGGGCGTCATTCCGCTCGCGGCCCAGGAGCGTCCTTATTTCGTCACCTATTCCCACGAAATGGAAGAGCCCGGCAACCTCGAAATTGCAAGTTATAACGTTGTCGGCCAGCCTCGGGGAAGCAATCTCTTCCTTGGCTCCAACCTGGAATTCGAATATGGCGTCAAGGCCTGGTGGACATCCGAGTTCTACCTCGACGGACAATCCACCCAAAACGACTCGACGATCTTCACCGGCTACCGCTGGGAGAACCGCTTTCGTCCGCTGCTGAGCGAGCACTTCCTCAATCCCGTGCTGTATGTCGAGTACGAGAACATCAGCGCCGACAAGGGCCTTCGCGAGGTGGTCGGACATGACGGGGCCGCTGACTTTGCCGAGGCGAACGCCATCGCCCGTCGCGGCGTCGAACGCGAAATGGAATTGAAGTTAATTCTGGGGAGCAACTTCCGCGGCTGGAATGTGAGCGAGAATTTCGTGGCGGAAAAGAGTCTTGCCGCCAACCCCTGGGAATTCGGGTACGCCTGGGCCGTCAGCCGTCCACTCGCACTGGCTGCCAAAGCGCAGGCCTGCTCGCTCTGCCTGGAAAAATTTCAGGCCGGATTTGAAATGTACGGAGGCCTGGGAGACCGCTTCGGCTTTGGCCTGCACGATACCTCTCACTACGCCGGCCCGACGGTGAACTGGACCGCCCCCAACCAAACAACCTTCTCGTTCTCGCCGCAGTTCGGCCTCAACGACTATAGCATTCCACATCTGTACCGTTTTGCCGTTTCCTGGGAAATCGAGCAGTTTCTCGGACGCTTCCGCCGGGGGGGCAAATGATGCGCCGCCTCATCTTGCTCTGCTGGCTTGCGGGCGTTCCCCTGCTTGCCGCCGCCTCGCTGCCTGATGGTTCATGGCTGGGAAGAGTTCCCCCGCGTGAGCACGAAAAGGTCAACCCTTATCGCGGACGACCGGACGCAGTCGCTGCCGGGCGTCGCATCTACCAGGATCACTGCAAGAAGTGCCACGGGGAGGACGCCGAAGGTACCGGAAAACGTCCCCCGCTGCGCAGTGACGTCGTACAGAAGCTGGCCTCGGACGGAGATCTGCACTGGCTGCTCGTCAATGGCTACATGAAGAAGGGCATGCCGTCATGGTCGAAGCTGCCCGATCCCCAGCTCTGGCAGCTGATCACCTATCTGAAATCCCTGCCATGACTGAAGCGTCGGCTCGAGCGGTTGCTTTCGCACCTGATTATCCCTTACTGGGAAAAAAGCCACCCAGGTTTTCCCAGGTGGCCGTTGGCAAAGGACGAAATCAATCCGCGGCGGCGTGAGCTTCCTTCGCCAGGCCTTCCGCCTTGATCCGCATGCTGTAGAACGAACGGTAGACGAAGGCGATTGAAACCAGGAAGAAGGCCAGCGCCAGAATATTGCTGAGGCCGGCTCCAGCCTCGTTCGTCAGCTTCACCGCCAGTTCCACAGCCAGCAGTCCGAACAGAGTGGTGAACTTGATGACGGGATTCAGCGCCACCGACGACGTATCCTTAAACGGATCCCCCACGGTATCGCCGACTACGGTGGCGGCGTGCAATTCCGTGCCTTTCTGCTTCAGTTCGACTTCGACAATCTTCTTGGCGTTATCCCACGCTCCGCCGGCATTGGCCATGAAGATCGCCTGATAGAGGCCGAAGATCGCAATCGAGATCAGGTACCCGATGAAGAAGTAGGGCTCCACAAAGGCGAAGGCCAGAGTCGCGAAGAACACGGCGATGAAGATGTTCAGCATGCCCTTCTGCGCGTACTGCGTGCAGATGGCGACCACCTTCTTGCTGTCGGAGACCGACGCCTTTTCTACGCCTTCCAGCCGGATGTTCGCCTTGATGAACTCCACCGCCCGGTACGCGCCCGTCGACACCGCTTGTGTGGCTGCGCCGGTAAACCAGTAGATCATCGCTCCCCCGGTGATCATGCCGAGCACGAACGGCGCATGCAGCAGCGAGAGCTTGTCCACGTTCGCCGACAGCCCGTTGGTGAGAGCCATGATGATGGAGAAGATCATTGTGGTTGCACCCACCACGGCAGTTCCAATGAGCACCGGTTTGGCGGTGGCTTTGAAGGTGTTGCCGGCACCGTCGTTCTCTTCCAGCAGGTCTTTGGCGCGGTCGAAGTTCACATCGATGTTGAAGTCTTTCTTCAACTCTGCCCGCACATTCGGCACCTGCTCGATCAGCGAAAGCTCATACACCGATTGTGCGTTGTCGGTCACCGGGCCGTAGGAATCGACGGCGATCGTCACCGGCCCCATGCCCAGGAACCCGAACGCCACCAGCCCGAAGGCAAACACCGGCGCGGCAATCATCAACTCGCCCAGACCCTGCAGCGAGAAGTAGTAGCCGACGGACATCAAAGCCACCATGGACAGTCCGAGGTAGTAGGCGCTGAAGTTGCCGCTGACGAAGCCGGAGAGAATTCCGAGCGATGCGCCTCCCTCCTGCGCCGAAGCAACGACTTCGCGGACGTGGCGCGATTCGGTGGAGGTAAACGCCTTGACCAGTTCGGGGATCAGGGCTCCGGCCAGGGTTCCGCAGGAGATGATCGTTGCCAGCTTCCACCACTGCGAGGTGTCTCCGCCCAGGCTGGGGATGATAATCGCGGAAATCACATAGGTCAGCGCAATCGACACCAGCGATGTGATCCAAACCAGCGACGTCAATGGCGTCTCGAAGTTCATCCTGTCGGCGTTGCCGAATCGCGCCTTGGCGATGGCGCCGTTCAGGAAGTAGGCTCCCGCGCTCGACACCAGCATCATGATGCGCATCACGAAGATCCAGACCAGCAGCTGCACCTGCACGGTAGGATCCTTGACGCCCAGCAGGATGAAGGTGATGAGCGCGACGCCGGTAACGCCGTAGGTTTCGAAACCGTCGGCGCTGGGGCCGACCGAGTCTCCCGCGTTGTCGCCGGTGCAGTCGGCGATCACACCGGGATTGCGGGCGTCGTCCTCCTTGATCTTGAAAACGATCTTCATCAGGTCCGAGCCGATGTCGGCGATCTTGGTGAAGATGCCACCGGCAATACGCAATGCCGCTGCGCCCAGCGATTCGCCGATGGCGAAGCCGATGAAGCAGGGTCCGGCGTAATCTCCGGGGACGAACAAAAGGATGATGAGCATCATCAGCAGTTCCACGCTGATCAGCATCATGCCGATGCTCATGCCGGCCTCAAGCGGAATCTGGTAGATGGGATAGGGCTTCCCGCTCAGTCCGGCAAATGCCGTCCGCGAATTGGCGAAGGTGTTCACCCGGATTCCGAACCAGGCTACCCCGTAGCTGCCCGCAATCCCCACCACGCTGAACAGCAGGATGATCGCCACCCGCACCGAGTCATACTTCAGCAGCACGCCGAAGTAGAGCAGAATCACCACCGCGATGAATACCCACAACAGGAGCAGGAACTTGCCCTGGGTGATCAGGTAGGTTTTGCAGGTTTCGTAGATCAGTTCAGAAATCTCGCGCATGGCCCGGTGCACAGGCAGGTTCTTCAGCCGCATGTAAATCGCCAGCCCGAAACCCAGTCCGCACAGGCAGAACAGGATCCCGATCAGCAGCAGGGAGTGGCCGTCAATGGCCTCGTTAAGAAATCTCACCGCCGACAGATCCGGCAGCTTCAGGTTGGCCTCGCCGCCCGCTTCCGAGCTCTGGGCCAGGGCAGACGACGCGCCCAGCATCACAAGGGCGAAGGTCGCTGCCAAAGTTCCGGTCAAACGGCATCCTTGGGACGCAATTCGAGCGAACCAGATGCGCATGGGAAATCCTCCGAAATCAGGTGTGGTTTTGGATGACTACGTGTTTAGGCTCCGTCTTTCCGGCGTAACCCCTTATCGCACTTTCCTTTGCGATCAGGCGGGAGGTTATCCGGAACTCCGAACACGCTTCCACTGCAAGACTAGAACAATGAGTGCTGAGCTTGGCCGCGTCGGATGTCTCAGGCCGGCCAGCATGCCTGCGGGGACCCTAACCTCCCCGGGGCGGCCCCGGCACAAAACCAGTCTTTATAGCACCCCCGCCAGAGTCAGGTCAATGAAACCTGTCACCCTGGCCAGGCGGCTACAGGCGGCGCCGGACGCTCTGGGGGTGGGGCGCTTTTCGCGTGCCGCCAGCCGCGCTACTGCCCCTTCATCTTGTCTTTCACGCTGTGCGCCAACTTCTCGATTTCGTCTGCTTTCTTGACCACATCCACGGACAGAAGGTTTTCGTTGGATTTGTCGACATACTGTTTGAGTTCGGTGGCGAGTTCGAGAAGGCGGTCGGTATCGCGCCTGACGTCCTGCTGGCGTTGCTTGTTGGCCCGCTTTTCCATCTCCTTCTCGATCTTTTCGCGCTGCCCGTCGTGCACCGCGGGCTGCTCGGAAGAAGGCCCGGAAGACTGCTGCTGGGCGCCGAAGAGCGCGAGGGAGATGAAAATCAGAACCAGCGGCACGGCAGTGGATCGCATGATGACCTCGGAGCGGATGAGTTGCATGGCGATTATAGAGGTTAGCCGGTCGCAAAGGGGGGGCCCGCGACTGATTGTATAATCGCGCCGTGCCATGAATCCTTTGTGTGATTTGTTTGTCTTGTTTGTCGACCTGGAGACCGAGAACATTCCCGGGCTGCTGCACGCCTGGCGGGTCGACACCATGACCTTCCTCCGCCACGACCTGCCTAAGTTGCTGTTGGTACTCCTGGGAGCGTTTGTGCTGATGCGGGTGTTGCGAGCCGTGACGGGAAAGCTTGCCGACCTGCGGGAGCAGAGGTTTGCACAAGTGCGGGCGCAGCAGATTCGCACGCTGGCGGCGGTGATCAACAGCATCGGCGTTTTTGTAATTCTGTTTGTGGCCAGCCTGCAGGCGCTGTCATTGCTGGGGCTGAATCTGGGGCCGCTGCTGGCGAGCGCAGGCATCGCCGGGCTGGCGATCGGCTTTGGCGCACAGACGCTGGTGAAGGACTGGATCAACGGGTTCTTCATCCTGTTCGAGGATCAATTCAGTATTGGAGACACGGTCCGGGCCGCCGGGGTGAGGGGCGTAGTGGAAGAGATGAGCCTGCGCCGCACGGTGCTGCGGGATGACGATGGGACGCTGCACATGGTGCCCAACAGCCAGATCTCGATTTTGTCGAACATGACGCGGGACTGGGCGCAATTCCCGTTGAGGGTGACGGTCGCTTATAGCGAACCCAGCGACAGGATCATCAGCCTGCTCGAGCAGATCGGGAATGAGGTGCGCCATGATCCGGCGTTTGCGGAGGACATCGTCAGTGACATTCAGGTGCCCGGCATCGATCGCGTGGGCAATGAAGAGGTGGAGTACCTGATGCTGATCAAGACGCGCCCCAACAAGCAATGGGGAGTGAGCCGGGAGCTGCGGAAACAAATCAAGGATTGCTTCGTGAAAAACAACGTGAAGCCCGGGGCTCCCGGGCGGGTGTACATAGCGGACCCGCAAGCGAAGGCGTGGTAGGTTTCAACCAGAGAGACACCGAGAACCCGCTGAAAGGGCGAATGGAGAAAGGCCCGGCCGCCCACAACGGGGGGCCCGCCGGAATTGTCTATGTTCAGGACACGGTTTGAACGGCAGATCGTGACGGAATTCATGCCGCCGGCGAGGAGGATTGGGCAGCAAAGAGTCATTGTGTTATGCGACGGCATGCCGTCGATACCGCGCAAGCAGTCGTTGGCCGAGTTCCTGGCGGCGAAAGGCTATTGGGTGTTCTATCCGCGCTACCGGGGGGCATGGGAGAGCGGCGGAGAGTTTCTGAAACGGTCCCCGCACGAGGATATCCTGGATGTGATTCGCGGACTGAGGCGGGAGATTCGCGAGGTCACGTTCGGCGAACGGTTTCGGGTGAGGGCGGATGAGGTGTTCGTGATCGGCGGAAGTTTTGGCGGGGCAGCGGCGCTGCTGTGCTCGCTCGATCAACAGGTGAGGAAAGTGGTGGCAAACTGCCCGGTCGTGGACTGGGGAATTTTGCGGGGTTCTGAAAAAGCGGAAACCTCTAATCCCAGTTACGCGGCTTACATTCGCGAGGCGTGGGGGCATGGATATCGGCTGTCCTCACGGAACTGGGGGAAGCTGCGGGGCGGCAGGTTTTTCAATCCGGCGTTTCACGTGGGAGAGATTTCCGCACACAAGGTTTTGATGTTTCATGCTGAGGATGATCCCTATGTGTCTTGCCGGTCGGTGAAGCGGTTTGCGGAGAGGACGGGGGTGAAGCTGCGGTTGTTCAGGCGCGGCGGACATTTGAGTACGGATGGGACGGTGCGCAAGCATTGGGACGAGATTGCGAGGTTTTTCGCCGCGTAATCCCGTCCACTCTGTGGAAACGCAGCTCGGCTGCATCTCCGGTGGATCTCACTCCGGTTTTGTTGCAATAATTCACAGACGCGGCGGAGCTGCGTCCTACGGCAGATTGGGATTGCAGGAGTCAAGGACGAGCGAGGCTGCCCGTCCTCCATTGCCTGATTCGATTGCTCTTGCAGCAAGCCGCTTACAGCGAGCTCATGTTGGCCAGAAATTCGCCGTTCGACTTGGTCTTGCTGAGTTTGTCGATCAGCAACTCCATGGCTTCAACCGGCGACAACGGATTCAGGACTTTCCTCAGAACCCAGATGCGCTGCAAGTCCTCCCTCGGAATCAGTAGCTCTTCCTTTCGAGTACCGGAACGCTGAATGTCGATGGCCGGGAAGGTGCGCTTGTCGACCAGCTTGCGCTCCAGGATGATTTCGCTGTTGCCCGTGCCCTTGAATTCTTCAAAGATCACGTCGTCCATGCGGGATCCGGTGTCGATGAGCGCGGTTGCGATGATGGTGAGGGAACCGCCTTCTTCGATGTTGCGCGCGGACCCAAAGAAGCGCTTCGGGCGCTGCAAGGCATTCGAGTCAACGCCGCCGGAGAGCACCTTGCCTGAGGGTGGAACGATGGTGTTGTAGGCGCGGGCAAGGCGGGTGATGGAGTCGAGAAGGATGACCACATCTCGCTTGTGCTCGACCAGGCGCTTAGCTTTCTCGATCACCATTTCCGCGACCTGCACGTGGCGGGCGGCGGGCTCGTCGAAGGTCGAGGAGATAACTTCTCCCTTGACCGAACGCTGCATGTCGGTGACTTCTTCGGGACGCTCGTCAATGAGGAGCACCATCAGCACGACTTCCGGATGATTGGTGGTGATGGAGTTGGCCACGTTCTGCAGCAGCATGGTTTTGCCGGCACGCGGCGGAGAGACGATGAGGCCGCGCTGGCCCTTGCCGAGCGGAGTTAACAGATCCATGACGCGGGCGCTGATGTTTTCGCGGACGGTCTCGAGCTTGAGACGTTCCTGCGGATAGAGCGGCGTCAGGTTATCGAACAGGATCTTGTTGCGCGCTTCGTCGGGAGACTCGAAGTTGACGGCTTCGATCTTCACCAGCGCAAAATATTTTTCGCCCTCGTGCGGAGGACGGACCTGGCCGCTGATGGTGTCGCCGGTCTTGAGATCGAATTTGCGGATCTGCGAGGGCGAGACGTAGATGTCGTCGGGGCCGGGGAGGTAGTTGTAGTCGGGGGAGCGAAGGAAGCCGTAGCCATCGGGCAGGATTTCAAGCACGCCTTCGGCGAAGATGTGGCCTTCCTTTTCGCTTTGCGCCTGCAGGATCTTGAAGATCAGGTCTTGCTTGCGCAGACCGCTGGCGCCGGGCAGATCCAGAGATCGGGCGATCTTGGTCAGCTCCGTAATGTTTTTTTCTTTGAGTTCAGCGATGGTCATTATTCACCTGCGAGGGATGTTCAAGGGGGGTTGAGCAAAGGAAAGACAGTAACCCACGAGGCAGGAAGGCAGGGCTGACTAAGCAGCCCGCCTTTGCGCCTCGGCAAAATGTTCCGGTTCGGACAGAACCGAGGTCCGCTCCGAGCTCGCAATCTTGTCCAGGACGTCGTTCATGGTCTCCTGGATCCTGGTGTTGGGCTTGTGAAACTTACGGGTAGCCTTGGACGCAAGCTGACAGAGCATATAACGGTTCCGCAAAGTGTGTAAAGCGTCAAAAACGCGATCAGAACGCATGATTCCTCCGTTCCTTCCATCGAGCCAGTCAGTTCGTAGGCGCCCATCTTTGTTCAAGCGGAGAGTTCCCGCTCTTGAAGATGTATCTCGCTCAATTCAGATGGGATATACGGGAAAGCTCTGACTACACTTATAGATGCTCCGCACGACTGGAAAGTTTCTCAGTGTTACAGGATTCAGTCCATTGTCAGCGGAGGTACATCAGGTGCCGACTGGTTCGAACTTCCCGAGAACGCCCTAAGCTAACTGGAAACGGGGAAAAGGTCAAGGTTTTCCTGCAGAGGGGCGGCTGTCGGTAAGTTAATGCAATAATTGAATTTACCTACATTTCGGCGGCTGATCCCGGAACTCCGGGGACGAAGTCCCAAAGAAAGAAGTCAGAAAAGAAGTCCCAAAGAAAGAGGACCGCGGGCGAGTGGTCAGGGATTGCAGGGAGTGCGTACCGAGGCGCCGGCCCTGCCCTCGCGGCTGAGTCGGGTTTCGCTCGGCCGGACGGGCGAGGCCCTGGCCCCACGTCGGTCGGGGGATGTCAGAAGGTCCAGTCTGACGTACGATATTGGGCTTCGCCCATGTGTTTGCCATCGATTGCGGCCGCCGGTTCTTATCCGATGCGACCGCCTGGGGTGTCGGCAACCGCGTGCGGTAGCTCCTCAACTCCACAGACTAAAGGCAATTCCCTGATCTCTGGAACAAAGTTGACCCCACGCGCGCCAGCCGCGTGCCTTCCAGTTCGTACCAAGTTATCCAATAGAATCGGGTTGTGGGGCGTCGCCGGCTGCACTAGGATTCGGCCCATGGTTTCATCTACCTAGAGCCAGACAGCGGGTAAAGGCCAATTTCTTCTATGTCTGACGACCAACCGGGGTTCTCCCGTCCTCGAGTACCCAGTCAATTCGAAAAAGAGGAAGCCTGGCTGTGGCGGATTGCCCTGCTGTTCCTGGTCCTGCTGGCGGCGGCGCTGGGGGCGGAATCGTGGGAGCGGCTGCAAGACCTCCCTTACCAGCTTGGGTTCATCGGGCTTGCGTTGTTCTTGGTGGCGCTGGCCTTCGCCGTGTTCACCTACAGACGCCTTAAGCGGGTGGTTGAGCTCAAGACGCTGGTCCAAGGCCTGCAGGAACGTGCTGCACCGTCGGAAGAGCAACTCGATCAACTGGGCCAGATCATCGCGCGCTCGCAGCGCAGCTTCAAGGAACTGATCGATTCGATTGACGACGTGGCGTTCGTCATATCGCTCGACGGGACGCTGCGCACGGTCAATCGCCGAATGACGGAGTTGGCGGGAATGACTTATTCGGAGATCGTCCATCGCAAGCTCGACGAATTTCTCGAGGAACCCAGGCGAACCGCGGTGGAGGGTGGTTTGGCGGCGTTCCTCGAGAAAAGACGCTGGTCTGGGCTGGTGAGGGCACGCCTGAAGAACAGTGGGCGAGTCAGATATTTCGACTGCGTGCTGAATGCCATCGTAAAGGCGGACGAGGTGGTGGGCGCGAGTGTGCTCGCCCGGGACGTGACCGAAGAGCGCGAAAAGGAATTGCGTTTTACCGAGCTGTTCGAAACGCTGCAGGAAGGAGTGTATTTCTGCACTCCGGAAGGAAAGCTTCTCGACGGCAATGCGGCCCTGGTACAAATGCTCGGCTATCACAGCAAGGAAGAGTTGCTGGCGCTTGATTCGAGAGCGCTAAACTCTGACGCCCATCTCCCTCCGGTGCTTGGACGCGGGGCGGACGATGGCGGAGGGGTGCGAACCCGCGAGGTCAGCCTGCTGCGCAAAGACGGAAGCACCGGGATCTTTCTGGACACCTCGCGCGCGGTCTGGGACGCGGCAGGAGCGATCATTCGCTATCAGGGCACGCTGGTCGACGTTACCGGGCGGCGGCAAATGGAGAAAACGCTGCGCCAACAGGAGGAGTTCCGGCACTATTTGCTGGAGAGCTTCCCCGATCTGATTCTCGTCCTCGACCTGGAAGACCGGTTCAGTTTCGTGAGCGCCCGTGTCCGCGACCTTCTGGGACTGAAGCCCTCAGACTTGCTGGGGACCAAGTTGAACGAAGCGAACGGACACGCTCCCGAGCTGGTAGCCCTGTGCCGGGAGGTGAATTCGGGCCGGAAAAAGTTCGGCTTTTGCGAGTTTGGGGTACGTCACCGGGACGGAAGCTGGCGCACCATGAAGGCGCAGGTAAGCCCTCTGTACCATGCGGACGAACGGCCGAGCGGTGTGATCGCCTCGGTGCGCGACATCACCATCGAGAAAAAGCTGGAGCAGCAGGTCATCCAAAGCGAACGGTGGGCAGCGATGGGGCAAATGATTGGAGGATTCGCGCACGAAATAAACAATCCCCTCACCAGCATCCTGGGGCTGGCGGAACTGCTGCTGGAGGATCATCCCAGCGAACAGGCGCACAAGCAGCTGACCATGCTGCAGCAACAGGCGCGGCGTGCGGCGGAGATTGTGCAGAACCTGACGTATTTCTCGCGGCCGCCGGCCCCCGGGAGGAGTGCGATCCAGTTGAGCGAACTGTTGCAGCGAACCTTGCACCTGCACGCGTACTCGCTGCGGAAGAACAACATCACGGTGGACTTTGTTCCCGACACCGGGTTACCGGAGGTGAACGGGGATCCGCACCAGTTGATGCAGGTATTCCTGAACCTGATCTTGAATGCCGAACAGGCGATGAGGGAAATTCACGACCGGGGCATGTTGCGAATCCGATTTTCGCGGGGAGAGGGCACGGTGCTGGTGATGATCGAGGACGACGGGCCCGGAATTTCCCGGGAAATTCTGCCCAACATTTTTGATCCCTTTTATACGACGAAGCGCCCCGGGCGAGGCACCGGTCTGGGACTGAGCATCTGCAAGGCGATCCTCAAGGAGCATGGGGGAAATGTGGAGGCGGCGTTGGGGACCAGCGGGGGAGCGGTGTTCACGGTGACGTTGCCGGTGGGGGATAGTCCAAAGGCATAACGGCTCGTGGCCCGCGAGACCCTTCGGCCTCGCTTCAGGGCAGGCGCCGGCGCTGCTCTCTACTTGAACCAGTGGTAGCCAAGTCTTACGTGGATTCCGTTGAATTCGGGATTGCGATCGCCAAGGTTCGCATTGGAGATGTGCCACCAGTCGCAGGCGAGGTCCAGCGCTTGGCGCTCGGTGAGGACGATCTGAATTCCGCCGCCGCCGCGCGCAGTGAAGTTGAAATCGGAGGTGTCGCCCGCGGGGAGGTTAGTATTGGTGTGAAGGCCTCCTCCTGCGAGTTCGATGAATGGGGAGACGCGGCTCGTGTGCAAGCTCGAGTTCCAGCGCAAGGCCAGCGGCTCAAACCCGATGCCGTAGATACGCTGCGGCGTGAACTGAACGAACAAGGGAATAATGTTGAAGGTGTACTCGAGGTCACCACGTTTCCATCCGTCGCCGATCTCGCCGGTCAGCGATTTTCCCAAGGAAAATGCAGCGGAGAGAATCTGGGCCTCGGAAAAAGAATTCGTATTCTCCTCGCCGGCGGCGCCGGCGACCCAGAAGCTGACATCCCAGTTTTTGTAGCGCACAGCCGGTGTGCGGTCCTGCGCACGTAACCGACCAGACAGCAGCACAAGGAGAACTGCCACGGAGAACGGTACCAGGTTCTTCAAGGTTACTTTACGGCGTCCGGGCGGCGGGATGGGCCACCAAATCATGTTTCCGGTACTGATGTGAGAAATATACCTGACTGGCGTCGCGGGAAGCGCGGTACCAGGGACGATGACCGTGGAGGATGTTGGCTCCGCCGCGAATGGGGTTGAGAGCGCAGCGGGTGAGGTCGATCAGGAAGTGGTTGCGGGTGGAGCCCTCGACGCGCCGCGCGATGGATTTGTCGAGGAAATCTTCCGCGAGGACCCAACCGGTTCCGCCGATAGGAGTCATGACCAGGTCGACTTGGCCGACTCCGTTAAAGCACGGCTTGTGCGTGCAGGGCCAGCTGCCATCCTGATTCCACGGCGGGCGCGCCTTGGTGCCGTATTTCTCGACCGTCAATTCGCTCAAGGGCCCGATATTCCATTGGGTGCTGTAGACGGCGTTCCACAAGAACGCGCGGAAGCGGCTATGCCAATAGGCCTTGGAGTTCGAGAGTTCCAGAGTCGCGCCGCGTGGGTCGTTCTGGATCTGAATAAATTCCGTCATGGCTCCCTGGATGGGGTGGCCGACGTAGCTGTAGAGCGAGGGGTCGCCATCGTTCCACCCCGCGTGAACCCAGGAGGAGAGGGATTGCTTGTAGTCACGCCAGTAATGATTAAAGGGAACGCCGTTTTCGATGACGACCCAACGGTAGTCTTCGTGGACGACATAGGCCTGCTCGATGGAGAGAAACGTGAACGATTCGAACAGGGCGCGGCCCCAATGGAAGCCTTCTTTCGCAGGTGGAGTGGATGCGACCGCGATCACGGCTGCCGGAGGAGCGGGTGTGTTCGATGCGGAAAAACTTTCGGAGCGTGTCGCTCGTGCGGGACTAGAATCCGCTTCTGTAAAGGTGGGGCAGGTGGCAATGGAGGTGTGAAGAGCATCGCAGCTTGCGGAAGGCAGTTGGCCGAGAGCGGAGACAGCCGAGAGCAGAACCAGTAGTGAGATGAACCGACGCACTTGCAACCCCCGTGCGTAACATCTCGGTAAAACTGCGCGTCTGCACTAAGGGTGTAACGCGCTTGCCAACAGTTGGACACCGTCAGAACGTGCAGGGTTGCCCGAGGTGGGCAGGAGAAGGGGGTTGGACGTTCCCCGTGGCCGGCGGGACGTCCGCGCTAATTGGCTGAGACGGGCGGGGATGCCCTTCCTCCACATTTTCGTCTAACGTTCAACCGCCATGGCAACGGCGTTGCCTCCACCGAGGCAAAGGGCTGCGATGCCGCGGTGAGCGTCGCGGCGGATCATTTCATAAATCAGCGTCACCAGCACGCGGGCGCCACTGGCACCGATCGGATGTCCGATGGCCACCGCACCGCCATTTACGTTCACCTTGCCCGGGTCCAGCTTCAGTTCGCGCATAACGCCCAGGGCCTGGACCGAGAAGGCTTCGTTGAGCTCGTAGAGATCTACGTCTTCGTTTTTCCAGCCGGTTTTTTCCCATATCTGGCGCACGGCGCCGACCGGAGCCATCATGACCCACTTGGGCTCGACGCCGCTGGTGGCCTGGGCGACGATGCGGACCATGGGTTGAACGCCGAGTTCTTTGGCGCGGGCGGCGCTGGTCACGACCAGGGCTGCGGCACCGTCGTTGACTCCGGGCGCGTTGCCAGCGGTCACGGTGCCGTCTTTCTTGAAGGCGGGCTTCAGGGCCCGCAGGACTTCGATGGTGGTGTCTTCACGCGGGGATTCGTCTTTGTCGAAAACTATGCCGGGAGCGCCTTTCTTTTTCGCGGGCATCTCAACAGGGACAATCTGGGACTTGAAACGACACTCCTTGATAGCAGAAACGGCTTTGCGATGGGAGTTGACGGCGAACTCGTCTTGTTCCTCGCGGGTGATTCCGTACTTTTCGGCAACGTTCTCCCCGGTGATGCCCATGTGGTAGTCGTTGTAGATATCCCACAGGCCGTCATTCACCATGGAGTCGATAAGCTGCTGGTTGCCGAGGCGATATCCCTTGCGCGCCTGCATCAGGAGATAGGGCGCGTTGGTCATGGACTCCATGCCTCCGGCGACCACGACGGAGCTGTTGCGGGTCTGGACGGCCTGCGCCGCGAGGGCCACGGCTTTCAATCCCGAGCCACAAACCTTGTTTATTGTCATGGCACCTGCTGACGGAGGCAGACCGCCGAAAATGGCGGCCTGGCGGGCAGGATTCTGACCGAGTCCCGCCGAGATGACATTGCCCATGATGCATTCATCGACCTGCCCGGGATCGAGTTTGGCACGCTTTACCGCCTCGCGCACCACGATGGCACCCAGTTGCGGGGCCGTGAGATCGGAAAGGCTGCCTTGAAATTTCCCCACAGGCGTACGGCAGCCGGAGATGATAACAACCTCGTCGAATGCGGGCATACGGTGGCTCCCGGTATGAATTCGCGACCAACATTATAGATGCCGCAGAGGGGCGAATCGTCGAAATTCCCCGGCCTTCGAGTGCGCATCGGAAGGCGGGATGACACGCCTCAGCGTAGTCATCGAGGAGCAATTTTCATTCTCGGGAAGTGACGGATCGGTCTCTCCGGAGCGGAATACCTGCTGTGAGGAGTGCCCTTGGTGACTTTGGTGCAACGGTGACATGTGCGAATGATGTCATTTTTCTCTTGACATCAGATTTTGTTGACTCTATACAATCAATCAGTTGCAACAGAAGACCGTTGCTGAAGTCCATGAAGAATGGAAAGGGAGAATAGATCAATGGCAACCAAAAAGAAGGCAGCGAAAAAGGGCGGCAAGAAGAAACACTAAGCGCCCTGCATTACGCAACGAAACGAGGGGACGCGAAAGCGTCCCCTAAGTTTTTTGGCGGGATGGAGTTCTTCGACTGCCGCACCGCCCGCGACTCCCACTCTAGTTGGCTCTCGAATGGAGGCGGGTTTCCGTCTCGGGGCACAGCGTGCGGTAGGGGCAGGTGCGGCAGCGATGGAAGTCGGGTTTGGGCTCGAAGTGCCCTGCGGCGATCTGCCCGGCGACCTCTTCTACCTTGAGTCCGGCCTCTCGCAATTGGAGAGGATCGCGTCGCGTGACGACCGACGTGTTGTCCTTGAGGTTGTAGAGGATAATCCGGTCAGGCTGGTATCCCCATTTCTCGCGCGCCGCCAGGGCGTAAATGGAAAGCTGCAGGCTCTCGTCGGCGTCTTCCTGGGTTTGCGGTCTGCCCGTCTTGTAGTCGGTAATGGCGACGCTGCCATCGCCGAGATCGTCCATCCGGTCGATGCGTCCCACCACCGCGGTCTTCCCGATGAGAATCTCGAAGGGTTGTTCGGTGTGCAGGACCCTGGACCCTTCCTCGACGCCGTGCCCAGCCAGGAAATCTCCCAGCTGCTGAATACCGTCTCGTTCGTAGAGTTCGAACTGATAGGGATCCTGGATTCCGGCGGCGGCAAGATCGGTGCGGAACAGCTCGATTAGCTTCTCCTCCGCCATTGGGCGTCCCATTTGAACCGAGTCGTAATAGGTTTTGAGCACGCGGTGCATGGAGGCGCCGTACTGCAAGGGCGCGGGAGGCTCCGTTGGCAGGCGCCATTCCCGTTCCAGCTTGAATTGCAGAGGGCAGCTTTCATAGCTGTTAATCGCGCTGGCGCTAAGACGAGCGGCCAGATTCGATGCCGCAGGCAGGGCCACCCACGCAGAAGTGCGCGTGGCGAACCCTGGATCCACGGCGGGAGCGAAGATATCGGTCTGGTAGGCCCGGGCCGGCCGCTTGCGCAACACATTGGCGATACTCCGGTCGTGCGCGAGTTCCCGAAGATAGCCGGAGGGCGCGGGTTCCTTGTCGGTTCCTTTCTTGCCGTAGAGTGTCAGAGTATCGCGGGCGCGAGTCATGGCGACATAGAACAAGCGGCGTTCTTCCTGCTGATGCAGCGTCTTGTCATCGTCCCGGCCGGCGGAGTCAGGGTCGCGCAGGTTTTGCGGAAATTCGAAGAGGGGTTCCTTGTAGCTCGCGGGGAATGACGGAGAATGCACCCGCAGCACGAAGACGTGGGGAAACTCCAGCCCCTTCGCGGAGTGCACGCTTAGCAGGGTAACGGCATTCTCGTCGGGTGAGGACAGGGGAATCACACCGCTGAACTGGCGGAAGTCAGCAATGTACTCGAGAAATTCACCGAGCCTGCGGGTTTCGGTGACGGGCTTTTCTTCCCACCGTCCGGCGAATTCGAGGACCGCTTGCACTTGCGGCGAGCAACCCGGGAGGGCGAAGTGACGCAGGATGAGTTCAAGGGCGGCGCGAGCATTCGCCCTCCTGCAGTCGATTTCTTCCCTGGCCTTCGCGAGCGCCTGGAGCACGGCGGGTCCGCCCGAAATCTTTTCGAGAACCGAGCCCAGGTTGGCGCTCTGGTCGTTCTTCGGCAATGCGCGGATGCCGGCACGCAGATCTTCGGGATTCACCTGAAACTGCGGCAGAGCCGCGACCCGGAAAAGGCTGGAACTGTCATGCAAGGAAACGACCCCGCCGGCGCAGGCGAACAGATCGCGGACCTCGGGAGTGTCGGTGACATCCATGTTCTCGATGACGAAGGGGATTCCCTTCTCCGCCAGCTCCGCGGCGATTTGCATGCGATGCGAGTGGATGCGATAGAGGACAGCGAAGTCTTTCCAAGAAGCCCGTAGCTGTTTCTTCTTTTCCTGAATGACAGCCACGATGTCGGCGCTCTCGATGTCCTTGTCGGTAAAAGCGAGGTCGACAGGCAGGCTGGCCAGGGGCGCGCCTTTTGCCTCGGCTTCTTCCTCGCGAGCGGAGACGAGAGGCGAGCGTCGGTAGGCGAGCACGTCCCGGGCATGAGAGAAGACTTCAGGGTTCCTGGAAATGACGCTGAAGGCCGCCCGCAGGATGGGCGTGGTGGAGCGGCGGTTCTTGTCGAGAACCACCAGGCGCGCGTCCGGAAAGTGATGTTGAAAGAGGGCGAAGGCCGCGCTGGAGGCGCCGCGAAAGCGATAAATCGCCTGGTCGGGATCGCCCACGGCAAACAGGTTGCGCTCGTCTCCGGCGAGTTGCTGCAGGATCTTCACCTGGGCAAAGTTCGAATCCTGAAATTCGTCAAACAGAATGAAGCGGGCACCACGGCGTTCCTCGGCGAGAATGCGGCTGTCGTTCTCGAGCAGGTCATAGGCGCGCGTGATCATCTGGCCGAAGGTTCCCAGGTTGTCATTGCGCAGCATGCGGTCGACGGTCGAGAGAACGCGGGAGAGCTCTTCGCATCGCGCACGGGTTTCGTCGGGACTGAGGGCGGAAAGCTCTTTGGACCTGGTCACACGCGGAAGCGGCAGTTCTCCGCAACCCACGCGCCGGATGTAGTCCGCGTATTTCTCGGGGGTGACGAGTTCGTCTTGGCATCGCTTCATGAAGTCGAGCAGGTCACTGAGAAACTGGCTGGTGTTGGCGGCGCGGACGAAGTACCGAAGATTAAGTTCGCGGATGCGGCGCAGGATGTAGATGAGGAGGTCAATGTCTTCGAGCAGCCGGAATCCCTTGCCATGTCGAAGGAGCAGTTCGTTCGAATACGCGTGGAAAGTCTTGGTTTTGAGCTTCGAGACGTTGGTTCCCTTCAGTGCGGCACGCACGCGCTCGCCCATCTCGCGGGCAGAGTTTTCCGTGTAGGTGAGAGCCAGAATCTCATGGGGGGCAATTCCCTCTTCGCGAATGAGACGGGCGATGCGCTGGATGAGGACCCTGGTCTTGCCGGTTCCGGCACCCGCCACCACCAGCATTGGTCCGCGAACGTGTTCGATCGCCTGGCGCTGGCGCTCGTCAGGAGTAAAGATTGGGTTTCGGGGTGGCACTCAGAGTGAGCATAGCAGAGGCGGGCTTGTCCTAGGACCGCCAGCTCCCGGAGTGCCTCTGGCCGGCGAGTTCCCCAGGGGACCGTCGATTGCGCCACGATTGTGGTCCGCGAAACCGCGGTTCACGTCCGGAATGACCTTCAGACCGGCAGAAGGTAATCGAAGGTGTAGGAGTGTTTGCCGTCGGCAATGGCGATTTCCATTTTCCCGGAGATACCGGCGAGGTCGCGGGTGCCGGAATCTGGAGCTACGGCGATCGTCAACTGTGCCCCGCGCCGCTCGATGATACCGGTGTGGTGGAGGACGAAGGTCCCCTTTCGGCCATGCAGAGTGCCCGTGACCTTTTCGATGGCCACATAGACACCGGAGCCTTGGGCGCTGCCTGCGGTGAGCATCTGGCCCTGACTGGTGGCGTCCAGGTCTCCATGAAATTGCTTGTCCAGGATCATACGGCCGAGCGCGGGATCGCTGTTGGGATCGGTTTGGGGCGTGAGTTTGACTTCAAAGGGTCTAGTGGCTTGGGGCATGGGGGTCCTTTCGTGAAGGGATAGTGTAATCGAAGGCAGGGACCGGCAGGATGCGGAGCACACTTATCCGTAGTATCCATCAACCATTCCAGTTTCACCTGGCGTAGCCGAAATCCTTGAGGCAATACGGTCAGCGGCAACTGGCCCTGCGGCGTCTTCATGAGGGTAGTGAGATCGGGATAACTGTTGTTTTCCGTATAGCCAAAATTGAAAGGAAACCAATCGTACCCGCAGGGCTGTTCTCCCAGGATGGGGCAGAAGGGATCGCCTTTCTGCGCGATCGGGCCGGCAATGGCGAGTCACGGGAAGTAAAGGTTGAAGTTATTGCAAGGCGGAGCCCGCGATGGCGACGCCGGCGATTGCTGCGGTTTCGGCGCGCAGGATCGTGGGCCCCAGGGAGGCGGAGATCCAGCCGGAAACCTGGAAGAGTTTCAGCTCGGAGTCAGTCCATCCACCTTCGGGCCCGCTGGCAAGTTCCAGGTCGGTCGCGTCGGATGGGATTGCATCACGAAGCAACGCTTGCGTCTCGGATTCGGCGAGAACGATACGCGTGGTCGCGGTCAGGCCGACGGCGTCCTTCAGCTTGACGGGTTCGGAGATTTCCGGAGGAGCGGCGCGACGGGACTGTTCGGCGGCTTCGAGCGCCAGCCGCTGCCAGCGCTCGCGGCGCTTGATTGCCGCCGAGGCGAGGTGGGATTCGGTGCGCTGGGCAACGACGGGAATGATCCTGGCGGCGCCCAGTTCCGTGCACTTTTCGATGGCCCACTCCATGCGATCAAATTTGAAGATTGCGAGAAGCAGCGTGATCCTGGCGCCGGCCGGCGCGGGGAACTCCTCACCGAGTTCGAATTCCACGCGGTGTTCATCGATGGAACTGATGCGTCCGCGACGGAGAGCGGTCGGCGTCGCGATGTCGAATTCCTGCCCCACGCGGGCACGCAGGACACGGATGAGATGGGCGGCGTGGTCTCCGGTGAGCGCGGCGCGGTCTCCCGAGACTTCATCGGCGATCCAGCGGCGGCGGGTCATGCGGGGTTAGTGTAATGGAGAGCGAGTCATTCGCGCGCGCGAGGCGGCCCGTCTCCACATCGGGGCCGAATCAGCCGAAAATGTCCTTCATCTTGCCGAGGAGCGTGCGGCGCTGAGGTTTGTTTTCGAGCGGAGCCACGCTCTCGAGTTCCTGCAGGAGCTCGCGTTGCCGCTTATTGAGTTTTTGCGGAGTCCGGATCCGGACTTCGAACAGCAGGTCCCCGCGACCGCGCCCGTTCAGCACGGGCACGCCTTTGTTGCGGACTCGGAGGATCGCACCCGACTGGGTTCCTTCCTGAATCTTGAGCAGGTGTGAGCCCTCCAGCGTGGGCACGGAAACTTCGGCTCCAAGAGCCGCCTGAGTGAACGAGATGGGAATCACGCAGTGCAGGTCATTGCCTTCGCGCTCGAAGAAGGGATGCTCTTTGACGTTGAGGACGACGTAGAGATCTCCCGCAGGTCCGCCGAAGGGTCCGGCTTCGCCGTATCCGCTGAAGCGGATGCGCGTGCCGTCTTCGACTCCGGCGGGGATTTTGGCTTCCACGACGCGTTGGCGCAGCACGCGGCCCTTGCCGCTGCACCCGGGGCAAGGGTCGGTAATCACGCTGCCTGCACCCTGACAGGTGGGACAGGTGCGGGCAATACTGAAGAAGCCCTGCTGGTAGCGAACCTGTCCGCGCCCGCCGCAGGAACGGCAGGTGGCGGGAGCCTTTCCCGCGGCGGCGCCCGAACCGCTGCACTCTTCGCAAGTTTCGTGGCGGCGGACGTTCACCTTGGTCTGGGTGCCGAACACGGCATCTTCGAATTCAATGCTCAGGTCTTCACGCAGGTCTGCGCCCCGCTGGGCGCGGCTGCGGCGCGAGGAGGTCCGGCCTCCTCCAAACATTTCGCCGAAGCCGAATCCGAGGAAATCGTTGAGAATT
>DATFTE010000119.1:0-5624 GCA_035262225.1 Terriglobales bacterium
TCCCGGCCGAGTCCTTGACCGGAACAATCCGATCGTGTTCGCCTCATAAAGGGCGATGGACCAAGTCACTACTGGGCCCGATGACCGGCACCTTTCCGAAACGGATTCACTGAGGACTCCGAGAAATTCGAGGTGCTGACCCTCGGCCTTGACGCTCTCGTACGCACCTAAGCGCGCCGGCCTGCATGCTCCAGAGCCAGAATTGGTCGAATCCCGTGGGAGAGGGAACCGGGGCGGTTGGCGCCACCGCCGCAGCGAGTACGGCCCTCTTCACCCGTTTGGTCCCGTACCGGCCAGCGTATCGCGCCACCTCCCCGCCGCCAGTGGTGTGACCAACGAGCGTCGCATCCTTCAGTCTTTGTAGTAGATTTCAGCGCCGTCCTTTGTGGTAAATCGTGCCCATAGTCCTGTTCCTTTGACGGCGGATCTGAGCAAGGCCGGCACGATCGCCTCAGTTTGCAAGTGGCCTCGGCGTCTGCGGCGTCGGCATGCCGCTGACCAGGTGGGGTGGTGCAGCGGCGAGCCGCGGGTTCTGCACTGAAACCCGATCCAGCAGGTCGCTGGCCATGGCCAGATGCATAAACACCGTCGGCAAAGTGGCCGCTGCGAAGCGTTGCACCTGCGCATCCTTGCCCGCTCCTATGACGTACCCCATCAGTTGCGCCATGCGCTGATGATTCTGCAGTTGCAGGCGCAGGTATTCGATGTCGAATTCGGGACCGTTCAAGCGCGAAAGCCCGTCGCGAATCTGGTGCTGCTTGGCATCAAGTTCTTCCGGAACTGGAATTCCGTTTGCTTCGGCCAGTCGGCTCAGGGCATCATCCGCTCGTGAGTGGTCTCGCATCACGTGCCGGGCAAACTCGCGCACCGCGTCGTTGCGGGTTTTCTGCTCGGCCAGCCGTGCCAGTTCGATCTCGGCAGCCCCGCCGAGAGTTGCCCGGGTGACAAACACCCGGTCCGCCACATTCGTCTGGTGCGGCGCGGGCGCGCCGGGGGCCTGCTCCGTCGTCCCCGGTGCGGCGAAGCCCGGGTTGCCGATCCCACGGGTTGTTGGGGTCTGTGGCCGCTCTGTCGATTGGGCAATCGCTGGGGTCGAGGCGAGCAGCATCAAAGCTGACGACACGAACAGACGACGCATGATGAGCTCCTTTGTGTGTTCCGTAACTTGCGCAAGTCCTAGGAGCGCGGGCGTCCCGCCCGCATAATCCCCGGCCTATAAGGGAAATCGGCCAGGCCGCCGGCGCTGCGAGCGGTCAAAGCGTCAGCATGTAGGCGACGAGATCATCCTTTTCGTGCTGGCTCAGCTTCAGGCCGAGGACCACGTTGAAGAACTCGACGGTGTCGGCGAGCGTCAACAAACGTCCGTCGTGCAGGTACGGCGGGGAGTCCTTGATGCCCCGCAACGTGAACGTCTTGATCGGCCCATCGGGCAGCATGACCAGTCCATTTACTGTTTGCCCGATCTGGTAGAAGCGTTCGAGCTTCAGGTCATGCATCATGTTGTCCATGAAGGAGGTCTGTGGAATGTGACACTCCGCGCAGCGTGCTCGGCCGAGAAACAGCCCTTCCCCCGCGAGCTCGCGTTCTGAGGCTTTAGTGGGATCGAGGCGCCCGAGGGGATCGAGTTTCGGCGCCGGCGGGAAGTCGATAATGTTCTGCATCTGACCCATCATCGCCACCTGATCGGTCCGATCGGGCAGATTGGCTCCTTTGCGCTGGGCGCTCGTGTGATCGCCATTGAAATAGGCGGTGCGCTGCTCGAACTGGGTGAAATCCTCGACCGAGCGCAACGATCGTTTTGATCCGTGAATTCGCTGGTTGAACAGTCCCCTCAGGCTTACCGAATCAAGCCGAAACCGAGCGGCCTGCGGTCGGACGTCCGGCGTCTGGTGAAACGCTGCATTGGTGTGAAAATTCGCATGACAGTCGAGGCACGCCACGCCCAGGCTCTGGTCGGCCGACTTGCGATCCTCAGTCTGATTGAATTCCTCCTGGGGGAACGGCGTCAGCAGCAGGCGCATGCCTTCAAGCTGGACCGGAGTGAGGATGCCCACCATCAATGCATAGTAATTCTTGATGGTGAGCAAGTTTCCCTGGGATACATCGCCCAGTTCAGGATGCGTGGTGAGATAGATGGGCGGTGGGAACTCCGGGGTCAGGTGGTCGGGTAAATCGAAGTCGACATCGAAGCGCCGCAAACTCCGCGCCTCGCGATCCTGGATCGTATCGATCTGGTTGTTGGGAAAGACCTGCCCGCCGGTGGCCTGCTTGACATGAGGGAGTGGCATGAATCCCAACGGCAACAGGTCGCCTTCGGCGATGGCGTCGGGAGTCATTTGTGCGAGCGTGTCCCAGGTCACGCCCTGCGGAAGCCTGACGCGCACGCCGCCCTGAACGGCTTTTCGTTTGCCCGACATGAAGACGTCAGGGATCGGCCGGTCGGAAAGGTCATAGCGCGCCTGCAGCAGTTCCGCCTGGCGTCGCATCGCCGCCGGCTTCTGCGCTTCATCAGCAGCGCGCACCACCGAGAACGGCTGCGTCGGCAGCGGTCGATAGCTCGCATCCGGCGGCAGAGAGTCCGAAAAAGCTGCCCACGACAGCGCGAGAATACTTCCAGCGAGAGCCGTTCCAGTGATGAGGCGAGGCATTCATCTCTCCGGCCGAGACCGGCGGGAGCGGGTGAAACGTCGCCGGCCTCGGGTGCACGAACAACCGCCATGCGTCGCCTTCAGTTCCCGCGGTGAATGCTTGTGAGAGGCGAAACCCGTGGCGGTTCGTTTGGGGCAGGACAAGCCCGGCGATGACGAGTCCGTTGCTGCGAGGGGGAACCGTTACACGCGACCGCCGACTTCGTCGATGTGACGGCGCAAATCCGCTGGATCCCCGTAGACGCGATAAGCGCCGCTGCGCTCCAACTCGTCCTGGCCGTATCCTCCGGATAGGAGCTCGACGCCGAGTGCACCTGCGCGGCGGGCGGCCAGCATGTCCCAAATGCTGTCGCCAACAACGCATGCGGCCTTGATGTCCACTTTCAGCGCTTCGGCGGCAGCGAGAAAAAGATCAGGATCGGGTTTGGCGTACGCGACCATATCTCGAGTAATGACCGGGATACCCGCAAGATCGATCTCGAGGCTCCGCACAACGCGGCCGGCGGCTTTCATGCGGCAACTGGTTGCGATTGCCCAGGGGATTCCGGTTCGGGTGAGATAGCGGAGGAGTTCGCGCGCGCCCGGCAGCATCTGCGCGTGCCATGGCGGATCCGTTTCAGCCGGCGGACGGCCACGATGATTGTCGATCGCGAGATGTATATGCAACAAGATCGAGCTACAGAGGGCCTTTATATCGATAGACTTCGAACTTTCGAAGGACCATATTACCTCGCAGCACATCGAGAATGTAAATGCTGGACAAATGGCCGTAGCAACCTGGGTTTTCGTAGGCGGAGACCTTTAGCCGCGAATCGCCTTCAAGCAGAGTGATTTCGGCAATTTGAGTAGCGCTGTCGATATAGGCAGGGTTAGTGGTGCATTCGGCAGCCGCCTTTTTGTCCTCTCTTTTCTGCTTAGCTATCTCTTGCCGATCTGCCGGTGCTAAAGGACGTTTACCTGAGAGCAGCTTTAGGTCCGCCACGGCAATTCCGGGGTCGATGCCTAAAACCAGGAAGGAATACTTCGAAGAAGCAGTGTGGTAGATGCCCACCCCTTCATTCGACTCGCAATGGTCGATCATCGCATCGAAATAGTCTGCAGCGCGTTCAGGGATGTATTTATATTGCTCCACTCTTTTGATTTCCCCCAGTCCGCACGATTCATGATCACCATCCATCCCCTCTGCTCCAGGAATATAGGTGGATCGGATAACATTATTTTTCAAACCGTCCTTCATAACTTTAACGAATGACGCTTTCATCTTTGTTTTTCCGAGCACGGAGTTTGTGTCGCCCAGGGGCATGATCAAAAGCTCCTTTGGCCATAAAGAGTGGCAATCGGCTTTGCCGCGAAAGCAGTCAAGATAAATGTTGCCTGAAGGGTATGCCTGTCCAATAAAAACCTTCTTGTCTAAACCTTGGACATCAAGTTGGGAAACACCCTGCGCAAGGTTGGATTCCATAAATAGAGATGAGAAAAAAAAGCAGAGAACGATGAATGACAGACTTCTTTTCATGCGTAGCTCCGATTATAGGAAAAACAGGAAATAGATCACGTCCCGCGCGAACTTCCGGTCATCCCATTCGATCACGCGAGGTGAGGACTCAACGTGCCCGGCGGAGCATGTACCATTTTACAAGAGATTGTCTAGTTTGCGTATCGCAACTGTGGATTATCATTGAAAGAGGTCAATTCACGCTTTGGCACTTGCGGATTTTGGCAGGTTACCTGATCAGTGCAGCTCCGGAGGAACCAAATCCCGCTGCTGATCGCCGTCACCTCGGCGCCGCGCCTAACACGTGGATGGCTGGGACAAGCCCGGTCACGACAAGCCAAATAAACGGTTCAACATGAAGTTCCGCGAGTGGCTTAAGAATTGGGGGCGTCGGACCACCAGGGGCCAGGTCTTTTTTCGTGGTGAGGTGCCACCGTTGCGATGCTATTATGTTTGGCCGCTATGTTCAAATTCGAAGCGGGGCCGCCGCTGACGGTCGCCACACCCGCTACCGGGAGGAGATCTTCCATGAAGGAGCTGATCAGGCAGTACCTCGACGATGGCGTGTCGCGCCGGCAGCTGATGACTGGGCTAAGTGCACTCGGCATGAGCACGGTCGCCGCCAATGCGATGGCGCAGTCACTCACGCCGGCGTCGGCTGCGCCGCCGGGCGCGATGCGGGAACTACAAGGTACCGGCGGAACGCTGTTCGTTGCGCAGCTCAAGGCGGCGGGCGTGAAATACGTATTCTTCAACCCGTCGACCGGTGACTATCCGATTTTCGACGCGCTGGTCGATGAGCCTGGCATCCAGGTCATCAAGGGCATTCACGAAGGCGCCGTGGTCGCCATGGCGGACGGTTATGCGAAGGCCAGCGGCAAGCTGGCCGTGGTGACCGTTGCCAATGTGGGTCTGCCCAACGCCATGACCCAGATGATCAACAGCTGGAAGGACCAGATTCCGCTGCTGGTCGCGGTCGCCTCGGCCGACCAGGAGACCATGGGGCGCGATCAGCCGCAGGAAGCCGAATTCCACGAGACCATGACCCATCCGATCACCAAGTGGACGTGGATGGCAAAAACCACCGATGGCATCCCGGAGACCCTGCGGCGCTGCCTCAAATTCGCTTCGACGCCGCCGTGCGGGCCCGTATTCCTCGCGCTTCCGAACAACACCCTGCGCGACCAGGCCAAGGCGGCGATTTGGGACCAGGCCAAGTTCGAAGTACCGATGCGCATTCGCCCCGACAAGGATGACGTGGAGAAGGCCGCGCGCATCCTGGTCGAGGCGAAAAATCCGCTGATGAGCGTGGGTGACGAGATCACCCGGTGTCACGGCGAGAAGGAAGCCGTGGAGCTTGCCGAATTGCTGGGCCTGCCGGTCGCCTCCCAGCCGAACGCGCTCGGCTTCTGGTCGAGGCCGTTCCCGACCCGGCATCCGCTCTATATCGGAGCACAACTGCGCGACATGCGCTTCCCCGG
>DATFTE010000120.1:0-6610 GCA_035262225.1 Terriglobales bacterium
GGTCGCGCGCAGCACCTCGGCCAGGGCCTCGCCGTTGGCCGCCAGATGCCGCTCACCCACGATGACTCGTCCCCCCGTCACCAGCGCCAGGTAGAGCTCGGGAATCGACATGTCGAAGGCGAACGAGGCCAGCGCCGGAAAGACATCCTCCGCCCCCATCTCCAGTTCCTTCCCCATGAAGGTCAGCAGGTTGACCACCGCGCGGTGCGGCACCTCGACCCCCTTGGGCCGTCCCGTCGAGCCCGAGGTGAAGATCACATACACCAGGTCTTCCGGGGTCGCGCCGCTTAGCGGGTTCGCGGTGCTTTCTTGCGCGATCTTCTCCCAGTCGGAGTCGAGGCAGACCACCTCCGCCTGGTGCTCGGGCAGGGACGATAACAGCGACTGCTGGGTCAGGAGCACCGGCGCCTGCGCGTCATCGAGGGTCAGCCGCAGCCGCTCCGCCGGATAGGAGGGGTCGAGCGGCACATAGGCCGCGCCCGACTTCTGAATGCCCAGCGGGCCCACCATCATGGCGAGCGTGCGTTCGATGAACAATCCCACCCGCTGCCCCGAGCCCAGGCCGCGTTTCTTCAGGAAGTGCGCCAGTTGGTTGGCCCGCCGGTTGAGCTCCCGGTAGGTCAGCGACTCACCCTCCGCCACGCAGGCCACCGCCTCCGGCGTGCGCTCCACTTGCCGCTCGAACAATTCATGCAGGCAAATCTGGCGCGGATAGTCGAACCCGGTCGCATTCCACTCCTGGAGGATCTGGCGGCGCTCGCTCTCGCCGAGCAGGGGCAACTGCGAGACCGGCAGCGCGGGATTGGCCATCGCCCCCTCCAGCAGCACCCGGTAGTGCTCCAGCATGCGCGCGATGGTCGCCTCGTCAAACAGGTCGGTGTTGTACTCCATCCGCCCGCGCAACCCCTCCGCAGTCTCCACCAGGAACAGGGAGAGATCGAACTTTGCCGTGCTGCCGGCGACTTCGAGCGGCTGCAGTTGAAGGCCTTGCAACTCGAAGGCCTGCCGGGGAGCGTTCTGCAGGGAAAACAGGACCTGGAACAACGGATTGTGGCTAAGGCTGCGCTCCGGGCGCAATTCCTCCACCAGCTTCTCAAAAGGAATGTCCTGGTGCGCGTAAGCTTCAAGGGCAGTGTGTTTCACCTGCGCCAGCAGATCGCTGAAGGAAACCGAGTCTGAAACCCTGGTGCGCAGCACCAAGGTGTTGGCGAAGAATCCGATCAGGCCTTCGATTTCGGTCCGGTTCCGGTTGGCGATCGGCGTGCCGACCACCACGTCGTCCTGGCCGCTGTAGCGCGCCAGCAGGGTTTGAAAGGCGGCCAGCAGAATCATGAACGGGGTGGCGTTTTGCTCGCGGCTGAACCGACCGAGGTGGGCGGAGAGCTCCTCGGGAAAGCTGAAGGTCTTGACCGCGCCGCGAAAACTTTGCACTGCCGGGCGCGCCCGATCGGTGGGCAGATCGAGGCTCGCCGGAACTCCCGCCAACTGATCCTTCCAAAAGGCCAGCTGCTTTTCGAGATGCTTTCCCTGAAAATGCCGCCGCTGCCACACCGCATAATCCGCGTACTGCAGGGGAGGGTCGCTGAGCGGTGAAGGCTTGCCCGCACAAAACGCTTCGTAGAGAGCACCGAGCTCCTGCACAAAGATCCGCCGCGACCAGCCGTCAAAGATGATGTGGTGCAACGTCAGCAGCAGGATGTGCTCTTTGTCCGACAGCCGCAGCAGCTGGGCCCGCACCAGGGGGCCATTTCTTAAGTCGACCGGCTGCTTTGCCTCGCGTTCCGCGGCCTGCTGCGCCTCGGCCTCGCGCTCCGGGTGAGACGAGAGATCCCGAACCGGCAGGGGAAGTTCTTGCGAAGCAGAGACGACCTGTACGGGTTCGCCGTCCTTTTCCGAGAAGACCGTGCGCAGAACCTCATGTCTTCTCACGATCTCATTCAGGGTGCGCTCGAGAGCCGGGATCTGGAGCTGACCCGAGATGCGAATCGACCAGGCGACATTGTAGGACGCGGAATTCGGCTGCAGCTGGTCGAGAAACCACAGGCGCTGCTGCGCAAACGTAACCGGAAACACGTAGACCTTTTGCGTTTCGAGGTCGGGCGGCCCCGGCGTCATCTTCGATTCGGACTGCTTCCCTGGTTTCATCAGTAAACTGCGACTTTCAAATTCGGAGCCGCTTCCTATGCATGAACCCCGCTTGCCTCGTCGAGTTGTGCGCCGTCGATCATGTCGCCCAGCGCCACTACGATCTTGCGCGGCCCGACATAGGGATCGCGGGCATGAGCCACCAACATGTTGTCCAGGGTGATCATGTCGCCCGGCTGCCACTGGAAGCGGACGGCATGCTTCTCGTACACCTCGCCCACGTGGTCCATGACGTTGTCTTCGATCGTGGAGCCGTCCCCGTAATAAACGTGGCGAGGCAGGTCGTCACGCTTGAAGATGGCGAGCAGCGACTGGCGCACTTCGGGCTCGAGACAATGCACATGGTGCAGTTGCACCTGATTGAAGAACGACAGCTCCCCAGTTACCGGATGCCGCAGCACCGCGCGGCACTTCTGCCGCACGCGCAGCTCGTCTTTGCCGTGCCATTCGCAGTTCATGCCCGCCTGGCGGCAGGAGTTCTCAACCACCGACTTGTCTTCGGTGCTGAAAAAACGCTGCCAGCTGACATCGAGACCCTCGGAAAAGTTGCGCACGTAAGTCAGTCCCTTCTCCTCAAACTTCTCGCGGACCCTGGGATCAAGACCCTGGTACACCTTGCGGCAATCGACCACCGGCGTCGCGCCACCCTCTTTGGCCACGGTGACGCAGAAGAAGTTGATCTTGCTCGGCCAGCGGCTCATGTGCGAGCTCTCGTTGTGATAGAGGATCGACTTGTCCTCGGGATAGGGAGTTGAAGTGTAGACCTTCCCGGCCACGCCTTCGCGCGGCAAGTCACCGTACTCGGAATACAGCTCGCGGCAAATGGAGCCGGCGACGCGCTCGAAATCCTGGGGATTCTTGAGTGCGAAACCGCGAAAGAGCACACCGCCATGGAGGCCAAGCTTCTGCTCAATGTAATCGCGATTGCTGCGCGCCCAGTCGGCCAGGTCGACCTGTTCCGCAGCCGGTTCCATGACCAGAGGTAGCAGTTGATCGCCGGCAAACTGGCTTTCGCGTACAGGATTGAAGTGCGAGAGGTCGACCGCCTTGCGGCGAATGGTTCCCAGGCTCTTTTTCGGCGAATTCATGGTCTTTTCCACAGCCAATTCTCCTTCGGAACTTTTTCTCATTCCTCGAGCCCACTCGCTCGAAACGCACTGGCCACCCGGACGTCGTCCGATGTTTGCCGCTCGATCAACACACTCGCGTCTCGCATACAGCCATCCAGTTCCCGCGCCAGCACAGCTACCAGGGGTTCATTCATGATGTCGCGGCGGGAGCGCAGCCCTCCGTCGCCGATTTCATGGTTTTCGATCCGCGCTGCCAGGCCGTCCCAGCCCATGTTGGGATCATCCTCGTACAGCCCTTTGCCGCGGAAAAGCGTCAGCACCCCGGAATAGGGCCGGGGATCATAGCGGGACTCGGTGGCGTTGATCATGCGCACCACGTACATCGTGCGCAGCGCCTGCGGAATGGGGATACCCAATGCCAGAAACATGCGGCAGGCCGCCATGTGAATGCGGGAACGCCAGTTGCGCATCCCCGCATTCCAACGCCAGCGCAATGCATCCCCGGGGGCGGTCAGCAGGCGCATAAAGCGGTTGCCCGCTTTGGGGACGTTTAATGCGGAGCTAGCTAAAGCGCGATGTGGATTCCTGCGATGGAATCGCAGTGGAGCGCTGAACATGGCAACCAGTGCCGCGCACTCCCCTTCGAGTCCCAGTTGCCGGGCCATCTCAAACGCCACCAGACCCCCGAAACAATAGCCGCCGAGAAAATACGGACCCCGGCTTTGGACGCGGCGGATCTCTGACAGATAATGCTCCGCCATCTGCTCCACCGTGGTGCGATGAACCCGGCGCCCGTCCAGGCCTTCCGGCTCGAGTCCGTAAAACGGCTGATCCGGGCCCATTTCCCGTGACAGGCGATGCAGAAACAATGTGCTGCCCGCCCCGCCGTGCACGCAAAAGAACGGCGGCCTGCTGCCGAGCGGCTGAATCGTCACCAGCGACGTGTAAGCGGGATGGGGGCTCGCCTGGCGCAGTTCCGCCGCCAGTTGCTCGATGGTTGGCGCTCGAAACAGGGTCGCCAGCGGCAGGTCCCGGCCAAACGCGCGCGAGATCCTGGTGAATAGTCGCGCCGCCACCAGGGACCGCCCGCCCAGGTCGAAGAAACTGGTTTCGACGCCGATAGGCTGAATTCCCAGAGTCTCTTCCCACAGGCGTGCCAGCTTGCGCTCGGTGGCATCCCGCGGCGCGACATAGGTCCGGTTGCCCGGAAAATCCCCCGCCCTTGGCGCGGGCAGCGCCTTGCGATCCACTTTGCCGTTCGGAGTCAGCGGCAGCCCAGCCAGCTGGACGATGGCCGCGGGAATCATGTGCTCGGGCAATTGTTTGCCCGCATGTTCACGCAATTGCGCAGCGCTCAAGGCGCTTTCGGCGCGCGGAACCACATAAGCGACCAGACTCTTTTCTCCCGAGCCCTGTTCCCTGGCCACCACGACAGAACGCAGGACATCAGGATGCTGATCGAGCACAGCTTCGATCTCGCCCGGTTCAATGCGGAATCCGCGAATCTTGACTTGGTGATCGAGGCGGCCGACGTACTCCACATTGCCGTCTTCACGGAAACGGGCAAGATCGCCGGTGCGGTACATGCGAGCCTCGGATTGACCGCGGAAGGGATCGGCAACGAACTTCTCGGCGGTCAACTCGGGTCGCTCGAAATAGCCTCGCGCCAGGCCTTCGCCTCCGATGTAGAGTTCCCCTTCCAGGCCGACCCCTACGGGCTGCCGCTCCGGGTCCAGGATATAGAAACTGGTGTTCGCGATCGGGCGCCCAATGGGAAGAATTCGGCCTTCGCCGCCATGCACCCGGTAGATCGATGACCAGATCGTGGTTTCCGTCGGTCCGTACATGTTCCACACCCGACCGCACCGCGTGACCAGTTCCTGCGCCAGCTCGGCCGGCAGCGCCTCTCCCCCCACCAGAATCCTGAGGTTTCGATTCCCCCGCCATCCCGATTCAAACAGCAGCCGCCAGGTCGCGGGCGTTGCCTGCATGACAGTAGCTTGCGATCGCTCGATCAGGTCGGCCAATCGCCGGCCATCGTAGGTGGTTTCCCGGCTGGCAATAACGATTCGCCCTCCACACAAGAGTGGCAGGTAGACTTCGAGACCCGCGATGTCAAAGGACAACGTGGTTACCGCGACCAGAGCGTCCGCTGCCGTGAATCCGGGCTCGCGCTGCATGGAACAGAGAAAATTCACCACGCTGCGATGTTCGACCTGCACACCCTTGGGTTTCCCCGTGGATCCGGATGTGTAAATGACGTACGCCAGGTTGTTCGCGCGGGCGGCCGAAGGAACGGGCTCTCCCGTCAGGCCGGACGGAACGGTGTGATCCAGGCAAATCACCCTCGCTGAGGTCGAAGGCAGCTGGGGCAGGAGACCTGCCTGCGTGACCACCAGAGGAACATGGGCGTCCTCGAGAACATGCTGGATGCGATCACGAGGATAGGCCGGGTCGAGCGGAACATAAGCCGCGCCGGCCTTCAGAATTCCCAGCAGGGCCACAACCATCTCGAGCGAGCGCTCCACGCATAGTCCGACCAGCGTTTCACGCTGCACTCCCTGCCGCCCGAGCAGGCGGGCCAGCTGGTTGGCGCGCCAGTCGAGTTCGGCATACGTCAGGGATTGTTCCCCAAACTCGACGGCCACCGCTTGCGGGCTCCGCCGCGCCTGCTCTTCGAGCAACTGGTGTAGGCACACATCCCGGGGATAGTCGGTCTCGGTGCGGTTCCATTCCTCCATCCGCCGGCGCGCACCGTATTCCTCGGCCTTGTCCGTCATCAGCTGAGAGCCTGCCATGTTTGGGGCAAAAGTGTGCACTTTATTTGCCAAGCTGACCCATTGGCCTGGTCGGCCTGAGCCGTCTGTCTGCAAGCAAGCTATTAATAATAAAATACTTGCACTGCCATGGATGTTTCGGTCAAGAGGTGGGGGAAGTTCCTCAAATGCAAAATTCTGCGGTTTCCCGGCCGGGCCGTCCGGTGTGTACCGAGGGGAGACTGACGGAGGTCGACTTCCATTATAGGCCTTGTGCTTCTCACCTCAAAAAACAACTCCCTCCATACCGCCGAACAAAAGTAACCAGAAACCACATCACGAACTGCGCGCCCGATACGCCTCCCGCTCAACTGGCACGATGGACGGTTCGTCATCAACTCCCCACTGTTTTTCTCCGCCTCGATGGCAAGGGCGAGGCCGCAAATCGTCGGGTGCTCGAACAAGATGCGCATCGCCAGCTGCACGTGAAATTTCTCCCGGATGCGCGACACCACCTGCGTGGCCATGAGGGAGTGGCCGCCCAGGTCAAAGAAGTTGTCGTGGGTGCTGATGCGTTCGCGGCGCAGGACCTCGCTCCAGATGGCGGCCATCGCCTCTTCGGTCGAGTTCGCGGGCGCT
>DATFTE010000121.1:0-9350 GCA_035262225.1 Terriglobales bacterium
CTACGCTACCGCCCTGGAAACAGTGAGCGGAGGCCTGATAAGATACGGGCTGGTTCGCCGTGTTGGCATCGTTAAAGCAATCGAATACGATTCCGCCACCGCCCATCCCGAGAATCCCCAGATTCTGATTCGCCCCCACATGTATATGTACAAAGGCCAGCGGATTCCCCGTGCCGATACCAACATTGGCATGCGACCAGTCATTCAGCAGAAGCGCACTGCCATTAACGTGCAGCGGGTAATAGCCGGTGCTTACGGCGTTATAGGCACCAACCGAACCAGAGTTGACACTCGGATCAAAGTAGAGGTCGAGGCCGCTGCCCGCCGTCGGCCACCCGGTCTTGTCGCTGATCCGCGTATAGCCCGCCACGTGCAGAACCGTCTGCGGCGTGGCCGTGTTCACACCCACCAGCCCGGCCGCAGTGAACTTCATCAGCGGGAGCGTAGTGCCCCAGGCATCCTGCCAGATCTCGAAATTGCTGTTCTCGACGGCCAGCTCCGCGATCCGCACCCCAGCCTGCTTGAGCATCAGCGCCGTGTAGGACGAAGCCGAAGTAGTAGTGTCGATCGAAACCACGCCGGTCGCGCCCGAACCCAAAAATTGCGCCACGCCGACCAAAGACACGTGCGCGGCCACCACCTGGAGCGCGGTATTCGGTGCCGCCGTACCGATCCCGAGCTTGTTCACGCTGGTGAGGGAGTGATTGGCGCCATCAATATTAGTCTGCCAGGGCGTCTGCCCGGCGCCCGTAGTCCAACGAATCCCGTAGGGATTCGCCGTGGAGTCAGCCATCAAGACCTGACCATCAGAGCCCACGCCCAACCGCGTCGTCGCCGCCGCCGTACGCACAATCAAGTCGCCCACGGTAGTGGTCGGATCCGTCATGCCCCCGCCGCCACCGCTGCCGCCGCCGGCCGGAACTCCCCAGGTAGCGTCCTCACGTAAAAAGCGGAGAGGATTGCCTACGGTCGGACCTGGGTCCGGGCACATGCCAATCGCATGAAAACTGCCTGAGGAGCCCATCACTTTTCCCGAGATCGTCACATCCGCTGTCAAAGCACCACCGCCGGTCAAACCCGCGCCGGGCAGAACCTGGGTGCTGGTCGGCACATAGCCCGAGATCGTAGCGGTTCCCGTCATGGTAACCGTGCCCGACATGGTGACCGCGGCCTGAAACGTAGCTGGCCCCTGGAAAGTCTTGGCCCCGGCAAAGCTCTGCGCTCCGGTGGTGACTACGCCACGCGAAGTTGGCCCGGCATCGGGCACATTCAGATTCAGATTGGCGCCTAACGGTGCCGGCGAATTGGCCACCCCCAGATCGCTCGCCGGATTTGCGGAAAGGATCAGCCCGATGGTGTTCGGCGTAATGTTGATCGTCGTCACGAACATCGGTACCCAGTGGGCGCCGTTCCAGCCCAGATACTGACCGTAACTCGCACCAGCGCTGGTCAGCTGCGTAGCGCTGACCATGAGACTGGGCGCAGTCGGAAAGTCCACCCGGCACTGGCCCAGGCTCACCTGGGGGAGGTTGGGCAGAATCCAGTACTCGGTGTAGACCTCGCCCTCCTCCAACTCGTAGTTCGCCGTGTAGTACACGCCGCTCGGCTGCGCGTTGCTGTTGGAATAGAGCGTGGCATCGAATCCGCCATCGACGATCGGAAAGGCTTGCATGCCTCCGGCTACGGACATGCCATTGGTCTGGAACGGAGGCCAGCTGACCACAACCTGACCGTTAACGAAACGGCCATCGGCGTAAGTCAGCGTGTCCTTGATCTCGGTCATACGGTCATACCACCGCCGCGGTGATCTTCCAGCTCGCCGTCGGGTTCTCGCCAGGCACCAGCGGCAGGTACGCAAACCACTGGCGCGTGTCAGTCCCCGCGAACTGAATCACGAAAGCGTTGTTGCGGAAATAGAAACGCATCAGGCCTAAAGGCACACTGTCGGTCGTCGCCGAGGCCGTCTCCATGGCGATCGCGCTGCGCAGGCCATTCGCCCGCAGGGCTCCTTGCTCTTGCCCGATATGAATCGTGCCGTAGGGGTGCCCCGCCACGGTGGGCCACAGTTCCAGGCAGCCGTACTGATTCAGGGCCAAGTAAGTTCCGGCCGCCAGAAAAAGATGGCCCGCGTTATCGATCGAGGCCACTACCTGGCCGGAAGAATTCTGCCACGTCTGGATATACTGCCCAGTGCCAGCACGCGCCATGATCGTCGGATTTGCGCTGCTCCCAAGCACTGCCAGCTTCGCGCTAAAGTCACCTTGCGCGCCGATCGTCACGTTGCCTGTCGAACGCGTACAGAACATGACATAACTGATGAAGGCGCCACTGTCGTTATAATTGATCACCGCATAGTTGCTGCCACTGTTCCCACCGGTTTCCTGATCCTGGGAACGCACCTGCCAACGCATTAGGCTGTTGGTGGCATAAATCACCTGCGGCGACTGCGCCGCGGTGTTCGCCGTGTCCAGCCAGATCTCCGGGTACCGGCTGCCGCCGACGTGCAGGCTCTTCTGCGGATTAAGGCCGATCCCCAAGCCGACCCCGGCGTTGATCTGAATCTGAGCGTCCTGCGAAAGCTGCCCGGACGCGTTGCAGTAATAGACACAGCGCACCGCCGAGCCGGTGATGGTATCCCCGATCGAAAGCGCGCGCGTCGTCCAGGCCAGCGTCCCCGAGCCCGTCACCTGCAGCACCTGCCCGGAGGCTCCGATGTTCAGCGGCGCCAGATATCCAGTGGCGTCCCGGTAATAGATATCCCACGCCGCGCCGCCCGCCCGTGTAATGCTCACGTTCGCCGCACTGATCGTCGTAAACGTCGCATTCTGCGTAAAGGTGATCGGGCTACCAAAGCTCACCGAACCGGCGATCGAGGCGCCCCCCTGCACGGTGAGCTGACTGGTGACCACCACACTGCCGAACTGTGGGTTCCAATTCGCGCCGGTTACGCCCGCCCCATTCCCGGTGCCATCGCAGGTAATGATGGCCGAGCACCCGTTATTCAACGTGAACACAGCGCCCGAGCCCTGCTGGAAGTTGATCTTGAACCCCCCCGCAGTGGAGTTGGTCATGAAATACAACTTCTGCGCCGTCTTGGGCGAAATTGAGACCGTCGCATCCTGAGTAAGCGTGCCGGTCCAAATAATGACCTTCTTGCGCGCATCGCTCGCCGCTCCCTGCTGCGTGGCCAAAGTATAGGCGGAGCTGGAAAGCAGAATCGTCACATTGCCATCAGTCGACGCGTCGAGGAAATCATAATCGTTGTTCGCGGTATTGCCCCAGCTGCCCGCCTGCTCGCCGGTGGCGGGCTTTTCCAAGCCGAGATTCTGCGTGTAACTCGATGGCACTCAGGTCTCCTTCCAGGCCGTCGGCGGTGCCGATGCCTTCCAGGTTGTACGTGGCGCCAGCGGCTGTTTCCAGCCCGGGCTCGGCTGACGCCGCAGGCTCTGCCAGAAACCGTCCACCTGCACATAGCCCAGCGAGCAGCTGAGCCCTGGCATGCTCACCTCGACGATCTGCATGTAAGATGGTTGCGGCGTCATAACAGGCGCACCAGGGCCGTCGACGGCGCGGGCGGCGGCAGTTTGATACGGAACGGTCCCAGATTGCTTGATTTGTCCTCGGTAAAGTCCAGGATGCAGACTGCACGCTGCTGCGCGCTCTGGTTGTAGATCAGCGCGGCGCGCGCCGTCAGCGTCGAATTATTCCAGATCGGATCGTCCCATGTCACGTAAGCAGCACGGGCCGTGGGACCGAGGAGCTGCACGCCGCCCAAGACCATGCCTCCGGCGCTGTAACCCGGGCCGGTGATCTCGCCCTGCGTGATATAGACAGTGGTCGCGTCTACGTCGAGCGGCGCGTCGGCAGTATACAGGGCCACCTGAAATACGTGCGAACGGAAATCGTGACGGCCCTCGAGCAACTCACGCTTGAACGAGGAGCAGAGACCGGAGCCGGCGATCATATCTCGGTCCTCGTATCCGGCTCCTGCTGCGTATCCTTTTTAGTCCGGCCCTTGGCGTACTGCTGATCCATGGCCAGATCCTTGTCAAAGGCCTGGTCATAGCGCTGGAACAGATTGTCCTCCGCCTTCATGTAAATGGCCGCCTCGACCAGAGAGCCGGTGATCAGGGCATGGGCGAAGTGGTCACCCAGCCAGGTGGAACCAGAATCGACGATCGAAGGGGGCTGATAGAAGTAGCCCATCTTGACCGGGTACGCCTGGTCCGGCGTGGGTCCGAGTTTGATCGAGCTCTCGTTCAGCTGCGCATAGAAGCGCGGCACATCGAGCAAACCGGGATCGGGATAGCACTCCTCAATGAATTCGCTATCTTTATTGAGCAGGACCACATAGGTGCCATCCGGCCCAGTCAGGATCAGTGAGTCCGGCGCCAGAAAGTCCGTGGGCAGCGCCAGCAGATTGCTCGCCTGCGTCAGGTTCGCCGCCACGTCCTTGCGAAAGCGCGGCAGACGGACACGCAAGAGCACACGGCTCTCACCCAGCCGGATGAACGTATCCACGTTCTCCACAAAGCTGGGCTCGAAATCCTGCGCATACTGCTGAATCGCGGCCCGCAGCTGCACGTAGTTCATTCAATAGATCCCGCTGAACCCACACCCCTTCTTAGCGGCACCGCAGCCGCGGATCTTGCCGCCCCCGGCATAGGCCTTGGGCTTCGGGTTCGTGTTGGGGAAACCCTTACGCAACTTGGCCACCCCGCCGGCCGCCATCTTGTCCTTGCACTCGCCGCCCCTGTTTTTGCGCATACCCTTCAGCGTCTGGGCCAGTCGTGCGCGCTGGCCCAGCTTGCCCCCTTTCTCGGCCGCCGCGGCCAATTTTTTGGGCGGGATCTTCTGCCCCTGGGGCACGCCCAACTGCGCGTGCAGGGCGCCCGGCTTCTTGATCGCACCCTGAATCCACTTGCCGCCCTTAGCCATTCCGGGCGGAGCCATCGGCGACACCATGCCGGTCGGCGGCGGCGTTGCCTCCATGTCATACGGGCTGGGCGTAGGTACTGGTGGCTTCTTTGCGGCCTTGGGCACCGCCTTCGGCTTGCGCGTCAGGACACCGCCCTTGGCCTTCTTAATCGGCTCTGGCGGCAGCTCCTCAGCGGGCTTGCCCACGTCGCCCCACTGCCGCGCCGGCCGCCGCTTATTGGCCAGCGTCTCCTCGAAGGGTCCCCCCTTGGCCATGGGAGTGGGTGCCCGAGGTACCCACGGGCCAGGAGCCGCTGGATTACCCATAAGCGAAATGTTCCCCGTTGCCGGGAGAGCGCCCACCGCAGCACTGGGGGGCATTCCACCGCCTGCCGGAGGTAGACTCCAACCCATCGCATTCGGCGCCGGTCCGCCTCCGGGTCGCACTCCCCGCATCGGCCGCGGTGTGCCGGCAAGTCCCTGGCGCAGCCCGGCCAGCGCCGCACTTGGTGGAAGGCCCGCGCCTGGCCCCGTACCGGGCGCGGGAGCCATGCCTGCTCCCTGCATCCCGCTCAGAGCCCCGAGACCAGGATTCGGCATCGGGGCAAAGCCCGCAGCCAGAGGCGGCCCTGCTGACGGGCCCGCTGCCGCTGCACCTTGCATTCCCGTCAAAGCACCAAGCCCCGGATTCGGGATTGGCTGGAAACTTGGACCCGGCGGCCCTGCTGACGGGCCCGCTGCCGCTGCACCTTGCATTCCAGTCAAAGCACCAAGCCCCGGATTCGGGATCGGCTGGAAACTTGGCGGCCCTGCTGGCGGTGCCGCTGGCGGTGCCGCTGGCGGTGCCGCCAGCGGTGTTGCCGAAGGCCCCGCTAATCCTCCATTCAAACCAGCCCCTGTAATGGGATTAATCCCTATGCCAGCCATACTCACCCGCTGGGCCGCAGTCCGCCCCCCTGGATTCTGGGCGGCTGCCTGCGCGGCGGCCTGTTCTATTTGATCGCGCGTCATTCCTACCGAACCGCCATCCTGAAACCGCATCGTACGTCCCATCGCTCCTCCTCCTATCGGCCCACCCTGAGCCGCTTTCGGGACTGAAGTGGAAATCGAATCCGCATCCTTCTGTCTGTGTTTGAAAATCAGCGGCAGCACCGCGCTGCCCAATAGCGAACTGCCCACCCCAAGGGGCCCATAGCCCGCGCCCGCGCCCGCACCTGCGAGCAACTTAAGCCAGTACGGCATCTGCTGCTTCTGCGGCGTGGTATTGGGTGGCCGCTGCCCCATCTTGGCCGGCGGCGTAACCGGCGTGACGTCGGCCGGCATATCGGTCTCCGGTGCGAGCGGGCGGGGAGCCGCAGGTCCCTCGGGGCCCGCGGGACTTGCCGCCCCGTCTGGCGCGGTCGGGAACGCCGCATCGTCAACGGATTCCTCGTCGTCCGCCACCGATCCCGCGCTGGCAAACCGCTCGGCGCCCCCGGAGGCGAACCGGCGCTTAGGGAACTTGCGCTTGTGCGCGCCCACCGCCACAAATCGTTTCATGCACTCTCCTCCTCGTCCCGGAACTCGAGCCGCCGCGCGGCGGCCGGCGGAAAAGGCGGGATGAGCCAGTTGTTGTTCGGATAGAGTTGCCGGCTGGCGGCCTTGCCCGTGTCGGGCCGCGCGTTGCGTAGCGCTTGCGCATCCACCGTCACGTAGTCTGGCAAGAAATTCTGCTCGTGGTCGGGGTCCCAGCAGGTCGAACACGCCAGCAGGCCGGTGGCCTGCCCCTTGATCGTGGTGCCACGCAGCTCACGGTATTTCGTACGGACGCCGCAATAATCACAGATAGCGTTGGCGTACTTCCCCGTCGCCCACTTGTGCGAAACCGACATCTAGATAAACTCGTAGCCCCCGGGCACGAAGCGGAACGCCGCCCGGTCCCGGTCCTCATCACTGGCCAGGCCGAACTGCTCGGTGTACTCACTCTTGAGCAGCGGCAGCTTATTCTGCACGGCCGGGTCTTTACTCTTGAGCGCCAGGTAGAATGCAAGGCCGGCGATCATAGCATTCACGAAGCGCCAGGGGATGTCCGGCACACCGGTGCCGCCGCGGCCGAGCGAGGCCAACCGGCGCAGACGCCAGTAGACCAGCTGGTAATCCACCGAACCATCCGGCACCATCCAGATCAGAAAGAAGGGCTCGAGCGCACGCCGGATATGGATCACGCTGGGCCGCCCCGGCGCCTGCTTGTTCGGGATCGAGGCGTACTGACTGAGGGTAAACCGGTCGAGCGGGAAGTCTATCTTATGATCGGCGGTGCGCACGGTGTACTCAATCAGGTCCACGGTATCGTCGGGCAGGTTATACTGCACGTTGCCCGGGACCAGGTTGATCGTAATCGGGCCCTCGATCGTCCACAGGTTGAGGCCCCGATTCGCCCACTCGATCGAGAGCAGCTCGAGGGCGCGCCGCGCCGCCCGCAGGTCGTGCGCCGAGCGATACTCGACGCCGGCGCGCTCGCTCGCCTCCTGCGCCATTTCCGCTACATCGAAGGTGGGCCAGGAGCCGGTCATTTGGCCTTTCGTGCCTGGCTAAGTGCGATGGCGATGGCTTGCGGGCGCTTCTTCACCAGCGGCCCCGTCTTCGAACCACTGTGCAGGGCTCCGCGCTTGAACTCGCCCATGGTCTGGTGCACTTTCTGCTGCCGCCGCACCCTCGAAATCATTGCGGGCCTCCTGACTACGCGGATCGCACCGTTGCGATTGGCGTAGTTGAGGCGATTATAACGGAGATCAAGCGGAGGCGGAACGAGAGTTTCTGCGACGCTGGGGTTTGACCGGTTTACGTGGGACGGACCGCGGAAGATTCACCTGCGCGTGAAGGGACTCTATGATCTCCCGATAACGGCGCTCTTTTTTAGCCGGGTCCTGATTAATATGGTCCGCTAGCCGCTCTATCGCGCTATCCAGTAAATGCTGCTCCAGCTGCGTCATTAGACACCTCGAACCTGTCTCACCCTGCGCCTACTCTGGCGAAGGGTATCTATATGGCGTTACGGAGTGCCAATTACTATATATGTTCATTCGAGGCCAAGTCAACGCTTTATATAACTCAGCCATTAACCGGGCGGTTTTTTATCCACTTCCGCGAATAAAACACCAGCCTTTAGGCCTTGTTTTCAAATGGGGCCCTGCTTTGAAAGCGCGCCTCCCCGGAAAGATATCAAACCGCATGGCATACCAGGTGGTGCTATGCATGACAATCAACGACACTGGGCGCAGGAGACCAGACTTGAAGGTTGAAAAAGACATTCTCCTGCAAGCATTTGCGAACGCCCTACGCGTGCTGCGCCACAGTAAGGGGTTTTCTCAGGAGAAACTGGCATTGGAGGGAATCTCACGCGGCCACATCAGCGACCTGGAGCGCGGGAGGCGCGACCCCAGGCTCTCTATGATGTGGTATCTCGCCGAGTTACTGAACGTGCCCTTTACAGCCCTGGCGCGCGAGGTCGAGCGGCAATACGCCCACCTGGAGAAAAAGAACAAACACGAATAAGGCTTCAGCCGGCGACCGGCAACGAGGTGCCCCCGGCGCTGGTCGGACTCTTCGGGGTTGGCAACAGGCGCTCCACATCCTCTCGGCAGCCCCACTGCGGGTCCTCACGGAACATGCGCAATGTACTCAGCAGTTCATTGCGGTACTTTTCCATCCAGGGTTGCGACCGCTTGAAACTGCAGAACGCACAAAACGTCTCCACCTCGCGCTGCATCTCCCCGGGAAGGGATTTGACTATCATCTGCACCCGCATGGAGATGGAATTGAAGTTTCTGACCTCGCGCGACCAAGCCAGCAAGGCCTCTTCCACGGCATCCGTAAAGGTGCCCCCCTGCTCCTGTATGCGTCTCAATGATATACCGTACAACTCTTCATCCACCCGCACCGTCACCTGCCGTTTGAAGGTCTGCCGGTTGGGCCGGCGATGCTTGGGTTTTTTACGTTCCTCTTGGGTTGATTTCCATTTGGTTGATTTCGCCATGGCTGATGGTTTCTCTCTCTCTTTTGTCTTGAGTAATTAACTAACGTCACTTGACTTTAAACGTAGGCGGGACGAGAATCGAATCCGGCTCCCAAATTTCGCCAAAAAAACAGGGCCAGAGGGGAATTTCTCGATGCCCATACCTTACCCATTTTTCGTTCAGATTACACGAACCACTGAATCAGATACAGATATTTCACCCCTAGACACACCGCAGTCACTCCAGAATATACTGCTCTCCCTGTTTAGCAGCCCCAGTCCAACTGACCGGGCGCTGACACACATCATCCGCACGCTGGCCAAATATGTGCCAGCCGGCGGCATAACTGAGGATCGAGACATCGAGGTCTTGTTAGCGGTGTCGGTCGCTCTTGCCAAAAAGATTTAGACATGCCTAGCATCTTGCATACTGCGCCAA
>DATFTE010000122.1:0-12659 GCA_035262225.1 Terriglobales bacterium
GCGGTGACGATCACGGCTCGTGCTTCGGCCGGTTGGTTTCCGCGCAGCTTGCGAACAAAGCGTTTGACCGTTCCATACCCTCCGCGGAATCCCATCTCAGCCACGAGGTCCTGCCAAATGGCCATGGCATTACGATCCCGGCTCAGGCCGACCTCGATGAACTCGCGAAACGGCTCACAGGCCGACGGAGTTGGTTTGGGATTTTCGGATCCGACCCCGCTCAAACCTACGCCAAACCCGGTGGTCACCTGTATGGCCGGTTTTGAATCTTCGCGGTTGCTTTTTCTCTTATAAGGAAGGTTTTCGGGGTTGGTGTTGCGGTTCCGCGCGGCCAGTTCTGGCTCCGACCCGGTGGTCACCTCGTTGGCCGGTTTTGCCGGTACCCGTCCCCAGGCCCCGGGCGCCCGTACGGCAATGCCGGCCGCTTTCAGGTACGCGCTTCCGGTTTCTCGACGCACACCGGTCGCTTGCTCGATCCGCCGCAAGGACCAGCCCAAACGCCCTAAGGCTATAACCTGCTGTCGTTTGTCTTCGCTCAAGACGTTGCTCATGCCGACGAAGGGTACATGGCCCTGCGTCGAATCAACGTCCCGGGATTAATTCTCGTTGGCCGGTTTTGAGGTGGCCATCATTGGCCGGATTTGGGTGGCCACTGATTCCCCCAGGCGCAAATCCTGGGATAGCTGACCTGATACACCCGCGCCAGATCTTTCAAGCGAGCCGGAACCAGCACGAATTCGAAACATGAGATCGATTTTCCTCGGCCGTCAACGCAAGGATAAGGATGGCGGATTTCTGCAGCAATTTCCCGAACATGTGGGAGGACATGGGCGAACCTCAAATTGCGCCGGAGCGATGTAAAGGTTACGCCACTCATCCGAAGTGATTTACATACCATTGAAAACAATGACAATAATTGGATGCCGCAATCCTCTTGACACGTTCCGCAAACCCGGAGCAGAATCGTTTACAGGCGAATAAAAAGCGAACATTCGCTCTCGCCAAGTAAGCTCCCTGAAATCTCGAGGCCTTTATGTCTTCCCCGATTTTTTGCGCCGGTCGGGCGCCGGAATCTCCTATTCTCTTTTCGCCGCGGCCGAAACCGGAACTGGTGCTGGAACGCTTCTCTGCACTGCCGAAGCTCGCCCGTGTCACTGCTGCCTCGTGCCTCGGAGTTCGACCCACGCCGGAGCTGGTATCAAGCGGGATACCCGAACTCGATACGCTCACCGGTGGCCTCCCTCGCGGATGCCTGAGCGAAATCTGCGGACCCGCTTCCTCAGGACGCACCAGCGTGCTGCTGGCTACGCTCGCCGTCGCTACCCGCCGTCAGGAAGCCTGCGCGTTGGTCGACACATCGGACGCATTCGATCCCTTGTCGGCCGCAGCGGCGGGAGTGGACTTCGAAAAAATGTTGTGGGTACGCTGTGCTTCGGGGGGAAAACATTCACCACCGAGGCACAGAGACACAGAGCAAAAACTGATCCGGGAAAGAAAACCAGAAGAGCGCGACTTCCGTCGTGCCAATCGCTTTTCTCCAAAGCGAAAAGACTTAGCCCCTGCGGGTCCGCTCGAACAGGCACTGCGTGCCACTGATCTGCTGCTGCAGAGCGGAGGCTTTGGCCTGATCATCCTTGATCTGAGTGATGTCCCATTCAATAGCGCGCGCCACATTCCTTTGACCACGTGGTTCCGTTTTCAACGAGCAGTGGAAACCACACCTACGATTTTCTTCGTGGTCGCCGAAGCGCCGCTGGCTGAGACTTGCACCTCGCTGCTGGTGAAGCTTTCCGCTGTCAGCTCGCAGCGGTCCCATCAAAATATCGCGGGAGGGCACGGCTTCGGCCGTAGCGCCAGCGACTGTGAAGAATCCCGGGCTTCAGCTCCGGAGGCTCCTTCTCACGCTCAGCTTCTTGAAGGTCTCCACATCGAAGGAGAACTCCTGCGCTCACGTCAGCAACGCAAACCCGCGCAATCGGCAACCACGTCATTTATCACCAACGCCCGAATCTCTGCGGCCAACGGCCAATGACCAACGACGATTTCGCCTGCATCTTCGTCCCGGATTTTCCCGTAGAAGCGCGCTTGCGTGTGGAACCGGATCTGCGCACGCGGGCGGTGGTCGTTCTGGAAGGCACCGTTCCTCTGCAAAGAGTTTTCGCCGTGAACGAAAACGCCAGGCAGGCAGGTGTCGAGCCGGAAATGAGCAAAATTCAGATTGAAGCCTGCTCCGGTCTCACCCTGCGTGCCCGGTCTCTGCTGCAGGAAACCGCGGCGCACGCCGCCTTGCTCGATTGCGCGCAGTCGTTCTCTCCCAAAGTCGAAGACGTCGCCAGCGACACTCTGCTGCTCGACCTGAATGGCCTGGAAACGCTCTACGGCCCACCCTCGCGAATCGCGCGCGAGATTGCGCGGCGCGCTTCCGATCTCGGACTCGAAGTCAATGTCGCCGTGGCTTCCAACCCGGATACGGCCCAGCTGGCGGCACGGGGATTTACCGGCGTTACCGTGATTCCTTCCGGCAAAGAGGCCGAGCGGCTGGGAAATCTGCCGGTCGAGGTGCTATGCGGTCTTGCTGATTTCGACAGGCAGGAAATCATAGAACAATTTCTGGACACCTGCCGTCGCTGGGGGGTGCGCAACCTGCGGGCTCTGGCAGCCTTGCCGGAGATTCCCCTCAGCGAGCGTGTGGGGCAGACCGGTGTTCGCCTGCAACAACTGGCGCGTGGCGCGACCACACGCACGCTGGTGCCGGTTGACCCGCCGCTGGTTTTCGAGGAAGTCATGGATCTCGACTACCCGGTCGTGCTGCTGGAACCGCTGGCATTTCTCTTGTCGCGCATGCTCGAACAACTCTGTTACCGGTTGAGCGCGCATTCCCTGTCCACGCAGGAATTGCGCTTGCAACTCGAACTCGACCCCACAGTCCACCAAGAAGAACTCCTCGAGTCGAGTGTCGAGGCGGGAGACCCCGCCCGCCTGATCTCGTCCCCAACCCTTGTTCCTTTCCAGCGTACCTTGCGCCTTCCGGTCCCCCTGCTTGATCCCCGCGTCTTTCTCAAGCTGCTGCAACTCGATCTGAACGCGCATCCCCCCGGCGCTCCTATTGTGAAGATTCGTCTGGCTGCCACGCCGGCACGGCCGCGGACGGCGCAAGGCGGCCTTTTTCTTCCTCCCTCACCGGATCCGGAGAAGCTGGAACTCACCATGGCCCGCATCGCAGGTATTGTGGGCGAGGGCCATATCGGATCGCTTGCTGTGCTCGACACTCATCGTCCCCAAGGGTTCCGCATGCAGCATTTCGCGCCGCTCCCGCCGGACGATCGCCACAAAAACGAATCCGAAAACAAAACCGCGGTCACCGCGTTGCGCATCTTCCGCCCGCCGCTGGCCGCAGCGGTCAGGTTTGGTAACGGAAAGCCGGTGCATGTGACCTGCGCAAAGCGCAAACAAATTGATGGAGAGATTTTGTGGACCGCCGGCCCCTGGCGCTCCTCGGGCGACTGGTGGGAGCAGGAAGGCTGGGCGCGCGACGAGTGGGACATCGCCCTGGCATCAGAAACCGGAATCGCGCTCTATCGCCTGGTCCACGATCTGCTCAGCGGACACTGGCAGGTGGAAGGAACCTATGACTAGATTTTTCAACACAGAGGCACAGAAAAACGTCAAAGGATTTTCTTCTCTGCGGTGAAAGCGTTTCGACATTTCGATATGCAAGCAGCGCAGTTTTGACTGAGAAGCGAGAACCGGGAACTGAGAGTTCTTCTGTGCCTCTGTTTCTCAGGGGTGAAAATCATGTACTACGAGCTTCACGCCCGCTCCGCTTTTAGTTTTCTGGAAGGCGCTTCCCTGCCGGAAACTCTGGTCAGCACGGCTGCAGCTCTCGGCATGCCGGGAATGGCCTTGCTCGACGGCGATGGCGTTTACGGCGCGCCGCGTTTTCACATGGCCGCCCAAAAGGCCGGGTTAAAAGCCTGCGTCGGCGCGGAGATCACATGCAGTGAATTTGCAATTGTCAATTGCCAACTGCCGGATCAAAAGCGCAGTTCCACGGGCCACGGCAAATGGGAAATGGGCAGCTCCTTCCGCCTTCCCCTCCTCGTCTCTTCCCGCCTCGGCTACCAGAACCTCTGTCGCCTGATCACGCGAATGAAGCTGCGCGCCAGGAAAGGCGAGGGCCGCGCTCTTCCCGATGAGCTCGAAGATCACGCCGCCGGGCTCATCTGCCTAAGCGGAGGCCACGATGGCCCGCTCTCGACCGCGCTCGCGCAAGGTGGCATGGATGCCGCCCGCGGCGCCCTCGACCGTCTGCGGGGAATCTTTGGCACGAACAATGTCTACATCGAGTTGCAGCGGCACTTTCAGCGCGGGCAGGAGGCGCGCAATCGAGCCTTGGTCGACCTGGCGCGCTCATTTCATCTTCCGCTGCTCGCCACGAACGGAGTCAACTACGCCGCCCCGCGCGATCGTGAACTGTGCGATGTGTTCACCGCCATTCGCAACCATCGCACCCTGGCGACTGCCGGACGCCTGCTGGCGCGCAACTCCGAGCGTCATCTCAAGTCAGAGCACGACATGCAGCAGCTTTTCACCGACCTGCCCGAAGCCATCTCCAACACCACATCTCTCGCGTCCCGACTGGAGTTCGCGCTCAACGATCTGGGCTATGAGTTTCCCAAATATCCTGTCCCGGCAGGCGAGACCATGATGTCATTTCTGCGCGACCGCACCTGGGAAGGATTCGAGATGCGCTACGGCCGCTCGGTGAGCGACCTGAAAACCCGCGCCCGCCGCCAGATCGAACGCGAACTGCGCCTGATCGCCAAACTCGATCTTGCCGGCTATTTTCTGATTGTTTGGGACCTGGTGCGCTTCTGCCGTGAAGAGAAAATTCTCGTACAGGGACGCGGTTCGGCCGCCAATAGCGCCGTCTGTTATTCGCTCGGCATCACGGCGGTTGACCCCGTGGGCATGGACCTGCTCTTCGAGCGCTTCCTTTCAGAAGAGCGCGGCGAGTGGCCCGATATCGATCTCGATCTGCCCAGCGGGGAGCAGCGTGAGCGTGTCATCCAACATGTCTACCAGCTTTACGGCGAGCGCGGCGCCGCCATGACCGCCAATGTCATCACTTACCGCAGCCGCATGGCTTCCCGCGAGATGGGCAAGGCTCTGGGCTTCGATCCCGAGACGCTCGACAAGGTCTCCGCGGCGGTTTCCACCTGGGAATACCGCGATGCGAACGACACGCTCGATCACCGCTTCCGCGATGCCGGGCTCGATCTCCGCCACCCGCGCCTGCGCAAATACTTTGAGCTCTGCGAAGCCGTACAGGACTTGCCCCGCCACCTCGGCCAGCATTCCGGAGGCATGGTCATCTGCCAGGGGCAACTCGATTCTGTCGTTCCGCTCGAGCCTGCGTCCATGCCGGGCCGCGTGGTGGTGCAGTGGGACAAAGAAGACTGCGCCGATCTTCACATCATTAAAGTCGACTTGCTCGGGCTGGGCATGATGGCCGTGCTTGAAGATTCCATCCAACTGATCCGCGATCACTATAAGGAGGAAGTAGACCTCGCCCACCTGCCGGCCAATGACCCGGCGGTCTACTCCGCGCTGCAACAGGCGGACACCATCGGCATGTTCCAGGTGGAAAGCCGCGCGCAAATGTCCTGCCTGCCGCGTCTCGGTCCCAAATGTTTCTATGACATCGTGGTGCAGGTGGCCATCATTCGCCCCGGTCCCATCGTCGGACAGATGGTAAACCCTTATCTGCAACGCCGCATGGGGCGCGAACCCGTGGTTTACGCACATCCTTCGCTCGAACCGGTGCTGGCCCGCACCCTGGGCGTTCCGCTTTTTCAGGAGCAACTGCTCAAGATCGCCATGGTGGTCGCCAACTTCAGCGGCGGTGAGGCAGAAGAGCTGCGCCGCGCCATGGGATTCAAACGCTCCCAGGCGCGCATGAAAGAGATCGAGGCCAAATTGCGCTCCGGCATGACGCAAAACGGAATCGTTCCGGAAGCGCAGGAGCAGATCATTCTCTCCATCACTTCGTTCGCGCTCTACGGATTCCCTGAATCCCACGCCGCCAGCTTTGCGCTCATCGCCTACGCCAGTGCTTATTTGAAATGTCATTACCTGGCGGCCTTCACCGCTGCCATGTTGAACAACCAGCCGATGGGCTTCTATCGTCCCGCGACATTAGCGAAAGACGCGCAGCGTCATGGCCTGAAGATGCTGCCCATCGATGTCACGAAATCGGAGTGGAATTGCACGCTAGAACCGGCCGTTGTCCGCTCGTCGTTGGTCGTCGTGGACCAGAACCCTGGCCGGCCTGCGGAACCCGCGGTCCGCATGGGCTTGCGTTATGCCCGCGGCGTGCGCGAAGAAGCGGCTCAGGCTCTGATCCGTCAACGCAGGCTCACTCCTTTTGCTTCCCTCCGCGACCTGGCGCAGCGTGTCCCCGAGCTGCGCAAAGACGAACTCACCACCCTGGCCGAAATCGGCGCGCTCAACGAAGTTGGAAACTCACCCCAGAAGCCGAGAGACACCGCCCTGCACCGCCGCGACGCGCTCTGGCAAATCGAGCGCGCTGTGCGTCGCTCTGGCCCTTTGCTCGACGAACTGCCAGAACCCGACTCCAAATCGCCGCTCCGTCCCATGAACCACGAGGAACGCTTGATCGCTGATTTTCGCAACACTGGTCTGACCGTCGGGCCACATCCCATGGCCTATCATCGTGCCGAAATGTCGTCACGCGGAGTTCGCAGCGCAAATGAACTCGCCCGAATTCCCGATGGCCAATACCTCCGCATAGGAGGCTGTGTCATTGCGCGCCAGCGTCCCGGCACTGCGAAAGGGTTTGTTTTTCTGAGTCTTGAGGACGAAACCGGGGTTGCGAACGCCATCGTTCATCCCGATCTGTTTCAAAAAAACCGCCTCCTTCTTTCTTCCGCGCAGTTCCTCGTGATCGAAGGCGTCCTCCAAAATCAAGATAATGTCATCTCGGTCAAAGCCAAGCGCGTGGCTCCTCTCCTCATCACGCGGGCGCCCACCGAATCCCACGACTTCCACTAGCGCTTATCGAAAAAGTAATGTTATAAACCAAGAAAATTTTTCTCTGCTCTTTGTTCTATCCACAGGCTTGCGGGGTTTATAGTAGTAAGTATCGCTACCAGAAAACCTACGGCCTCTTTTCAGTCGTAGTCGTTGTGTCATGTGGCTCTTTTATCAACTCGATTCATTCCTAAATCTCGGCATTTGTAAGGAGTCTCCGATCATGGCAAAGGTTAAAACCCCGCGCACCAATTCCAAGAACACGGCTCCGGCCGACAACCATGTCACCACGTTCGTTGAGAGCAAGCTGGCCGCTCCCGCCGACCTCAGGCCCACCGAACCGAAAAAGCACGTTCCTCCTACGCCTATTAATGTGGAAGAGGAGATCCGGCGCCGCGCTTACGAGCTTTCCGAGCAGCGCGGATTCGTGCCCGGCCACGAGAGCGACGACTGGTTCCTGGCAGAAAAGGAAATCATGGCCCGCTACCGCCAGCACAGCGCATAGCCGGGCAGCTTCGATTGAGCGGCAGGCTTCGGATCGAGCCTGCCCTCGTCCGGCAGGTTCACCGCGAAGCGACCTCGAGATCACCCGCGCGGGTTTGATCTCGAGCCCCGAATTCAAGAATCTGATGGCGGGTTTTTGTCGAGGCCTGGTTCCCCTGATTCCTCTGTCGCAACTCCAGCCTCCGCCAAGTTGCGGAAATGGTTCAGCGACACTTCTGCCTCCCGCGCTGCCTGGACCAATGGACACGGCTTTCGATCCATAGCCGTTCCTCGGTCAACGCCTGCGGCCGCGCCATCGTCCCCCGCCGCATTTCCGGTAAGCCTCTGAACGGGGCGAACTTCCCTCTGCCAGGGCGCAGGGTTTCCGGTTGCCTCAACGGGGTCTTTCTGAAAAAATACCAAAGGGCAAAATCATGGCGCTAATCGGTAGTTGGACGCTCGCTCTCGCGCTCGGGCTGAGCGTTTACTGCTTTCTTGTCGGAGCGCTCGCCATCTTCCAAGGACCGAAGGGCGAACGCCTGGGCGAAACCGCCCGCCGTGCCGGCATCGCTGTCTTCGGGCTGGTTCTTCTGGCCGCCATCGTTCTGGTGGTTGCAGCCTTTAACAACGACTTCTCGATCGCCTACATTTACCATCACAGCAATCGTGACCTGCCCGCACCCTACAAATTTGCGACCCTCTGGTCCGGCCAGGAAGGATCGCTGCTGTTCTGGTCATTGCTGCTGGCCACTTACGGACTCGTCCTTCGCCTGCGCTACAAAACCGATGCCCGCCTGTTCGCCTATGCCTCGGTCATCATTGCCGCTGTACAGGTCTTCTTTCTCGCGTTGCTGAACATCCCGGCGAAGCCCTTTGGACTCATTGACGGCCCGGTGCGTGCCGACGGGACTGGCCTCAACCCCCTGCTGCAGTACCCCGAGATGGTGATTCACCCGCCCATGCTCTACCTGGGCTACGTTGGCTTCACTATTCCCTTCGCGTTTGCGCTGGCGGCTCTCATCATGCGCTATCCGGGTGAGAAGTGGATTCGCATCACCCGCGTCTGGACCATGGTTACCTGGGGCTTCCTTACCTGCGGCATCTTTCTCGGAATGCACTGGGCCTACTCGGTACTGGGCTGGGGCGGATACTGGGGATGGGATCCGGTTGAAAGCGCTTCCTTCATGCCCTGGCTTACGGGAACGGCTTTTCTGCACTCGGTGATGATGCAGGAAAAACGCGGAATGCTGAAGGTGTGGAATATGTGGCTGATCTTTATCACTTTTGGCCTCTGCATCTTCGGAACCTTCCTGACGCGCAGCGGCGTGGTCAGCTCGGTTCATGCCTTCGCCCAGTCCTCGATCGGCGACTGGTTTGTCGTCTTTCTCGCCGTCATTGCCGCGACCTGCGCCTTCTTTTTCTTCTGCAACAAATCGCATCTGCGCAGCGAACACCAGCTGGAATCGATCCTCTCCCGGGAATCCAGCTTCCTGTTCAACAATCTGCTCTTCGTTCTGTTCTGTTTCACCGTTCTCTGGGGAACACTGTTCCCGATACTCTCGGAATGGGTGCAGGGAACCAAGGTCACGGTGGGACCTCCCTTCTTCAACAAGGTCGCGATTCCCGTGGCGCTTCTGCTTTTGTTGCTGACAGCCGTAGGCCCGCTTCTCGCCTGGCGCAAGACATCGCTCGAGAGCATCAAGCGCAACTTTATGTGGCCGGCGATCGGGGCACTGGGCGTGGGAGGGCTGCTGATGATTGCACCCGAAAGCTGGGGCGGCCCGTTCGGCATGCGTCCCTGGAAAGATATCTCCTATTTTTACTCTCTGATGGCGGCCATGCTGGCGGTGCTGGTCGCGCTGACGGTGATCTCCGAGTTCATCCGCGGGGGGCGCGTGATCTCCCGCCACACGGGACAGAATCTGTTCTCCTCGATGGCTCGCCTGGCCCACCGCAACACCCGGCGTTACGGGGGCTACATCGTCCACTTTGGAGTCGCCGTAGTCATCATCGGCTTCCTCGGTTCCGCATTCAATCAGGACCGCGAGAAGGAACTGGGCTTCGGGGACAAGATCGAAATCGGTGGTTACACTCTCGTCTGCCAGTCCTACACCCAGGACGACAATCCCAACTACCAGAGCGAATGGGCGGTTATGAACGTGTTCCGGGGCGGGGAGAAAATCGCGACCCTCTATCCCGAACGCCGCTTCTATCATGCCAGCGAACAGACGGCGACTATGGTCGCCAATCGCTCGACCATGAAGGAAGATCTCTACGTCGTTTATGAAGGCCTCAACCAGGATACCGGCCGCCCTATCATCAAGGTGCACTTGAATCCCCTGGTCATGTGGATCTGGATCGGAGTCTGGCTGATCATCGCCGGAACCGTCCTGGCCCTGGTGCCCAATGCGGTGGCGGTGCGGGCGGCGGCGCCGGTGCACATCCGCGAGGCGGCGCCGGTAGGAGCGGGAGACTGATGCCCCGCGTCTCCAATTCGCTCCTCGGCCGCGGCTTGCAACTGGGACTGGTTTCTCTCGCGTTGTTTACCTTTCTGGGAGCAGGCGATGAAGCTACGCGTTTCAACGAACTCGGCCACAAGCTGATGTGCGTGTGCGGCTGCGGCCAGATTCTGCTCGAGTGCAACCATGTGGGCTGCAAGTATTCCGACACCATGCGCGCCGAACTGATGGCCGGCGTGGAACGCGGCGAAAGTGATGATCTCACCCTGCAGGGATTCGTCCAGAAATATGGCACGACGGTGCTCGCCGCCCCGACGCAACAGGGATTTAATCGCCTCGCCTGGATCATGCCTTATCTGGCGCTGGGGCTGGGACTCATCACCGTCAGCCTGATCGTGCGCGCCTGGAAGATGCGCCCCCTGGTGCTGCCCGCCGACGCCGTCCGCCCCGTGAGCGGGAAGGAACTGGAGCAGTTCCGCGAGCAGGCCCGAAAGGAGACCGAACCATTATGACCACCGAACTCCTGGCCTGTGGCGTGATTACGATGGGCGCACTGGTCTACGTCTTCTATCTTCCCGGAAGGCTCCACCTGGGCCCGGTGAAGACCCGGCTTTCCTATCTGCGGGAGCGCAAGGAAGCAGTCTACGAAAATCTCCGCGACTTGAATTTCGAATACAAGGCAGGCAAGCTTCCCGACAGCGACTATCAATCGATCAAGTCGTCGCTCGAGGACGAAGCGGCCGCGGTGCTGGCGGAAATCGCGCAACTCGAGCAGCCCGCAGCATCCCGCACCCGAAAAGGAGCAAGAGCTTGAAGCTCTTCCATAAACTGTCCGGCCTCGCCCTGGTCCTTCTGGTGAGTGAGTTCGCATCGGCCCAAACCCTGACCGGTACGGTCACCAACGGCACCACGGGTAAACCTGCAGCCGGCAATGAGGTTGTTCTCCTGAAACTCGCCAACGGCATGGAAGAGGGCGCGCGCACCAAGACCGATTCCCAGGGACGATTCAGTTTCCACCTCGACGACAGCGGGAATCCACACCTGATTCGCGTCATCCACCAGGGGGTCACCTACCATCGCATGGCGCCTCCCGGGACCACCTCGGTTGAAGTCGAAGCCTACGACGTCGCCACGAAGATCGAGGGCCTCGAGGTGACCGCCGACGTCATGCGTTTCCAGGCTCAGGGCGACGAGATTCAAGGGGTGCGTCTGTTCGCGGTGGACAACAATTCCAGGCCGCCGCGCACCCAGATGAACGACCAGAACTTCGAGTTCTACCTCCCCGAAGGCGCACAAATTGACACTTCGCTCGCCAAGACTGCCGGCGGACAACCTGTGAACTCCCCGCCCGTTCTGCAGAAGGAAAAGAACCGCTACGCCTTCGTCTTCCCGCTGCGCCCTGGAGAAACCCAGTTCCAGGTGGTCTTTCACATGCCGTATAGCGGCTCACTCAGCTTCGACCCCAGGCCGCTCTACCCGGCGCAGCACTTCGTCGTCATGCTGCCCAAGAGCATGCAGTTTACTTCCGGTGGTGCCGCATTTGAATCCGTCAACGATCCGCAGCAGGCCTCGGCCAATGTGCAGGTTGTTTCCAACACCAAGGCCGGCCAGTCTCTGGCGTTCAAGGTTTCCGGCACGGGTACGCTGCCCGAAGAAGGCGGCAGCGAGGCTGCCAATGGCCAAGTCGGAGGCCCGCAGGTTTCCGGACGCGAGGACCGTCCCGGCGGGGGGCTCGGCCCTCCGATCGACGCCCCCGATCCGCTCGACAAATACCGCTGGTACTTCCTGGGCGCCTTTGCCGTGATCCTGGCGGGCGGCGCGATCTATATTTCCGGACGATCCCGCAGCGCCGTGGCCGAGGGCGCCGACGCGGACATCGAATTACCCGAACCCGCAGCGGTGCGCAACCCCGCGGTTGCGGCAGCTTCGGCGAAATCCAAACTGCTGCTCGAAGCCCTCAAAGAAGAACTCTTTCAGCTCGAGCTCGAGCATAAACGGGGCAGCATCTCACAACAGGAGTACGACAAAGCCAAAGCCGCTCTCGACCAGACTCTGGAGCGGGCTTTGAAACGCGAAACCCAAAAAGCGTAGGCCAGGATCGAGGACGGTATTCCCTCCGTCCTTCGCTCGGCATTTGCGCTGCCGCAATCGATTCAGGCGGCTGGAGATATCCGCCTCTGAATCCGTCCCATGGGCCCAACATCTATTTTGAGGAGGGTTTGTATGGGAAACGCATTTAAGACCGCCTTCCTGCTCACCGGCATGACCCTGCTGTTGATGGCCATCGGCCGTTTTTTTGGCGGGCAGAATGGCATGCTGCTCGCTCTGTTGATCGCCGCGGTTATGAATTTCACCGCCTACTTCTTCTCCGACAAGATTGCCCTGGCAACCTATCGCGCCCAGCCCGTCACGCGTGAACAACTACCCCGGGTTTACAGTGTGGTCGAACGCATCACGCAGAAGATCGGGCTGCCGATGCCCAAGATCTACGTTATCCCCACCGATTCGCCGAACGCCTTCGCCACCGGCCGCAATCCCAGGCACGCATCGGTCGCCGTTACCCAAGGCATCCTCAACCTCCTGAACGACGAAGAACTGGAAGGCGTTCTGGCGCACGAAATCGGCCACGTCAGCAATCGCGACATTCTGATCAGCTCCATCGCC
>DATFTE010000123.1:0-8878 GCA_035262225.1 Terriglobales bacterium
CTCCTGCGCGCTGAGGACTCCGTCGGTGCTCTCGGGACCTTTGGGAAGGTCTTTCAGGAGCGGGGTATCAACGCCCTGCGGACAAAGAACGGAAACTCGGATACCCTGGTGGCGGTGGCTGAAGGCCAAGTTTTCGGCAAAGCCGATAGCGGCGTGCTTCGTTGTGCCATAGCCGGCGCTGCCGACTTGGTTGAGGAGGCCAGCGGCGGATGCGGTCTGGAGGAATGTCCCGCCACCCCTCGCGATCATGCGTGGCAGCAGGAAGCGCGCGGCGCGGACGTGAGCCAGAACGTTGATTTCCCATGATTTCTGCCAGACGTCGTCCACCGCGAACGCCGCGTTGTCGGCCGGGCCGCCGAAGCCCCAGGCCACTCCCGCATTCGAGCAGAACGTGCGGATCGGACCTTCCTCGATCTCTATCCGCTCCAGAACGGCCTCAAAGGCCGCCGCATCGGTCACATCGACAGCGAAGGCGCGTCCCCCGATAGATTGGGCAACGGCTTCGGCCAGCGCCGTATTCTTGTCGAGCACGAAGACCTTCGTCGCTCCGTCGGCCGCGAAGGCTTCGCAAAGCGCGCGCCCGATGCCCTGGGCGCCCCCCGTTACGGCGACAATCCCGAAGCGGCCGCTCATTCCACCCTCAAGGTCTCGAAGCAGGAATCTTTCATGATCACTATGCTCCCTGATGAAATGACTAGACGCTGCCGCAAGCTAGCGATCGCCTCCATGTGGGAGTAATTCTACATACATGTAAAAGCGTGCCCAGCTCCCACTCCGCCATCAAGACGGCAAAACGGATTTTCGAGATTCTCGAATATTTTGAGGACGCGCGGCGCGCCGTGGCCGGGGCATGCGCAGCGCTCCGATGTCGAGATGCACGCCTGTCACGCGGTATCAACGCGACCAGCCCACCGGCGGACAACTCGCATCACTTGACCTGACCTTTGACACGGGAAACAACCACCGAGATCGCGTTTTCCTCGGGAGGCGGACCACAACATGAAAGCATGGCTAAGTACGGCGCCGGGCGGCCCGGAGACCCTTAATCTGGTGGAAATCCCCGCGCCTGCCGCGGGAAAAGGCGAAGTCCTCGTGCGCACGCGGGCGGTCGGCCTGAACTTCCCCGACACATTGATCATACAAGACAAGTATCAGCTCCGGCCCCATCGCCCGTTCGCACCGGGCGGTGAGCTGGCAGGAACGGTGCTTGCGACGGGCGAAGGCGTCAAAGGCTTCAAGCAGGGCGACCGGGTTGTCGGGGTCACGCTTTCAGGCGCATTGATGGAGCAGGTCGCCGTCGACGCATCGCGTTGCGCTGTCATCCCTGACGAGATCGACTTCGCTTCCGCGTCAGTTTTTTCTTTCGTCTACGGCACGGTCTGGCATGCGCTGGTTGAACGCGGCGACATAAAAGCCGCAGACAAAGTCCTCGTGCTCGGCGCCGGCGGCGGCATCGGCCAAGCCGGTTGCGAGGTCGCAAAGGCGTTCGGCGCACAGGTGGTGGCGGCGGCAAGCAGCACAGCCAAGCGCGAGGCCGCTGCCCGGGCCGGCGCGCATATTGCCGTCCCCTATCCGTCCGAAATGGACGAAGAAGGCCAAAGAAACTTCGGCGCCGCGCTCAAAGCCGCAAGCGGATCGCAAGGCTTCGACATTGTCGTCGACCCTGTCGGCGGACTTTATGCTGAGCCGGCCCTGCGCGCCGTGGGCTGGCGCGGTCGCTATCTGGTCGTCGGCTTTACGGCCGGCATTCCGAGGTTGCCGTTGAACCTTGCGCTGTTGAAGGGCTGCGACATCCGCGGCATATTCTGGGGCGACGAGCTGCGGCGCGTTCCGGATGCCTTCGCGCGCCAGGTCGGAGCGATGCTGCCTTATCTGCGCTCAGGCGCGCTGCGCCCTCGGCCCTCCCTCGTCTTGCCTTTCGCACGGGCTGCGGAAGGCATCGCCATGCTCGTGGGACGCAATTCGATAGGCAAGATCGCCATCAGCCTTGACGGCGGGTGATGACAGTTTTTTGCAAGGCAAATGAAGACGAGCGTCTCCATGACATTGGTCATCGCGGATCAGGCGGCCGTGCGGGCGATCATCTCCCCACCATGTTTTGGCGCACGACCCGTCCAACGGTTGCGCTGGCTCGGGTCGCCTTCCAAGGCCCCTGAAGACCTGGAGCGCGATCCCATCTGGCGGACACGTCAGCGTCTGCGGCTCGTATTCGGCGGAGAAGCACTCCAGACTGCCATTCGGTGCCAGCGTTCATTTCATCATGGCCAGATTCCACCAAAAATTTTCCAGGCTGTCAGTACCGCCAAAGAGTGTGGTGAAGTTCGTCGAGTCCACCAGCACGATATCTCCGGCACACTGTGTATTTGGTGGCATCCAGAGCAAGCAGTTGAACTCCGTGTTGCCGGCCGCGCTGAAAGGATGCGGACGGTCGAGATCAATGGGTTGGCGCGCCAGCAGATGCACCGACTTAGTGTCCTTGGTAGTCAGTTCGTAATGCGGCAGGTGCGGATGGAAATTGAACGTAGGGACGTTTTTAAGCAGGCCCAGCTTGTCGATGTCGCGGAACGCCGTGAGGGGAGCGATCTCCTTGGTGCCTTTGACCACCGCCGGACGGAGTCCGTAGGTATTGTGCACCGGGACGTCGAGCGCCTTCATGAGCGAACGGGTGTATTGCCCGAAGCGCTGCTGGCGCGGCACCAGCGCGTCGCCGTGGTGGAGGTATTCCATCTGGCGCCGCTTTAGATCGTCGGTGAAGCCGACATCGTGGTGCGGCGCGAGTAACAGACAGGTGCCTTCGCGCTGGAGCCACTCGCGGATCGCAGCAACTTCTTCCGGTGCGGCCTCCTGCTCGGAAAGCAGGTGGTCCAGTCCGAACACCATGAGGGTGTCGGTGTCGGCCAGAATTCGTTCGTCAATCGGCAGTTTGAATCCCGCCTGGTCGATGCGCTGGAACACAGCGACCGGATGGCCGGTGGCTTCACCGGCAATTTGCTGGAAGCTGAGCGTGGAGCGGTGGAACAGTTCCAGCGTGCCCGCAATCCCCTGGAGGAAATGTGCCGCACTCCACTCCGGAGTCTCGTAGTTTGGCCACAGCACGGTGCGGACTTCGGTCATCGTGGATAAGCGGTTTTCCATCGCCGCGGGATCGCGCTGGGATTCCCACGGGTAGCTCCACGTCCAGTAGATGCTCAGGCGGCGTTTGCCGGGTGTGTATTTGCGGCGGATGTGATTTTGGTTGTACGTGCGTGCTGGCGGCAGCGTGCTCATGGCTGTTCCCTTCATTTTTTCTCTTTATTCCTAGGACCTAAGCCTGGCGGACATCGCCAAGTTTCGCGAGATATCCCAGCGCCTTGATGCCAGGGAGAAAGAAGTAAGCCCCGCCTCTCACGGTGGTGAAGGCGGGCAGGCCCATGATTTTTTTGCGGATCGGACGCTTCGGGATTTTGTATTCGAGCGTGCCGTCCTGCGTGCCGATGATCGGGTCGCGTTCGTTACCGAGCTCGCGAAAATTCCGGTCGTTGACCCAGACGTTCTGGGCGAATTCGAACTGGCGGATGAGGCTCGCGCAGATTATGAAAGCGGCGATACCGCGCTCCACGCCGTCATCCGGCGCGTCCTCCGGCAGGTGCGGGCCGTAGGTGGCGCCGCGACGGATCATGCGGCGGCGGTTCATGTTCGCTGCCGTGTCGCGGGGATTCATGCGGCGTATGTGAGCGCCGAGCGGTACCGCATACCCATGCGGATCCGTGTCCTTGTAGTTGAAGTCATTGTTCCGTTTCGGATCGGCGCCGAGCGCCGGATCGTCCTTGTCCAGCGCCAGCACAAGCGGCGCGCCACTGCGCCAGCGACCCATGAGTTTCGCCGCCACGAGTTCCTGGTCTTCGCGGGTCTGACCGTGCCGGCGCAGGAAGTCGCGAAACATGCCCACATGCTCCTGGAGGCGGCGATAGGCCATGTAGCTGCCGTTGTGAGAAAGAATTCTGGGTTGCGGCAGATTGGCGGGCGGTCCGTCTTCGTCCGGATAGCCGAGGATGAACTCTCCCGGCTTGAGCGGCACGCCGGAGCCGGGCGTCGGCACCTCGCCCGCGCCTTCAATGACCGGCTGCGAGAGCCGATCGCGGTAGCCGAAGTGGTCGTGCTCATAGTCGAATGGCGGTGTCGCCTCCAGATCAAGCGTCGAGAGCACCTCGACGCCTTTGCATTGCGCGATGAGTTTTTCGTGCTCTGTCTGGCAGCGTGCGCGTTCGGCGGCGTCGCGGGCGAACAGGATGGCGATGGCGTGAAGGTCCGCGCGGGCGAGGCCGCCTACCCATTTGTCAGGATGATTCTCGCCGGTGTCGCCGAGAATCTCCGCGCGCGCGGCCATACCTTGCTTGAACTCGTCGGGGAACGTCGCCAGCGAAGCCTCGTCCACGCCGAGGGCGCGGAGCCCATTCCAGGTGAAGGCCACTGTCACCCAGCGCTTGTCCTGGCTGACCGAAGCCTGAACCTCCGCAGCCGACTGCACCGTTTCAAGAATTGCCGACAGCCAGACCCGTGCGCTCATGGCGTTGCGAAACGAAAGAAATTCATATCGCCCTGTGAGCGCGGGCGTCCGAGTCAGCAGGATGTGCTGGATGTCTTCGTTTTCAAGCATGGCGCGCCGCGCGGTGCATCACTGCATTTGGTCAAGCATGTCCGAGAAAGCCGCCTTGAGCTTGAGTGCTTTCTTGATTTTGTCAGCACTCACGTAGGGATACTCGCCGTACTCGAGGAAGCTGGGGCACTGGTGGTCTCGGACGAACTTGATGAATGCCGGAGCATTCGTCTGCCAGTCAGTTGGAAAGCCTTCGAGATTTTCAAAGACCGTTTTGATGCCAAGCTTCGTGAAGAGGCTTACGGCGTCCTCGGTGTATTTGTCGAAGTCGGTGTCGAAGATGCCCTGATACATGAAGTAGGTCTCCCCTTTGATGGGGAAGAGCACCCAACGCAGGTAGTGCAGCTTGAGTATGGCGAGGCAGTCGGGCTGGTCCGCTACCGCCTTTTCTATGTTCTTGGCATACTCGTAGAACACCTCCTCCCTTCCGGGGACGACCTTCGCGACGATGGAAAAGCCATAACAAGCTGGACTTTTGGGGAAGATCGTGCCGTATCTGCCCTGCTCGGCCTTATCTTTGAAGAATCCCCCTTAGGGATCGCGATCGCCACCGGTTTGATCCAGTCCTGCTGCTTGGTTGTATCTGACATGGTGGCGTCCTTTCCGTTCAATGGCTTGGCTTTCTCGGAATCCAATTCGTTGGTCTGGCAATCCGAGCCCGGTCAACTGGCCATCCATTGTCTTGGTCCGGCTATCTCAACACTACTAATTGGGGAACGACCGCTTCGTTCCGGCTGCACCAGCAGGGTGATCGAATAGACGCTCGAGCTCATTGTCGTGCGCGACGTGATCCCCGTTCCCGGTGTCGGGTTACGGGTTCGGCTCGAAACCGGCAAACTCCTGATCGAGTCAGCGGGACTTTGGCCAATCCTCGACTCCGAGGAAGGACATCCGGTCCGTGTGGCAGCGAAGTCGAGCACAGAATTCTATGTGACCGACGGCGACCACACTCGGATTGCCTTCGTTAGGGGACGCAGGGGGTAAAGGTTTCGGGAGCAGTTCTCAATCCAGGGCCGTGGCAGCAAAACGGGAGTGAGGCTGGACTAGCTTAGTAAGGCAACGTCACCGATCGCTTTCTTGGCCCCATGCCGACGAAATCCAGCGCTCGTCGACATGTCGGCTGTCGGGGTTAGACCGGAAATGGCCGGCGCACTGCAAGATCGACGCTGTTGAGACCCACTGCAGACGCGAAGGTTCAATGAGGCATTCGCGACTTTGGGGCTACGCCGGTGCGTTCAGCGATTGAGGAATCGCAGCAACGGCGCGATGCACGGACGATATATATTTCCTGGAAATTGAAACAAATTCGTCAGCAGAATTGTTGTCGCTGCTGAGTCCTGCCATCCAGAGCAGCCTGCGCTCGGCGACCCAGGGTCCCTGCACAGGAGGAACCGTAACGGCCCCTTCGAGCCCGGGCGAGGACCTGGAAAATATGAAGTCTCAAGATATGATCTGGATACCCGGCGGTACATTCCGTATGGGTTCGGACACGCATTATCCGGAGGAGGCTCCGGCCCACGTCGTAACGGTCGGCGCCTTTCGCGTGGATTGCCATCCAGTCACCAATCGAGAATTCAAGGAGTTCGTGAAGGCGACACGCCATGTCACGGTCGCGGAGATTCCGCCTGACCCCAAACATTATCCGGGTGCGCAGGCACGCATGATCTATGCCGGCTCGCTGGTGTTCACTCCTCCGATAGGGCCTGTTGACCTGCATTGTTGGGGGGAATGGTGGTCGCTCCTTAAAGGAGCGAACTGGCGTCACCCCTACGGTCCCAAGACCGACATCCACGGTCTCGACGATCATCCGGTGGTGCATGTCGCCTATTCGGATGCGCTCGCCTACGCCACGTGGGCGGGCAAGGAACTGCCAACGGAGTCAGAATGGGAATTTGCTGCCCGGGGCGGGCTCGAAAACGCAGAATATGCGTGGGGAGACGAGTTCACGCCGGGAGGAAAGCACATGGCCAATACCTGGCAGGGGGAGTTTCCGCGCTTGAACCAGGCAGAAGATGGCTATGAGCGCACGTCGCCGGTGAATGCGTTCCCGCCAAACGGATACGGCATTCACGACATGATCGGCAATGTGTGGGAGTGGACCACCGACTGGTACGCCGCGACGCACGAAGGTGATATGCCGAAGGCGTGCTGCATTCCCAAGAGCCCAAGAGGTGGGCGCGAAGAGGAAAGCTACGATCCGTGCATGCCTCATATAAAAATTCCGCGCAAGGTGATTAAGGGTGGATCGCATCTTTGCGCACCGAACTACTGTCGCCGTTATCGCCCAGCAGCGCGCCACGCTCAACCGATCGACACTTCGACCAGCCATGTCGGATTTCGCTGTATCGTTCGAGAGAGAAAGGACTGATGAATGATGAGAGAGCACAACGTGTGCTGTTTGTCCGTTCAGTTCGGCGGTGTCTGCTGGAACGGCGAAGCGGAGCAGGCGGCAGCGTTGACATCCCCAAAAGCTCGACTGAGATTTTGTGTCCAGCCGAGCCGCACGCTCGGTCAGTGTTAAATTTTTGAAGAGGGCGGACGCGCTCGTCGTTGGGCGCTGGCTGCCGGTCGATGCGGGCAGCAATGCTGAGGAAAACCATGAGCGTGATGAGGAATGTCTACCTCGGCCTGATGTTCGCTTCCGCGTTGGTGGCGAGCTCGCCGTCAGCCGCGCAGAAGCAGCGGCCGCCGAACATACTTTTCATCATGGGAGACGATGTCGGCTGGTTCAACATCGGTGCGTATCACCGGGGCATGATGTCGGGCAAGACACCGAACCTCGACCAACTAGCCTCGCAAGGCATGATATGCACCGACTATTATGCGGAGGCGAGTTGCACCGCGGGCCGTGCGAACTTCATCACCGGTCAACTCCCCATCCGCACCGGGCTGACTACTGTCGGCCAAGCAGGGGCGGATGTGGGCATCCCGGACCAAGCGGTGACAGTGGCCACGGTTCTGAAGTCGCTCGGCTATGAGACGGCACAGTTCGGTAAGAACCACCTAGGTGACTTGAACAAATATCTGCCGACGGTGCACGGCTTCGATGAGTATTTCGGTTATCTCTATCACCTCGATGCGATGTCAGATCCCTACTGGTACAGCTATCCGCAGGACTGGATCGACAAGTATGGGCCGCGCAATCTCGTACATTCCTATGCAACTGACATGGACGATCCGACTGTGCAGCCCCGCTGGGGAAAGATCGGCAAGCAGCGGATCGTAGATGAAGGTCCGCTGGCGCCGTTCCCGAAGATGAGCGGCCGGCAGGACTGGCAGGAGGGACGCAAGGCCAGATACGACATGGAGACGTTCGACGACGTGCTCGTCCAGGCCAGCAACGGTTTCATGGACAAGGCAAAGAGGGATGGGAAGCCGTTCTTCATCTGGCACAACACCACCCGCATGCACGTTTGGACCTTCATCCCACCGAAATATCAGGCGATGATGAACAATCGGACCAATTACGGTCTGCAAGAGGCCGGCATGGCCCAGATGGATGATAGTGTCGGCGCGCTGTTAAAGCACCTGGAGGACATCGGCGAAGCAGAGAACACTATCGTCGTCTTCACTACCGACAACGGAGCAGAAGTCTTTACTTGGCCGGACGGCGGAATGACGCCGTTCAAAGCCACCAAGGGCACCGTGTACGAAGGCGGCTTCCGGGTGCCGGCGATCATTCGCTGGCCAGGCAAAATCAAGCCGGGCACTGTTGAGAATGCTCTAATCTCCGGCCTCGATTGGCTGCCAACGTTTGCGGCAGCAGCAGGGAACCCCAATATCACCGAGCAGCTACTCCAAGGTGTGACGCTCGGGGACCGGACCTACAAGAACCATCTGGACGGCTACAATCAGCTTGACCTGCTATTGAGCGAAGGGCCTTCGAAGCGCCACGAGGTCTGGTACTTCGGCGGGGCGCACCTTGGCGCTGTCCGCATTGATGACTTCAAGTTTCAGTTCTATCAACAACCCTTCGGCTGGCCCAACGAAAAGACCACTACAGACATGCCGAGCGTCGTCAACCTCCGCCAAGACCCTTTCGAACGGACACCCGCGCTGCGTGGTCAGTCTTGGAACGACTCTGCCCCGGGTTATGTGAACGGCTTCTTTGCTCGTGAGTTCTGGCGTTTCGTCGAGGTGCAGCAGAAAGTCGTCGCGTTGGCGGAGACGGCGGTCGATTTTCCGCCGATGCAGGAGCCCGCCTCGTTCAACCTCGAATCGGTCAAACGCCAAATTGACGAA
>DATFTE010000124.1:0-2391 GCA_035262225.1 Terriglobales bacterium
CAGCAACAGTGCGAAGAGGAACAGCAGGATTCTGATCCTGCTGCCGCTCGGCCTCGCATTGTTCGTGTCGCTGGAACTCATCTCCGCCCTCGTCCCCTCACCAAGGGAATTTCGTCGGGGAAAGGCAGTCCGCGCCTGGACTGGATTCCGGCGGTCCCGCCGTCGTAGGGTCCCCCTGGCCCCGTTAGACCGGTGACTTTGCGTGGCCATCTTTCGATGGCTTTGCCTTTGTCAAAATCGCGTCGAACTTAACTGATCAGATTCGCAGCTTCTCCAAACCTCCTGGCATCCTTGCCATTCCGCTTCTGCCGGCTTCACGCCGCTGGCAGGAAGTCGATCGGGTACACGATCGTCACCGCCGGCACACCATCCTTCGCGCCGAAATTGATTGTCCGGACGCGGCCAACGACCTGCGTGGCGAGGTCCGGCGCATCCATGTCAGTCGACTGCAGCGTGCACATCGACACGCTACCGTCCGGCTCGATCGTCAGGCGCAGTACCATCTGGCCTTTCAGGGCTGGGTTATTGCGCAGCTCCCGGTTGTACAGCCGATAGAACGACGCCTTGTAGCGGTCGAACACGATCTGTATTTCTTCGTCCGTGCGGGCGGGTCCCGGGCCGCCGCGCGCCTTCGGTCGGTCGGCGCCAGTGATCCCAGTGATGGGGCTGACTGCGCGGCCTCCTCCCCCACCAATCCCGCCGCCTACGCCATTGCCAGAGCCGGCGCCGTGCCCACCCACACCGCCGCCGCCGTTTCCTCCGCCACCACTTCCTCCGCCACCGCCTCCCACACTGCGGCTCAGGGAGGCGACGTTGATGCCACCGCTCGATCCCGGCGCATTGCTCGTCAACAGAGATCGTGCCGAGGGTCGGCCCACATCATCGGCAGCAACGTGACGCGCATCGGCTCCGAGCGGCACCACGACGGTATCCTGTGCCAGGCTGGCGATCTTGTCCTTGAGCGCCAGGATGCCGGCGTTTGCCACCTTCGACTTTGCCTCCACTGGCAAGCCCAACTCCGGACCTGGTGGGAGTTCCGCTTTGCCCGGCAAGTCTGGACCCGTCGCGTTCGGTTTCGGTTTCAGCGCGGGCGCAGGCGCTCCGCGCATAGACCCGGCCTCACTCGCCGCTCGCTGCATCGGACGCGAAACGGCTTGTGGCGTGACGGCGATCTCCGGTGGACGATAGAAAACGATGTCGAGTTCCTTATTAGGGGGCGCGCTGCGAAACAGCGCTTGCGCCGGTATGACCATCAGCACGGCCAGCACGAAGATATGGATCGCCACGCTCTTCGCCATGCTGCGGGCCGTAGGAGCTCCGGATCTTTTGAAAGTGTTCATCGCTTCCATGGTTGTCACCGAGCAGCCACCTCAATCGGCCGCGACAAATTCGATCTTCAAATCCTCAACGCCCGACTTCGCGAGATCAATGATGCGTAGAACCCCCTCGTAGTTCAGGTGATCGTCGACGGCCAGGAACAGCGCGCGCTGCTCCGCTGGCCGACGGCCGAGAATCTGCGCCACTCGCGAAGGTAATTCGGCTGCAGGGATCTTTTGATCTGCTAGGGTCACCTGACAGTTCTTCGGTATCCCCTCCTCCGCTGGCGGCACGAGGATGGGGCACGCCGCGGACCCGATGCTCAGGATCAATTGGGATTCGGCGACCTGAGCCGACGTATCGGCGGAGGCTCGAGGGATATCGACGTCGTAGCCCTCCATCAGGAGTGGCACGACGACCATAAATATGATCAGCAGCACGAGCACCACGTCGACAAGCGGAGTGATGTTGATTTCGGACTGCAGACTAGAAACGGAATCATTGCTATTGAACTGCATGATGTCACTTTCCTTCCGCGCCGGAGCGCTTGGCGATCAGCCCCACCCCGCGAAAGCCGGCTTGCTCGACCGCGACCATGGCCTCCCGGACCTGGCGGAAATTGAGCTTTGCATCGCCCCGGATCACGACCCTGGGGTTCGGCTCGGCGCCCACCGCAGCACGGAGAGTTTCATCGAAATGCTCAGGTGCGACGGGCCGATCGTTGATCCACAGCCCGCCAGCCTCGTCTATGGAGACCAGGATTCGGCCTCTCTCGTCGCCCTGCGAGTTCGGTTTCGTCGTGTTCGGCAGGTTGACGTCCGGTCCCTTGCGCATCTGCGGCGCCATCACCATGAAGATGATCAGCAGCACCAGCACCACGTCGACGAGCGGCGTGATGTTGATGGCTGCCTGCATTTTGGCCGGCTCACCGAGCCGCATAGGCATGTCCTCCCTTGACCGGCATCTTCACTTCGTCCTCGACGTCGATTTCCAGGGCCTTGGTCTCGGGTATCTTGAACAGGCAGTTCACGAGCTGCGACGACGCCCGGTTCATCTCGACGTGAAACGACTCGA
>DATFTE010000125.1:0-10998 GCA_035262225.1 Terriglobales bacterium
TTTTGACTTCAATTGGAGGAGCCATCATGGCGAAACGATACATTTGGAGTGTGTTGTTTTGTGTAGCCCTAACCTCAGTCCTGCCCGCTCTGGCTCAGTCGGCGCTGATGAATTTGCCGCGTCCCAGCCAGCACGCACTGCTCACCCAGCGCATTGGCATCACCGACATAACGGTCAACTACTCCCGCCCCCTGGTCAACGGACGAAAAATCTGGGGCAATCTTGTTCCCTACGGACAGGTCTGGCGCGCCGGGGCCAATGAAAACACCACCGTCCGCTTCCCCGATGCAGTCACCATCGAAGGCCAGGCCCTGCCCGCTGGAACTTACGGCCTGCACATGATCCCCAACGAAAATGGATGGACCGTCATCTTTTCCAAGGTCTACACCGCCTGGGGCAGCTTCACTTACAAACAGGAGGAAGATGCGCTGCGCGTCAACGTCAAGCCCGAAGCCACCGACATGCACGAAGCCCTGACCTACGACTTCGACAACATCAAACCCGACAGCGCTGTCCTCACGCTGCGCTGGGAGAAGGTCGCTGTTCCCGTGCGCATCGGCGTCAACACCCACGAGATCGTCGCCGACAATCTGCGCAGCCAGCTGCGCGGGCTGCAGCAATACACCTGGGACGGATGGAACGACTCTGCCAACTACCTGCTGACGGAAAAGTATGACTACGACGATGCCCTCAAGTATTCCGACAAATCCCTCGAGATCGAACAGCGCTACGAGAATCTGCTGGCGAAATCACAAGCTCTCGACGGGCTGGGCAAGAAAGACGAGGCCGACAAGACCAGAAAGCTGGCGCTGGCAAAGGCCAATGCCGTGCAGATGCACCTCTACGCCCGCGGTCTGCAGGGCGAAGGCAAGCAGGCCGAAGCCTTCGAAATTTTCAGGGAGAATGCGAAACGGAACCCCGACAGCTGGATCGTACACGTCGGCCTCAGCCGCATGTACTCCGCGCAAGGTAACTTCCCAGATGCCAGCAAAGAGCTGAAACTGGCGATGGCGGCCGCGCCCGATGGCCAGAAGCCCCAACTGGAGGGCCTCGCCAAACGCCTGGACGCCAAAGAAGACATCAACAAGTAAGCTTCGCCACAACTCACGAGGGGGCGGGCGCCTCGCCCGCCCGGCCCGCGCCAGCGGCGTTCCGCGTCTGGCAGGGACGCCCCGTCACTTTCCCTCAGGATATTCAAACACTCCCCGCCCCGCCTTCCGTCCCAACCGCCCCGCCTTCACGTACTGCACCAGAAGCGGCGCCGGACGATACTTCTCCCCCAGACTCTTATGCAGATACTCGAGAATGTGCAGCCGCGTATCCAGTCCCACCAGGTCCACCAGCTCAAACGGCCCCATGGGGTGGTTCAAACCCAGCTTCAACGCCTTATCAATATCCGCCGGCGAGGCAATTCCCTCCTGCAGCATGTAGAACGCTTCGTTCCCGATCATGGCGTTGATGCGGCTGGTGATGAACCCCGGCGCCTCTTTGACCACCACTACTTCCTTCCCCATGCGGCGTCCGACTTCGGCGGCCGCGGCCACAGTATCGTCATCGGTCTCTAGAGCCCGCACCACCTCGAGCAGCTTCATCTTGTGCACGGGATTGAAAAAGTGCATGCCGATACATTTCGTCGCCCGATACGTCACGCCGGCGATCTCGGTAACGCTCAGCGACGATGTGTTCGAGGCCAGAATCGTGCCCGGACGGCAGATCTTGTCTAGCAGGGTGAAGATCTCAATCTTCGACTCCATCTCCTCGGGCACCGCTTCGATCACCAGATCGGCCTGGCGCGCCGCTTCTTCCACGCTGCCCGCATACTCCAGCCGTTTGAAGGCCGCGTCAGCGTCGCCAGCCGACACTTTCCCCAGTTCGACCGCCTTGTCGAGATTGCTGCGGATTTCGCTCTCCGCCTTGCGCAAGGCGTTGGGCAGCAGGTCTTCGAGGACCGTCCGGTAGCCGCCCAGCGCGGCCACGTGCGCAATCCCCCGACCCATGATGCCCGCGCCGATGACGGCTATGGTCTTGACCTCGGCCACCGCTACGCCCCTTTCTCGACTTGTGCCAGGACGCTAGAGAAATTGTTAGCCGCGGCCCGCAAACTCTCGGCCAGGCGCTTGCGCTCCTCCGCCTCCAGCCCCGGAACAGAGGCACTGATGCGTCGCAGTGTGGTGTTCACATCGTCAATGTAATTAATCAGGCGGATAAGCTCTCCGGTAGCGGACATAAGTGCTCCTATGCCTGCCGCGGAGTGCTCAGTCGAGCCGGAATGGGCAGGCGAACCGTCCATTCTCAATGCAGGGAGGGAATTAGTAAAGCAGCGGTCACCGTTAGCCATCAGCACTCAGCCAGTCTGGTTTTCGTTATGACGGCGTCGTTGTCCCGAGCGCAGGGACGGATCCAGTGCTCACCACCGCCTCTTCATCTCGGACCGCTGGTACCTGAAATGCTGAGTGCTGATAGCCGAGTGTTGACAACTGATGCTGACCCCTACCGCGAGAAATACCCCGTCTTCGCATGCACGGTCAGCCCCGGAGCCCGGGGCCGGATCACGATCTTGCGGAACGTATCGTCCTTTAGCGGATTCGTCGGGTAATACGCCAGCTCATACGACGACCGCAGCTCCTCGGCAATCTGCCGGAAGTAGGTGTGGGGATCGGTGGTCTCGGCATCAATCTGCGTGCCCCCGGTCTCTTTCGCAATGCGCTCCATCACGCGAATACCGTACTTGTTGCGCGCGGTCAGCCTGTCATGATGTTTCTCCGTGTAGCGGATGGTGTAGACCAGCACGTTGGCCGCCTGCGCGGCTTCGATGGTGGTCATCATGTCGTGCGAACTGGAATTGTCTTCCCCGTCGCTGAACACCAGCAGCGCCCGGCGCCCGCTCTGATCCGCCAGCTTCTCGGCAACCGGATAATAGATCGCATCGTAAAAGGCCGTGCCTAGGTCGCGCGACTCCTTCGGTCCCAGCTCCGGAAAGTGCCGTTCCCGATGATCGAATTGATCGAGTCCTTCGAGCAGATCCGCGGGAGACTGTGAGAAGTCGCTCACCAGGCGCAGCTGGTTCCCAAAGCAGACCATGAACGCGCGGTCCTTCGGCCCCAATACCTCCTTTAGAAAAACTTCCAGATCGTGCTGGTGCTGCCTGGAGAAGCGCTCCTGGCTGCCGCTGGCGTCGACAATCAATCCCAGCGTGAGAGGCACATCGGCGCTGCGCGCGAAAAAAGATATCTTCTGCGGCACCGCATCTTCGAAGACTTCGAAATCGTCGCGGGTGAGGTTGTCGACCAGCGCGCCGCGCCCGTCGCGGGCGGAAAAAGCGACGTTCACCAGCTTCACATCGACGCGAATCGGCTCCTGCGCCACAGACAGCACCGCAAGCAGCGCGGACCCGGTGAGAATGACGCTGCGCATGTTCTTCCCCAGTAACCTCTACGCTGCTGACGCTTTCCAAGTTCCCCAGTTTTATGACCACTTTAGCCCAGATGCTGCTTATTTTCGGATGGGAAATATACAAGATTTTCATTTGTCATTCTCCGCCCGATTGAATCTAATAAAATACATGGCAGACAAAGCACTGAAGCAATATCTCTTTGCCAGCGACTTCGATCAGACATTGACCTTCAACGATTCCGGGTATGTGCTGAGCGAACTGGTCGGCATTCCCACCGACGAGTTCGAGCGCAAGGCGCGCGGCATGGCCAAGCTCAACCTGGTGCAACAGGGCGCGGAGCTAGCTTATCTGTTGCTGCATGATCCCGAATTCCGCTCCCGCGTGCGCAAAGAACATCTCTATGAGGTGGGCAAGCGCATCCGTTTGAAAGAAAACATCGAACTGCTCTCCCAGATTCTTAACAACGGAATTGAAGGTTATCACTTCGATTTCTACGTGCTCTCGGCGGCGCCGGTGGAAGTGATCAGCTCGGCGCTGGAGGGCGTCGTCCCGCCCAGCCACATCTACGGCACCGAATTCCGCTACACCGAGACGGGCGAAATCGACAGCATCGTGCGCGCCACGGCGGGTTACGGCAAAGTCGCCGTGCTTGACCAGTTGCAGGCGGAGCACAAGATCGGCCCCGATCACATCATCTACAGTGGCGACGGCAGTTCCGACCTGCACGTCATGTTGCATGTCAACGTGCGCGATGGTTACACCATCGCCGTCTCCGGCGCCAAACACATCTCGCAAGTCGCCAAGCGAACCGTTATCAGCACCAACGCGCTCGCCGTGCTGGCCCCGATCCTTGAGGAAGTCGTCGGCTGGTCGCGCCTGCGGATTCGTAACTTCTTCGAGTCTTACGGTTTGCTGATCCAGGAGTGGGACCGCGTACGCACCGACTGGCTGACCATGCGTCCCACCGACGCTCGCATGGCCGAGGCCGCCACCGCCGAGTAAGACAGTTCACGCGCGGGACGGGCACCCCGCCCGTCCCGCCCTGTACAACTCACGCAGGGACCGCCCCCGCCCGAACGGCCGTCGAGGTTTTCGCTGTTTGCCCTAGTGGTCAGGATTAACCATTGCGGCGATAATATTCCCGTGCTGCGCGACAAAAACCTCATCCCCCTCTCTCACCAACATCAGCACGCGCTCGCGCTCTGCGTGCGCATCGATCGCGGAACGCAAAGCGAAAACACCGCAGTTGAACCCTGGCTGGCAGAGATCCAACAGATCTTCGAGCAGGAAATCGAGGTTCACTTCTCCGCCGAAGAGAGAGTCCTGTTCCCCGCGGCAGAGCAATTACCTGATCTCGGAGCCCTGGTCCGCGAACTGCGCGACGAGCACCGGAGCCTGCGTGACTTTTTCTCCCGCGCCTCCACACGCACACTCGACCAGCCCGGGCTGCGGGAGTTCGCCGCGAGCCTTTCGCGGCACATCCGGAAGGAAGAACGCCAGCTCTTTGAAGGGCTGCAGCAACACCTGAGCGCACAGCAACTGGCAGCCATGGGAAGCCAGCTGGACCAGGAACTGGCGGCAGCCTCCAAGGCCTGCCTCCTGCCGAACGAGACGACCCGGCTGCGCGCAAAGTAGTACCCATTTTGGGAAAGACAGCGATGGAGGACGTCTATCCCCGCCCGTCCCGTCAGGTCTATCCTTGAATCCTCGGTTGCCGTACCTTCATCTAGCCATTGTGATTCAAGACAACGTACTTCCGATTTCTGATTCTTCTGACGCCACGGTGCAACCCGCGCGCGCGGGCACGCACGATGATGCCGCCTTGCTCGACGCCTATTCGAACGCGGTAGTCAGCGCCGCCGAAAAGGTCAGCCCCTCGGTGGCCAAAATTGATGTCACGCAGACCGCCGGACGCAGCCGCTCCGGCGAACCGCGCGAGCGGCAGGGCGGCGGCTCAGGCTTTATCTTCACGCCCGATGGCCTCCTCCTCACCAACAGCCACGTGGTGCACGGCGCACACCGCATTGACGTTTCCCTTGCCGACGGCCGACGCTTCCCGGCTTCGGTGATCGGCGACGATCCCGCGACCGACCTTGCAGTTATCCGCATTGACGCGCCGCAACTCGCGCCCGCCACCCTGGGCGACTCGCAGAAGCTGCGCGTGGGACAACTGGCCATCGCGATCGGTAACCCTTATGGCTTTCAGTACACCGTCACAGCGGGCGTAGTGAGCGCGCTCGGCCGCTCGCTGCGTTCCTACTCCGGGCGGCTGATTGACGACGTGATCCAGACCGACGCCTCTCTCAATCCCGGGAACTCGGGCGGGCCGCTGGTCACCTCCGACGGACAAGTAGTAGGCGTGAACACGGCGATGATCCAGTTGGCACAAGGCTTGTGCTTCGCCATCGGCATCAACACGGCCAAGTTTGTAGCCAGCCGCCTGCTGCGCGACGGGCGCATCCGCCGCAGCCACATCGGAGTCGAGGCGCAAACTGTGCCGCTGCACCGGCGCCTGATTCGCTTCTACGACCTGCCCCAGGAAACGGGCGTGGTCGTGATGTCGGTGGGAAACGGGAGCCCGGCGGGGAAAGCGGGACTGCGCGAAGGCGACGTCATCATCGCGCTCGACGGCAAAGCGGTGGCGGGCGTGGACGATCTGCATCGCCTGCTGACCGACGCCCGGGTAGGCATGAGCAACCGGCTCACCGTGCTGCGCTACACGGAAAAGCTTGAACTCCAGGTGGTGCCGGCCGAGGCGCAGGGTTGATCCGACGGACGAGGACGCCCGTCCTCAGTGGTTTCCTGGTTTCCGGCAATGTTTTTTTCGTTGGGTCTCGGTCTCGGCGGTAAGCCGAATACTGTTATTTTCCACAGAGTACTTTGCGTCATTGCAGAAGTCCCGGCGGCTGTGGTAGCTTGAACAAACAGCAGAGGTTACGCTTGCACGCTACGATTCCCGCCGGGCTCGACCGCAAGGAAGCTGAAGTTTACCAGCGGCTGCACCCGGATCGGCTGCCAAAACACATCGCCATCATCATGGACGGAAACGGCCGCTGGGCCAGGCGCCGACATTTGCCTCGCGTGGCCGGACACCGTGCCGGAGTCGCTTCCGTGCGCTCGACGGTCGAAACTGCGGCGCGCATCGGCATCCCCGCGCTCACCCTCTACGCTTTTTCCGAGGAGAACTGGAAGAAGCGTCCCAAGAGCGAAGTGGATTTTCTGATGGGGCTGCTGGGACGCTACCTGAAGCAGGAGCTGCCCACGCTGAACAAAAACAACATCCGGCTGGAATACATCGGACGGCAACACGAGTTGCCGCAGGCGGTGCAGGAGCGCATGGAGTGGGCGCGAAAGGGGACCGCGCAAAACAAGGGTATGGTGCTCACTCTGGCGCTCAACTACAGTGCTCGAACGGAAATTGTCGATGCCATGCGCTCGCTGGTGGATGCCGCCGCGCGCAACGGGGGAATCGAGCACCTAAGGATTGATGAAGAAGCCGTCTGCCGGCACCTCTACACCCGCAACCTCCCCGATCCTGACCTGGTGATTCGCACCAGCGGCGAGATGCGGCTGAGCAATTTTCTTTTGTGGCAGCTGGCGTATTCGGAGATCTATGTCACTCCGACTTTGTGGCCGGAGTTCCGCGGCGTGCACCTGCTTGAAAGCATCGCCGAGTTCCAAAAGCGCGAGCGGCGCTACGGCGGCCTGCTCGAAGACCATTCCCATCACCCGGCAAACGCATCCCTGAGCTAGAGGAGACTGGCCTCTGATCAAGCGCATCGCCACGGCAGTGGTCCTGATCCCCATTGTCCTGGTGTTGATTCTGCATGCTCCGGTTCTGCTGCTGGCGGTGGTCGCGGCCGTGGTGGCGTTGCTCACGGTAAACGAGTTTCTGAAATTGACGGAAGCTTACGGCGTCAAGCCGTTCTACAAGCCCACTTACGTTTTTGTCGCCCTGTTTTTTGTTCTGCTGGCCATCAACCCCGGCAACAGCACGCCACTCGTGGCCACGGCGATTTTTGTTTACAGCCTGGGATTCGCCGCGGCCATCGCGCCCTTTGTTTTCCTGACTATTGGCATGCGCCGTGACGACTTGAGCCGCTCCTATCCGGCAGCGGCGGCTTCGGTTTTTGCCTTTACCTATGTCGCGCTGCCCATGGGTATGCTGGTGGAGATTCGCCAGCAGTGGTCGGGTGCGTTTCTGCTGCTCTACCTGCTGCTGCTGGTTTGGGCGGGAGACATCTTTGCTTACTTTGTGGGACGCTCTCTGGGACGTCATCTGATGGCGCCGCGCATCAGTCCGAAGAAGACCTGGGAAGGCGCGGCGGCATCGCTCGTGGCCAGCCTGGGGGTGGGCATGTTGCTGTACAACTACGCGCTGCCCATTAACACCTGGCTGTTGAAAGCGCACCTGATCGAGCGCCGCGACGGATATTTCGCCCTCGAAAAACCGGCTCTGTGGCCGGTTCTGATGCTCTCGGCAGGGCTGAATATCGCAGCGCAATTGGGCGATCTCGTGGAATCGCTGATCAAGCGCGGCGCGGGAGTGAAGGATTCCGGAGCGCTGCTTCCGGGGCACGGCGGCATGCTGGATCGCATTGATGCGCTGCTCTTTGCCGCTCCCCTGCTGTGGTACTATGCGGCCTGGCGTGTGATGCAGTGAGGCTGGCAACTATTTCCGATGCGAGCCGGAAAGCGCCGCTTGCGGCATTGCATCAGGAAACCTCCCTCAATTCGGCAAAACTGGCATAACCGGAACGGCTTTCCACCTGAAGACCTGATCGCGTCGCTGGGCCGGGGCGGAGCGACTGCCTTAAACTCAGGCCGGAACTATGATCGACGGCACCATCGAACTCACATCCTCCGCCAGTGCGGCGTGAATGTCGAGACTGGCTGCAGCGCGAGAATGATTGAGAAAAAGGAATTTTGAGATGGCGACACAGCTGCACTGGGTCGAAGGACCATGGCCGGGGAAGCTCGCGCTGGCGGCACGTCCCCGGGGAAGCGGAAGCGACTGGCTCGACCACAGATCGCCGGCTGGCGGCGGGCAGGCGTGGACGTGATGGTGCCGCTGTCGACCGCCAAGGAGGAACGGGAATTCGATCTCTGGGAAGAACCGGGTGCGGCAACAGGACAAGGTATGGAGTTCATTTCGTTCCTCATTCCGGACCGACACGTGCCGGACTCCGAAGAAAGAACCGCTGAGGTGGTGGAGCGAGTCGATGCCGGGCTCGAGTCGGGAGGGAACACAGTCATCCATTGCCGTCAGGGGGTAAGACGCAGCGGACTGATGGCGCCGTGCCTTCTGGTAACGCACGGGATAGATTCGAACACCGCAGTCGTGCGCCTCGGCGTGGCGCGTGGAGTCACTATTCCTGAGACGCTCGAGCAGCGCCGCTCGATTTACGCCTATGCCGCCACTTCAGCCAGCATCAAATAGAAGAGGTCCGACGTTCGCGCTCATGAGACGCATCGCCATTCTAGGTTCTACCGGCTCGATTGGGCGCAGCACCCTGCGCGTGGTCGAATCCTATCCTGAACGTTTTCAGATAATTACTCTAGCCGCTGGACGCAACTTGGACGAAGCCTTCGAGCAGGCGCGGCGCTGGCGACCGCAGGTGCTCTCGGTGGCCGGGGAAAAAGACGCCGATGCCCTTAAGGCCCGCCTGAAGAGCGCGGGCTTTCGAGACATCGAAGTCGTCTACGGCCCGGCGGGAAATGTGCGCTGCGCCACACATCGAGATGTGGACTTCGTAGTCAGCGCCATCGTAGGCGTGGCGGGGCTCGAGGCCACCTACGAAGCGGTGCGCGCGGGCAAGATCATCGGCCTGGCCAACAAAGAGTGCATGGTGGCCGCCGGGGAACTCATCACCGCCGAAGCCCGCCGCCAGGCGAAACCCATTCTGCCGATTGACAGCGAGCACAATGCCGTCCACCAATGCTTGCGCGGCGGCAAGATGGATGAAGTTCAGAGCATCTGGCTGACGGCGTCGGGAGGGCCGTTCCGCAATACACCAAAGGCGAAGTTTCCCTCCATTACGGTGGAGGAGGCTCTTAATCATCCTACCTGGAAGATGGGGCAGCGCATCACCATTGATTCGGCGACTTTGATGAACAAGGGCTTTGAAGTGATAGAGGCCTGCCGTTTGTTCGACTTACCTGCGCGGCAGATCCGCGTGATTGTTCATCCGCAATCTACCATTCACTCCATGGTCGAATTCGTGGATGGCAGCATACTTGCTCAATTCTCGGTGACCGATATGCGTCTGCCGATCCTCTACGCGCTGACCTATCCCGAGCGGATTCCGTCGGATATGCGCTTCCCGGTCATGAACTTACGCCACCTCGAGTTCGCTCCGCCGGAAATGGAAAAATTTCCGTGTCTGCGCCTGGCCTACGAAGCGGCGGAAGCTGGGGGTGCGAAACCGGTTGCACTCAATGCGGCGGACGAGGTGGCGGTCGCGGGATTCCTGGATCGGCGGATCCGCTTTGACGAGATTCCGAAAGTAATCGAATCGGTGCTCGGTGAAACGAAAAGCGGAAAATTGGAATCTATAATGGAAGTGCTTGAGGCGGATTCAGAAGCGCGTCGGTTAGCCGGAAGAAAAGTAGAACAATTCAGGGACAAACGGGTGTCGTCCGCTTCAGCGGTTATGCCGGGGGATTAGCACAGGAATTTTATGTCTGATTTTTTGACTGCGGTTCTCGCTGTAGGTGTGGTTCTGGGATTCATGATTCTGATTCATGAATTCGGCCACTACGCTGCTGCCAAGCTGTTGGGCGTACGCGTCGAAGTTTTCTCCATCGGATTCGGAAAGCGTTTGCTGGGTTTCCGCAAGGGCGACACCGACTACCGGATCAGCGCGATCCCGTTAGGCGGCTACGTCAAGATGAGCGGCGAAAACCCGATGGACGAGCGCACGGACGATCCCGCGGAGTTTCTCAACCACCCGCGCTGGCACCGCTTCATCATCGCCATTGCCGGACCGGCAATGAACATTCTGCTGGCCATTGGACTGCTGACCGGCGTGTACATGGTGCGCTACGAGTACGCGGCGTTTCTTGACCAACCGGCGGTCATCGCCTGGATCAAGCCCAATTCGGCGGCCGCGGAGGCGGGTTTGAGGCCTGGCGACCGCATCGTGCATATCGACGACACCGACAATCCCACCTGGGAACAGGTGTACTTCAAAGTTCTGCTGAGTCCCAAGCAGCCGCTGAACGTGACCGTCGAGCGCGGCAGCGAGACCCTGGCCAAGGTCGTGACCCCCAGGCCGGTAACGGTATCGGAAGTCGGGTCAGCCGGGTGGTACGCCGATGAGTCGGTGATCGTGGGCACCATGGAAGCGAACATGCCCGCGGCCAAAGCGGGTATGAAAGAAGGCGACAAAGTGGTGGCGCTCGACAGCAAGCCGCTGCCCTCGATTGAAGCCATGATCGAGAGCCTGCAGCAGACCAAGGACAAGCCCGTCAACCTCACCGTGGAGCGCGACGGCCAGACCATGAATTTCACCGTCACGCCGGTGCTCGCCGACACGGAAAACTCCGCCGAGAAGCGCTACCGAATCGGCTTCCAGAACACGGCGGAGATGAAGTCAACCAGC
>DATFTE010000126.1:0-18149 GCA_035262225.1 Terriglobales bacterium
GTAAATGAACTGCCACTGATTGTAGTGGTTCTTCTTGTTGAACTCGCGGATGGTCTTGCCCTTGCTGAAACTGGCGACACCCACGATGGGGCCTCCGCCAAAGGTCTGTTTCGAGAGCGCGTCGCCGGAGTCGGACTCGGAGCTGCTCGACGAGTCGGTGCTGTCAGCGTTTTGGTTCACGCTTTGGGATCCGGTGGCGGACGCCGCCTGAACCGCCAGACCCTGAGCCGCGGCTAAGCCCTGTGCTCCTTGTCCGGCAGTAAGCTGCGCCGCTGAAGTCGCTCCCGCCAGGCCAGCGCCGGCGCCCAGTTGCACGTCTCCCAGATGGAGCAGTTTGAAGTCCTTGTTATCGTTTTCCGGATCTTTGTAGCGTTTGCGCAGGCAGCGGATGTTGTTGGTGTTCTCCAGTTCTTCCAGGCGCGTGGGATAACGCCCGAACTTCTTGACATACTTGCGAACCGCGCGCGAATACTGCACGCCGCGATGAATCATCTCTTGTTCGCGGTCACGCTTGAGCTCAAATTCGAAGTCCCGGACAAGGGAAGTTGCCACGATCGCAAGCACCGTGATGAACAGCATCAACATCAGCAGGATATAACCCTGCTGCCCGCGGTGGCCGCGGCTGCGCTGACCGGATCTTCTAGAGAACGGCATCGCTTCTATCCCTGGGTGAGGGGAATGCTCTGCCGGTTGTTGTTGAGCACGTCCTCGACCTCGACCGACGTGGGCGCAATCTTGAGAACCTTGTAACGCCGGTTTACGATGTCGCCTTCGGAAGCGACAAAGATATCTTCTCCCTGTTCCAGGAACACCTTCTTGGCCTCTCCGGGGCGGTTGGCGAAGCCGAAAAACTTCAGGTTGATGGGCGGAGGAGGCGGCGGTCCGGGATCGACCGGCGGCGGGGGCGGGGCCTTCGTGGGTGGCGCAGCCGGTTTCGGGATCACGATCTCTTGAGCGCGGAAAATATTGCGCCCATTCCCCTGATACTTGGTATTTTCGCTGGCCTCGAGCCAGTCATAGCGCAACTCGGGATCGAGCGAGCGCGCCATGAGCACCGGCTTCTTTCCCCCAACTCCGGCCTTGGCGCGTAAGCTTCCGGAAGCCGGGGCGGGAGAGGCTGCCGCCGGCGCTGGACCGGTCGAGTAGAACAAGAACTTGCCGACCACGAGGATGGCCGCAGCCATCAGGACGACGGCGACGATCAGCTTCTTCTTGTCTTCTGCCCCAACCTTCACTTATGCACCCGTCTTGAGATAGGTTTCCAGTTTCATGCCCAGCTTCACTACGCCACCCTGCTCACCGCCGAGCTCCACGCTATCCACCAGGAAGAACAGCTTGCTGCGTTCGAGCTCGTTGAGGAACCGGACCAGTTGCAGATAATCACCAGAAAAATCAGCGTCGATCGAAACCCGGCGCAGCCCGACCGGCTCCGGATCGCCGACCTTGTATTTCACCTCGCCAATCTTGACTCCATTGGCCGAGGCCAGCTTGCCCAGGCTCTCAGCAATCGCGGAGTCTTCCGAGGGCAGGCGATCGTTGTAGAAATCGTCGATCTGGCCCCGCGCCGTGACCACTTTCTTGTCCAGGCCTCGCAAGGGTCCCACCTCGCGGGTCTTCACCTGCAAAGTCCGCCACAGGCTCTTCATCTGCTCGTCGCGAGCGCGCGGCGAACCAACCAGGGGTGAAAACAGCAGCGCTGCCGCCGCCAGGTTGGTCAGCGCCAGCGCAGCCAATGCGATTTTCACCTTGCGACGCGTATCCTGCAGATCGGGCATTAGAACCCACCTCCCCTGGACTCCTTCGCGCTCTTGGGTTCCTCGGGAACATACTGCGCGTTGATCTCGAACTCGACGTTGTCTCCGCCTTGACCTTGCAGGAGGTGTTCGGTGGCGATATGGGTTTGCTGAAACCGCTTGGAGGCTTCCATGCGGCGCACCAACTCCAGCGCACGTTCCCGCGACTCTCCCGCGACCTGCAGTTTGATCAGGAGCTGATTGCCGTCGCCCATCTCGGGATGAATCGAAACCACGTGCAGGCGGGCGGGCATAACCTGTTCCATGTCCTCGAAGACCCGCGTCCAGGAGAATGCCTTGCGCTGGAACAGATCGTTCAGGAACTGCGAGCGGTCGCGCGTGTTACGGTTCTGGGGCAGGTTCAGCAAGGCCTCTGCACCCGCTTTCTCCTGATCCCGCGATGCGATCTGCGCCTCACGCGCGCGAATGAGAGCGGTGTCCTTGTAGGCCACAATCAAACCGGAAATCACGCTATAGAGCAGCCACAGGGTGAGAAGGCCCAAGATTAAAAGCGGCGATCCCCAGCGCAACCAGAACTTGCGCCGGTCTTCGTAGGGCTGACTTGCGAGATTGATGTCAACACGCATGGTTTATGAAAGCAATGCGCCTACGACTCCGGCCATCCGCCAGCGCGGCACCGTGCCCACGCTGGACCCCAGTTTCGACGCGCTGACCAACTCCTGGACCTCGGCGCCGGTCGCCGCCCGCAACGCCGGCAAAGCCGCGCCAGAGTCCGGCAACCCCGCGACAAAGATCCGTTCGATGTTCAAGTGATATGTGTCCTGGAAGAAGACAATCGACGGGTAGATCTCCTCCGCCAGTTGCTCTCCGGTAATCGTGACGCCGCGGGTGTTTTCCAGGGTCCGAAATAGCAGCAACTGCTGCTGGTCGAGAATGGCGATGCTGGCGGTGCGGGCATCCACCTTAACCACCATGGTCGGGCGGTCGGCGCTGGCGGCTCCCAGGGCAGCCAGCATGGATGGCAGCACCACCCCCGGGATGTATCCGGCCTGGCGAAAGGCCGCCTCGTAATCCTCCAATACCGTGGAGAGCACCACGGCCGCAACCACGCGAACCCCGCTGCCGGAAGTCTGGACCTGGTAGGAAACGCGGGCTTTCTCCACATCAAAAGGCAGGGACTTCTTCAGGCGGAAGCGGACCACGCCCTCAGCCTCGTCGCGGCCGGGCGGAAGTTGATCGAAGTCAAGCAGGGCCACCCGCACCGCGGCATCGGGCAACACGGCAATGACATCGCGGGTCCGGCCCGCCACGCTGCCCAGGGCGTCGCGGATGGTGTGATAGACCGCGTCGCTCTGGCGCAGGTTGTTCTCGATCAGGTCCGGAACTACGCTGCCGGGCGCCAGTTCAAAGGAAGCGCAGGCTTCGAGCGCGTCGCCGGCCTGGCTGATGCGGCCCGCCAGGACCCGGTCAGCGGCAATCTCGCAGGCCAATGCCGGTTTGGTCGACGTCTTGAGACTAATGCCCATATTGTGGACGGATCACAATAATCCTACAGGTAAAACCGTGTAGAGAGAACAATTGCAATAACTGGATGTGTACTCCCGGCGGAAATGCCGTTGCCGTCCGCGTTCTATCGCGTGCTCTCGATAAAGGTGACCTTGTTGATCTCCTTCAGCGTGGTCACCCCATTTCTCACCTTGTCGAGGGCGGACTCACGCAAAAATCGCATTCCTTCTTCGCGCGCGGCGCGGCGGATTTCCGAAGTCGGTTTCTTGGCCAGAATCAGCTCCCGGATCCGGTCGCTCAGGTCCAGCAACTCGTGAATCGCACTGCGCCCGCGGAATCCGGTTCCCGCACACTCGATGCAGCCCTGGCCCTCATAGAAGGCCACTTCCGACCACTGTTTGGGATCGAGCCCGCTCGCTTCGAGCACCTCCGGCGGGTAGTGAACCTGGGTGCGGCAGGAGTCGCAGATCACGCGCACCAGCCGCTGCGCCAGAATGCAGTTCAACGCAGAAACAAAGTTGTAGGGCTCGACCCCCATGTTCAGGAACCGGCCGATTACGTCCACCACGTTGTTGGCGTGAACGGTGGTGAACACCAGGTGCCCGGTGAGGGCGGAGTTGATCGCGATCTGCGCCGTTTCCTGGTCACGGATCTCGCCCACCATGATCTTGTCGGGATCGTGGCGCAGGATCGAGCGCAATCCGCGGGCGAAGGTCAGGCCCTTCTTTTCGTTCACCGGAATCTGGGTGATGCCCTTGATCTGATATTCGACCGGATCCTCGATGGTGATGATCTTGTCTTCTTCGGTCTTGATCTCGTTGACCGCGGCGTAAAGCGTGGTGGTCTTGCCGCTGCCCGTGGGCCCCGTCACCAGCACCATGCCGTAGGGTTCCTTGATGTAGCGGCGGAACTTGCGCAGATCCTCCTCGTCGAAACCCACGACGTCGAGCACCAGCTTGTGAAACTTCTCGCTCATCGATTCCTTGTCGAGAACGCGCAGCACGGCGTCTTCGCCGTGGATCGAAGGCATGATGGAGACGCGGAAATCGATGGGACGCTCGGGCTGGCCGTACTTTACGCGGAAACGGCCGTCCTGCGGCACGCGGCGCTCGGAGATGTCGAGCTCGCTCATCACCTTGATGCGCGAAATGATGGTCGAGTGATGCTCCTTGGCGATCGGCGGCATGGCCTGTGTCAGCACGCCGTCTATGCGGAACTTGATACAGACCGAATCGTCCTGGGTCTCGATGTGTATGTCGCTGGCCCGCCGCTGCAGGGCGGTAAAGATCGTGGTGTCGACCAGGCGGATGATGGGGCTGATGTCGCCCTGCGCGGTAAGCCGGTCGATGGATATGCTCTCGTCGCCGGAAGCTTCATCTTCCGGGATGACGTCCAGCCGGAAGCCCTCGCTGGCGTCTTCCAGCACGCGCTTGGACTGTTCGGTTTTCTTCAGGATTTCACTGATCTGCGCCAGGGTGCAGACTTTGGTGACGATGCGCTTGCCCAGCAGCAGGCTGATCTCGTCGATCATCATGAGCTGGCTGGGGTCGGCAATGGCGATGGCGAGCTTTCCGTCGCGAGTTTCTTCCAGGGGAACAAAGTTGTAGCGGAACATCAGCTCCACCGGAACCTTGTCGAACAGGTCGTGGTGCAGCTGGAAGTTGTGCAGGTCGACGAATTCGCAGCGGTAGCGCCGGGCCACGTCCTGCGCTTTTTCGAGATCTCCGGCCCGAGCGGTGGCCACCTGCCCGCCGTTTTCGCCGTTGACGAAGACTGACTTCTTTTCCGCCATTGCCATTTCCAGCCTACCTGCCGAGCCCGAGGGCCGAATTCTTAGTGAATGCCCGATCCCAGTGTGAAAATGGGCAGGTACAGGGAGATCAGCACTCCACCCACGAAAACGGCCATAATAATCAGGATCACCGGTTCAATCAGCGCCATGGCTGCGCCCAGCGCCGTCTGCACATCCTCTTCATAAAACTCCGCCACCGAGTTCAGCATGGCGGGCAAAGCTCCGGTGGATTCGCCCACTTCGATCATCTCCACCGAAAGGTCAGGAAACATCTTCTGCTCTTCCAGGCTGCGCGCCAACGACCTTCCTTCGCGCACGCGCGCTGCGGCATCGTGGACGCCGTTCAAGATCCGCCGGCTGCTCATCGATGCTCCGGCGGTCTCCAGCGACGGCACCAGTGGCATGCCCCCGGCCAGCAGCGTCGAAAGCATCCGCGAAAAATTAGCCACCTGATACTTCAACCAAATGTCTCCCAGTAAGGGCAACGCGAGAATGGTGCGATCGATCCGTTCGGCGCCCTTGTCGGTTTCTTTCCACCGCCAGATCAGCGCCGCAATCACAACCAGCCCGATCAGGACGTAAGGCGCGTACTGCTGCGCGTTGGTTCCGATCGCCAGCATCATGACTGTGATAGCCGGCAGCTTGGCGTCCAGGCTTTCAAACAGCTTGGCAAACTGCGGTACCACATAGGTGATCAGAAACACCAGCATGCACAGCACCACGGTGACCAGCAGCGCAGGATAGACAAGCGAAACCGCCAGCTTCTTCTTGAACGTCAACGCCATGCGCTGAAAGGCGATATAGCGGCTGAGCACTTCTTCCATGTTGCCGCTTTTCTCCCCCGCCAGCAGCGTGGTGGTGTAAATCTTGGGAAATGCCGCCTGTGCGGCGAAGGCGTCGGAGAGCAACTCGCCGCTCTTCACCCGGTCGCGCACGTTTTCGAGCAGGGTGCGCAGCTTGGGACTCTTCTGACGCTTGATCAGCAGATCGAGGGAATTCAGAATCGGCAGGCCCGCCTTGATCAGCGTCAGAAACTGCTGGTTGAAGATCAGGAACTGGCTGGGCTTTACCTTGGTGCCAGCACTCAGGCGCAGCCGGCCTCCGGAGTAAATTCCCCGCGGCTTGACCCAATAGACGAGGAAGCCTTGCTGTACAAAGCGTTCCCGGACCTCGGCCTCGGAATAGCCGTTTTCCACCTGCTGCAGCAAGTGCCCGCGTTCATCAGCTGCTTTGACGAGAAATTCAGGCATGTCAGCGTCTTACGTGTTCCCAGCCCCCCCGCCCCCAGTCTAGCATCGGTCCGCGGGTGGCCGTTGTTAAATACCTCCCAAAGCCTAACCCCGGTAACTTCTGTCGACGTCCATCTGAGCGCATTAAACTAAACAAAACATTAGACTTGCTAATCACTGTCCGAGGTCGCCTTCTATCACTTCGACTCCGCTCGGGGGCGTGAAGCGGAAACTCGCGTCGGAAACTTCTACGTTCTCCTTCTGCTCAGTAAAGCGATATTCGGTGGCCGATCCATCGGCCTCCTCGATAATCAGGCGCACAATTTGGCCCTCGGGAGTCACCTCCAGAGCCACCTGATTCACACGTTCCGCCAAGGCTTGCGGCACACCCCGCAAGACCACATCTCCACCCGCCAGTGGCTTGATATCCGGAGCGAACGACAATCCGAGCAATTCCTTTTCCAACCGAGTCTTACCGAGAAGAAAGCTCAACGGAGATCGCAAGTCATCCAGCTTCTTGGCCGCTGTTTTTCGCGCCTGGCGGTCGCCGGGGAGGTAGAACCATGCTTCCTTGCCGTCGCTTAGAAACAGCTTCTCCCTGGGGGAACGATATTCCCAGCGCATCTTGCCGGGTTTTTTTAGCCACAGCATCCCGCTTTCGGTACGTTCCATACCAGCCCCCCGGTAGATCTCCGTGAAGCTGGCTGCCAGGGTGTGCAAACGGTTGTACCGTTCGTCCACCGTCTGGGCAATCGCGTGGACATCGGGAGGCGCCGCGCGCGCGCAGACAGACACCAGCACAACCAGCGCGAGCTTGACTGCAGTAGAGATTCGGTTCACGGACGGGGCTTCTCGATTAAGGGTTTGCGCCAGATTTAGACACCGCCATGAACACTGGAAGGCATTCTGATCGGGCGATTCCATTGTACCGTGAGGTCCGCGAGACGGGGGAGCTGGCTCAGAGGCGACTGCGGTAGACCGCATACTGGTGAGTCCCTGCGACTTTTTCCAGAATATCCGCTCTCGCAACCAGGTCTTCATGCAGCGGATTGTGATAAAGGACCCACAGCGGGCGGGGATGAAACCGCAATGAATTTTCCAGGCGTTCAACCACTTCTCGAAGTGCCGCCTCCGGCAGCGGATTGAACAGATATAAAACGGTGGGCTCGGCAGGCAATTCAAAGTACCGCGCATCGCCGCAAACACTCACGATGAATTGGCAGCGGCGCGAAGGACTTTTGTAGTGGCGAATGTTCTCGAGGGCCGTCTGATGCAGGGAAGGCAGCACCTCGACGCCAACGATCTTTTTGAATGGATAGTCGGCGGCCATCAGCAGAGCCCGTCCCTTGCCCGAGCCCAGATCGAGGAAAGTGAACGCGGGATAGTCAATCCGCAGGCTGGACAGCATCTCGTAAAACAGCCCGGGCTCGGTGGGTTGGTAAGTCGACAGGAACGCGCCCAGCAGGCGGTCACGCCAGCCGACGGTGGCGCCGGTCGTATTCACGCGGTATTCCCAGTCATAGTCCAGGTCACCATAGCGCCGCCGCCGGCGATCAGGCATCGATTCCCGGGCAAAGTCACAAAGCCGCTGCCCGAACTGTTTCGTCGTAGAAAATTGGCCGCTGCGCGCAGCACTCTCCCGCCACCAGACGAGCACGGTGCGGACCAGGCCGGGGCCGCCTTCGCAAGCCATCGGCTACCATCCTAAAACGGAAGGGCGAGGATTGAAGACGCCGAGCCCTCGGCGCTCAGTCGGTGGGTAAGATCTTCGGCGCCGCCGGCGGAATGTACCCGGGAGGGGTTCCTTTCTTGACGAAAGGAAAATCATCGGGCGAGGACAGCTCGACTCGCTCCCCAGCGACCAGCTTGTAGCGCCGGCCCAGGGGATCTCGCGGCGTGCCGCGCAGCATGCCTGCCCTTTCGAGATCCGAGAAGCTAACCGGGGCATGACCGGTAACCTGGCGGTAGCGCGCAATCACGCTCTCGAGCACGCTGATCTCTTCATCTACCTGCAGCGCGCGCAGGTGCGTGGCCGCATTGGCCCTGATGGACTTGTCGGTGGTGGACTCGAAGGTCGTGGTCCACAGCAGGCGGGCGGTGCGCAGATCGCCGCCGTGCTCGGCGGCCTGAGCCGCCAGCAACTTCAGATAGGGATGGGCGTTCGGCACCGCCGCTCCGCGCGAGAACGCCTCGGCGGCACGCTCGTAGTCGTGCAGATCCATGTAGTAGACAAAGCCGAGCTGATAATAGAGATGCCAGTCGTCAGGACTGTTGCGAATGCCCTGCTCGATCAGATCGATGGCGGCCTGCGGCATGCCCGCGCCTTCGGGAGGTTGGGGAGCGAGAAAGTTGCCCCCGTACTGGTACGCCACAAGCAACTTCGGATCGAGCGTGGTGGTGATTTCAAGCAGCGGCGCCAGCAGGCGGAAATCCCGCGCTCCCGCGTGATGCTTGCTGCCGAAATATTGCACCGCGCGCGTCCAATAGACGTTCGCGAGCAGCCCTTCATATCCCAGGCTCATGCGCTTGAGGGCTTTTGGAGAGGAAATATACAGCACCTCTTCGAGCGGAGCCTGAGTGCCGAGTTCCGCCATGGCGCGCAGCAGCAGCACGGAACCGCACAGGCAGACGACCAGGAGGACGCTGGCGATGACCGTTGTCTGGAGCGGGGTTCTCATTTCAGGTTCCGCCGTTCGAAGATTAAAACCGCCCCACACAGGGCCCCGGTGGTGTAGAGCAGGGCATAAGCGGTGTTGTAGACAATGAGCTGAGCGGAAACCGCCTGCTCGTGGGCCACAGAACTGATCACGTTGAGGGCGGAAAAATTCGGCACCAGGTAGGCCGCGCCGGTCGCCAGCCAGCGCACCGCGCCGCTGGTCAGTCCCGCGAATCCGCGCAAGTCCTCGGCAAAGGTCCCGATCACAAATAACGAGGAGGCGAACACTGCCGAGAGCAAAGGCGACGAGAAGGCAGAAAACAGCAGTGCCAGCGCGGTGATGATCAGGAACTGCAGAACGATGAAGTACAGGGCTACCAGCAGCCAGCCGTCGGAGGGTTGCAGGCGGTGCGAGACGTAGACGAGCGCTCCGAATACGCCGATCGCCATGAACGCCGTGTTCACCACCAGCGTGCCCGCCAACCCCGCAAACTTGCCGACAATGAACTCCCAGCGCCGCACCGGCCGCGAAAGCACCGTGTAGAGGGTTCGCCGGTCGATTTCCTTCGACACCAGGCCGATCCCGATGAAGATCGCGATAACCATTCCGAACAGGGAAACTGCCGTCAGGCCGAGATTTACGACCACCAGGCGCTCGATGGAAATCGAGATCTGCCCCACCAGGATGGCCGCCCCCGACATCAGCAACGCGAAAGCAATCAGGTTGTAGAGAACACGGTCACGCACCGCTTCGCGAAAGGTGTTGGCTGCGATGAGCCCGATGCGCGTATTCATGGCTGCACTCCGGCCGCCGCTTCGGCGGGTTTGAGCTTCTCGACAAAGTAATCTTCTAGCGATCTCCGCACCGGTACCACCGAGATCAGCCGCAGTCGTTCGCGGCGTAAAACCTCGAGCACCGCCTCCAGATCGGTCTCGCGCACCACAGATCGCACCTCATTTCCGGCCACATGACATTCCGCGCCCGGCACTCGTAATGCCAGGGGGACCGCCGTTCCTTGCCAGGTGATTTCCACCTGGTTCTCGGCCCCCGAGGTGAGGTCGGCAACCGTCCCCACGCCGCGCAATTCCCCCTGATGGATGATCGCCACCCGGTCGCACAGCGCTTCGGCATCCGACAGAATGTGGGTGGAGAAGAAAACCGTCTTGCCTTCCTGCCGCAACTGGTCCATGAGGTCGCGCACGTCGCGCCGGCCCATGGGGTCGAGCCCCGACATCGGCTCGTCGAAGAAGACGACCCTGGGTTCATGCAGGATGGCCTGTGCAATCCCCACCCGTTGCAACATCCCTTTGGAAAATCTCCGCAGCTGCACACCACTCGCCTCCGCCAGGCCCACTCGCGCCAGCATCTGCTGCGCGCGCCGCGACCGTTCCTTTGCGGGCACACCGGAGAGCCCGGCGAAATACTCGAGCAGCTCACGAGCCGTCAGGTAGTCGTAAAAATAAGGCTGCTCGGGTAGGAAACCGATCTGTGCTTTCACGCGCGGGTCGTTGAGCTCCATACCCAGGATGCGGGCAGTTCCGGCGGTAGGAAATACCAGCCCCATCAGCATCTTGAGTGTGGTGGTTTTGCCCGCGCCGTTGGGACCAAGAAAGCCAAAGATCTCGCCCTCCTCCACCTCCAGGTGGAGCGGGCGCAACGCCGGCTTCCCGCGTTTGCGCCAGAAACCGACGGCGTAGGTCTTTTCGAGACCAAGAATCTCGATGACGGGCATAAGGCAGTGGAGAAGACGTCCCAGAAATTATAAGCAATCGGAGAGAGGTTACGGGTGGTTTGGCAGTTACAAAGGTCATTGCGTCGCAGGAGCCAAGGCGATGGGCCCTCGCGATACATCCCTTGGGGAAGGCGCTGGGCAAGCGCGTTATTGCATCACAAAAAAGGCGCGGCAGGCGGCCTGGCTCGTTACTGGCACGCCCCCGGGTGCTCCCGGCTTGTAACGAATCACGCCATCTTCCGTAGAGCAGAAGTCGCGCACCCCCGTCCGATTGTAGGTGACGGGTGCGGCGGCGGAAACGAAAGACAAATACTGCGCCCCGTTGGGGACGACTCCCGTGGCCGCGAAAACATAACCGCTTTTGCCGACCGAGCCGGGGATGGCCGTCGCCAGGACATTATCGATCAGGCAGGCCGCTGCCACGCTAGGCACGCAAGGAGAAACGCCACCGAGATCGGTTAGAACGGCGGCATAGCCGCTCGTCGGGAAAGCAGCGTTATAGGCAAATTCAGCTGTGTTGATGGTCCGGATTCCCGACGCCGCAGACGCCTCGTTGGCGGCAATTTTAGCCCGCAAAAGGCTCGGAATCGCGATGGCGGCGATAATCAGGATGATCGCGACCACGATCAGCAACTCGATGAGTGAAAATCCTCCGTTTCGTTTCATTCGCCCCTTCCTTGGCCCTCATAACCATAACTAGGTGGTGCATTTTGTGGGCCAGTTTGGGTGCTGACACATGACCATGGAGGGACAATATGAAGCTAGGAAATCAGTCACTTGCGGAACATCCTTGTGCTGGGGCAACGATCCCGCTGCGGGCCGACAAAATTTGTCGCCGAAATCGACAAAACACGCCAACCTGATCTCGCTTTGAGACATGATCTGCAACCTGGCGTGCTGCGGCCGCTTCGAGGGAGAGGTCGCGAAGCGTGTGAAAGAAAAAAAGCACCGGATGTTGCCATCCGGTGCTCTTGGCTGAGTACCCTCCCCCGGGTACTGGCCAACGATCAGTTAGTTCAGAACGGTGAAGGCGGCGCAAGTCGCCGATACGGTAACCGGGACCGTCGAACCGCCAGCGTTCGGATCGGCGTGGATGACGCCATCTTCGTTCGCGCAGAACAGGCGGACGCCAGTCTGGTTGTAGCCCAGAGGAGCCGCACCCGCCGTGTAGGTCGTGTTCACGCCGCCCGCGCCAGCAACGCCCACGGCCGCGAAGGTGTAACCGCTCTTACCGGTTCCAGTCGGGTTACCGTTATTCGACAGGGTGCCGTCAATCAGGCAAGCCGAGGTCGTGCTCACGGTAGCAGGGCACACATAAACGCCAGCACCCGGTCCGAGGTCGGCCAGGTTCAAGGAGTAGCCGACCGTAGGATTGCTGGTCTGATACGCCACTTCAGCTGTGTTGATGGTACGGATCGAGCTCACCGCGGACGACTCGTTGGCAGCAATACGCGCCCGCAGCAGGTTGGGAATGGCGATGGCAGCGATGATCAGGATGATCGCGACCACGATCAGCAACTCAATTAACGAAAAACCCTTTTGTTTCCGCATCTCTTTTTCCCTCTTCTCCATTGGAACAAGTGTGGTCTCTGTGGACCCAATTGCCGATTAATGTTCGCATTTTACTGACCAGATTCCGAAGTTACCAACGGCCGTGCCCTCGGAACACAACGTGCTTTGTTTTCAAGACATGGCCACTCTGTACCGGGCAGTCGTATGCGTCGCTCCATGCCATTCATGCCAGTTTTTGTCTCAGGAAATGACAAGATGTGTCACTTTAGGACCGTGGACACACCCCAAGAGCCCTGAATCAGGAACGTCGAAACGCCGCCAACTTGCGGCCCACCGACAAAAAAATAAGCGCCCTTCTCAGCCTCTGCCTGCCCAGACTGCCTGCGGCGTACAATGTCGGCGCCCGACTGTGCCTGCGCGACCCGGATCGAAGGCAAAGATGCTGAGCCAATCTCAATCCCTTCATATCGATGCCGACATCTCCCACGCCTGGTCGTTGCCTTCATCCTTCTACACAAGCCCGGCCGTCTTTGAGGAGGAGAAAGACCGGATATTCCGGCGCAACTGGCAGGTGGCGGGACATCGAGACCAGCTCTTGCATGCGGGCGACTATTTCACCCTGGAGCTGATGGGCGAGCCTTTGCTGCTCCTCCGGGGGCAAAGTGGGGAATTGCGCGGCTTTTACAACGTTTGCCGGCACCGCGCCGGTCCAGCGGCACAAGGATGCGGGTCGCGCAAACTGTTTCGCTGCGCCTATCACGGATGGACCTACGACCTGGAGGGAAGGCTCATCAGCGCCCCTGAATTCGAAGGCCTCGAAGACTTCGATCCCGCCGGTTTCACGCTGGCCCCGGTTCGTGTCGAGGAGTGGTTCAACCTCATTTTTGTGAACCTTGATCCGCAGGCGAAGCCGCTCTTTGAAAGTCTGGGGAAATTGCCGCAGCAGGCGGGACGCTTCGACTTGGTCGGCATGAAGCTGTTCGAGCGTCGCACTTACGATATGAGGTGCAACTGGAAAACCTACGTCGACAACTACCTCGAGGGCTATCACCTGCCGAGCGTACACCCCGGACTGAACCGCCGGCTCGACTACAACGCATACGTGGTCGAACCCTACGCGCATCATGTGCGCCAGTTCAGCCCGATTCGCGGCGCGCAACCGGGAGACGATCCCCCGCGCCGCTATCCGGAGGCGCGCCAGGACCTGACCACCGACTACTTCTGGATCTTCCCCAATTGGATGCTGAACTGTTATCCCGACAACGTGTCGCTCAACATCGTCCTGCCGGTCGACATCGAGCGCACGCTGGCGGTCTTCGAGTGGTATTTGCCGGAAAACCAGCTGGCGAGTCAGGCGGCGAAGGCGTCGGTTGCCTTCAGCGAACAGATTCAGCTGGAAGATGTCGCTATCTGCGAAGTCGTGCAGAAGAACCTGCACTCGCGCAGCTACGAACGCGGCCGCTTCAGCGTGAAGCAGGAAAAAGGCGTGCATGCGTTTCACAGGATGTATGCCCAGGCGATGAACGGGGCGTAGAGAGGCAGTGCTGCTGCGTCTTGCCAGCGTCGGCAACTGCCGGGGGGGGGAGGATGCAAGCTGCAGCCAGGCGGCTTCTCTAGGGGATGGCGAGAAGCTTTTGCCGCAAAGAACACAACGCCGGGCAGCGGCGGTATTGATTACCGCAGCGGGTGAGCGCCCGGGAAGGCCCTGGGTTGCTCATGATGACCGCCTAGTTCACCTTCACCAGCAGGCACGTGATGTCGTCATGTTGCGCGGTTCCGCCGACGAAGCCGTCGACGTTGATCATCAACCGGCTCAAGGCGAGCTCCGGCGCGACCCCGGCGCTGGTCTCGAGCATATTAAGCATGCGCTGTTCGCCGTATTCTTCGTCGCGGTTGTTCACCGCCTCGACCAGTCCGTCGGTAAAAACAAGCAGCCAGTCTCCGGATTCGAGAACAATGCGTGCCGACTGATAAAAGGCATCGCTCTGAATGCCAAAGGGCAGCCCCCCGGCGGTGAGGCGCTCGACGCCTCCCGACCTTCGTCGCACGGCCGGAGCGTTGTGACCGGCATTGACATAGGTCAAAGCCCGGCTTTCGGGATCGAATTCGGCGAGGAATGCGGTGGTGAAGCGCAGGCCGCCCTGGCTGTTGGAACACGCATAGCGGTTCATCGCCGCCACCAGTTCTTCGAGCGAGGCAGTCGTCGCAGACAACGTTTTGAGGCTGGCCTGGAAGGTGGCCATAAGCAATGCCGCGGGGATGCTTTTTCCCGCCACATCGGCCACGGCCAGTTGGTAGCGTGTCTCGCCCGCCCGCTGGCGGGCGAAGACGTCGTAGTAGTCTCCGGCCACGGTATTGGCTGGGCGGGTGGCAAAGGCGATGGCCAGTCCTGGAATGTGCGGCGGAGCCGAGGGCAGCAGCCAACGCTGGATGTCGCGCGCAATCTCCAGGTCACGCTTCATGACTACGCGGTCGGAGACCTCGAGCATGAGCACGAGGAACATCAGTACTCCACCGTAGAAGCGAAAATCGAACTCGCCGGCAACGATCTCGTCCCCGCGGGTGTGAAAACGAATGCCGCCCGACGGCAACAGAAGCAGCACCACCGCCAGCAGCAGCAGCACGCGGCGCGGCGGGGAAAGCTTTTCCAGAATCGCCCATGCAAACTGCTGAGCGGTATGGAGGAACCGCCGAATGCGCCGGGGCTCGGACGAGGGTTGAATGTCTTTCGAATAGAGCCGGTAGCTGGACTGCGCATCCGACTTGAACTGCGACCACAACTGATCGAGTTCCAGCCCGTCGGTGACGCGCCGCCAGAATCGTTCGAAGCGAGCGATAAAATCGGGCAGAGACGACGCGGTTGGGGGGGCTGGCGCACTCATGGGATGAACATCCGATTATACGGGCTCACTCCGCGTTTTCGCAGAAGCGAAGCGGCTGCGTCCAGGGGAACCCGCACCAACGTTTGCGAGGCGCGGGCGGACGCGCAGCGCAGCAGCGTTTCCCGAGAGGAAAGGGTTCGCCTAGAAGAGGGACAGTTGACGGGCCGCAGCCGCCACAGGAGGAGTCTTGCGGCTGTAGCGCTCATAGGCGTTGCCCATTCCGTGCTTCTCCCGCAGCCTGGCCATCAATTGCGAGAGGCGTTGCCCATAGCTTTTCGGCAGGAAGGCCCCGTTCCGATAGCGCTCGCGATAATTGGCCACCAGGCTGGGAAACTCTTTTTCGAGAAAAGGTAGAAACATTGCTGCGGAACAAGGCTTCAGGAACAGAGGATTGGCGAAGATATACTTGCCTCCGGCCTCGGCCGTAGCGCGCACCAGCGCTTCCAGGTCCTTGGGCGAGTCGGTGATCCCGGGCATAACCGGCGCGCAAATCACTCCTGCATTCACTCCCGCGTCGTTCAGTTTGCGCACCGCTTCCAGGCGCAGGTCGGGACGAGGCGCCCGCGGTTCGATAATCCGCGCCAGCGCGACACCCAGCGTGGTGATCGTGATGTTGACGAATAGCCGATTGTTCTCGCCTATGACACGCAGCAGTTGGGTATCGCGCAGAACCAGGTTTGATTTGGTGACAATGCCGATTTCCAATCCCTGGTGACGCGAGAATTCCTCGAGAATCGCGCGCGTGACTTCATAGTGGCGCTCGGCAGGCTGGTAAGGATCGGTGGCCGTGCCGAGAGCGATCTCTTCTCCCGGCTTCACCTGCCGCAGTTCCTGGCGCAGAAGGTGGGCGGCATGTTGCTTGACGTAGATTTTCTGCTCGAATTCCACGCCGTCGCGCATCTCCATGAACTCATGGGTGTAGCGGGCGTAACAATATTTGCAGGCAAATTCACAGCCGCGGTAGGGATTGATGGTCCAAGTAAATGTCATGCGCGCGCTCGTGCAGCGGTTGAGTAGCGAGCGCACGGGCAGGGTGAAGTAATTGACCTCGTGTCCCTGGCGCACCGCCTCACCGTGCGCAGCCAGCCGGGCAATGCCCACCAGACGAGTTCCGGAGTCGGGCAGCAGGGAAAGAGACGCCATTGCTGTATTCGCCTTTTGTTCGCCTATGGTAGACGCCCGGCAGCGGCTTGTCAAATCAACGGCGGGAGAAGGGAAAGCGGGGGCCTCAGAGCGCCGTAATCAACTAGTGAACACGAGACGCGCGTGCGCTCGCTGCGCTCGTTGTGAATCGCGCTGAGAGTGAAGTGCGCTGAGGCGCTGGGACGTGTGACTGGACTGGACCGAGGGCTGCGTCCGCGCTGAAGTCCCGCGCCTTTCACGGCGCACTTTTTCGCCAGCTGTGTGATCGGAATGGAGATGCGTCACAAAAGCAACCTTAAGGTTCGCTGGCTCAAGAGCTGTGATGTGCTTGTCGAGAACAGCCGCCTTCGCACGGCGCACAACCCCCGGTCCGAAATCAACCAGATAGGCGCTGTCATCGACAACAATGGCGGTCGCCGGGCCAGCACGGTCAGGATCAGGCACGGGCGTGCCGGTCCCGAGCAGGACCACCTTCGTCCGTCCCGCCTTCGAGGCTTGGCTAATTGCCTGTTGCGGGGCGGCCGCCATCACTACCGCCGTCAGAGCGGACAGGAATTTGACATGGGGAAATTTCATCGCATCAGCTCGCTTTGAGGGCTATGCCTCACTGTTCACCGCTTGAATAAGAGCTGTTATATAGCCGTACCCGAACGCGTATGCTTGAAAGCCGCCCGGATCATCCGGATGTTTGGGCATGTGGTCGGGGCAAATTGAGCCGGAGAATTGGGCGTCGCGGAGGATTCGCATAACCTTTAAAAAATCGACCTCGCCTTCATCTGGGAAGACTTCACAATAGTTGTTGAGTCCACCTCGAATTGCCTTCATATGTATCTGGTGGATTTTTTGCCGTCCACTGAAGTATTCAACGATCGGAAATATTTCCACAGCAGGATTCCTTAACCCCGCTCCAGTGGTTCCGAGATCCAACTGGAAACCGTTGTTCGGAGTGTCAACGATGGCTTCGTAACGTTTTAGGGCATCGAAAATCTGGGGTGCGTCCCATTGATCGACTCCCTGATAACCAAGGGGAAGGCCGGGTGGATCGGAGGGATGACAAGCCATCACAATGCCGTTCTCTTTAGCTACAGGAATAATTCTCTCCAGGAAGTGAGTGATGCGCTCCCAATAGTCATCTTGGGTTACGCGACTAGGAGCACCGGTGGGCAAATTTTTCCAGTCGTCTTCCAATTTGAAGCAAACATAGCTGGTGCCTCCGCGCCCGTCGGCTTGTGCGTTCCGGCGAAACGGGATCAGTTCCCAATGATAGGTAACAATCCTCACACCGATCTGCGCTGACTTACGAATATTGTCGGCCACAATTTCAATCTCGTGATCCCGCTCAGGCCCTCTTGGCAGTTTGATATAGTCAGAGTTCATGCGGAGTGCTTCAAGAACAACTCCATACTTGTCGCAGTTGTCCCTCATTCGTCTCAGTTCATCGAGATCCCAACTTTTTCCGGACTGAATCTTCATCTCAGCTGTTAGGTATTTCACACCGTGACGAAGGTTGTATTCAAGATTCTGTTTTGATGTGATGTCATCTCCGAGAACGCTGTGGTAGTCACCCCCGACATGCATGAGCGAATTTTTCTGAACTCTTGTTTGGTTCGTAACAATCGTGGTGACGGTCGTCGACAACCCTCCAATAACGACGCCAGCTCCGAAATGCCTTCGGGTGATCATGTTGATCTCCAATCGTCGGAATGCACCGATTTTGAATCATGATGATACCTTCGAAGTTCGGCACATTTTTTCGGTTTGGTGCGGGATATAGAGCCGGAAGGCAATTGTTGAAAACAGGCTGTGGGTGTTGAAAAAGTCACTCAGATCAGCGGGTGAGATTTAGCAAAAGCATGTTAAAAGGAAACATTCCTTCACATGCTGCGCTGGATTTCGATCCTCGGAGGCCTGCTGACCATGATGGGGCACCACGCCCGCTCAG
>DATFTE010000127.1:0-38101 GCA_035262225.1 Terriglobales bacterium
CTCAACCAGGAAGAAAAAATCGATCAGTCGGCCCGCCACAAAATCGAGAACCAGAAGCGCACCATCCTCGAAGGCAGCCAGGAGTGGGACATCCTCTACCGCAAGTATTACAACGAGGAAGTGAAGAAGCTTGGTGTGTAGCTTTCAGCACCGAGTACCGAGGGGGTTTCGCGCCTGAGTACCGAGTTGCCGATTTGGAGTGCCGAGTTAAACCTTAAGCGCCGGCCGGTGTCGAGACGCCTTGAGCGAACTCATTCCTGAACTTGTGAAAAGGACCGAAAAAACCTGCTGCTGAATTTGCCGGACTATGACCCAACCCTGGACCGGCAGTGCACAGCGTGAAGGAGCGGAGTCAACTCCTACGCGGGAATCTCCCGAGTCCGTCGCCTTGCGCCAGGCAATTGCATCTCTGCGGTTCCCAGCCATTTTCCTCGCCGCGCTTTCGGTACTCGGGACTCGGAACTCACCAGGTACCAGGTACTTTTTCTCGATGCTCGCCACCCGGTACTCGCAACTCAAGCAGCTTCCGATGCATAGCGGCGGCGGCTTTGCGGGCGGCGGCGACTGCTGTGACTACCAGGTCTGCGCCGCGCACGTTGTCGCCAGCTGCGTACAGGTCTTCGCGTGAGGTGACTCCCTCTTCTTCGGTTGCCACCAGGATGGATCCCCACCTGGTGGTCTTCAGGTTGGGTGTCGATTCCGGCACTTCGGTTTCCGGACTGTAGCCGATGGCGAGCGCCACGGTGTCACAGGGGATGACAAAATTCGAGCCCGCGATCGGCACCGGGGAGCGCCTTCCCTTGGCATCGGGCTCGCCCAGCCGCATGCGGATACACTCCGCCGCCTTCACCTTGCCCTGTTCGTCGCCGATAAACTTCACCGGGGCCGTGAGCCATTCGAACTGCACGCCTTCCTCGACAGCATTGACGCGCTCTTCGTAGCGACCGGGCATTTCGACTTCGCTTCTCCGATAGACGCAATACACCCTGGCTTCGGGATTCAGGCGCCGCGCCGTGCGCACGCAATCCATGGCGGTATCGCCGCCGCCAATTACCACAGTGACACCGCTGTGGTTGGGCCTGGGATCTTCCAGGTGGCGCCACACTTCGGGCAGCAGCTCCGGCGCCAGGTTCCCGCGTACCAGGTACTCGGTCGCCTGGTAGACGTTCGCCAGCGTGTCTTCGCCGGGAACCTTCATCTCGCCGCCCTTGATGGCGCCGTAGCCGAGAAACGCCAGGCTGAATCCCTGCTGGAACAAGTCCTCCACGGGATGATCTTTGCCCACTCTGTAGTTGCACACGAAATGGATCCCCATTTTTTCCAGATACGCGATCTTGGAAAAGACAATTTCCTTGTTGAGCTTGAAATTGGGAATGCCATACAGCAGCAGCCCTCCGGGGTAAGGCCACATGTCATAAACCGTGACCTCGTGCCCCAAGATGGTAAGTTCCTCGGCCACCGCCAGCCCGGCCGGCCCGGCTCCCACCACCGCTACCTTCATTCCCGTGGGCGCGGCTTTCTCCCGCGGGGGATAGCCGTAGTTCTTGCGCACATGATCGATGACGAAGGCTTCCAGCTTGCCAATCGACACCGCCGGGTTGCGCGGCAGGATCACGCACGATCCCTCGCACTGCTTTTCCTGGGGACAGATGCGCCCGCACACATCGGGAAAGTTCGAGGTTTCCATGAACTTCAGGGCCGCCCCGACAAAGTCTCCCTGCCCCAGCAGAAACAGCGCGGCGGGGATGTCGTTGTGCAGCGGGCAGGCCTTGCTGCAGGGCGCATGATCGCAGTAGAGACAGCGCTGCGCCTGCTCCATGGCCAGTTCTGGCGTATAGGTCTGCGAAACTTCATTGAAGTTGTGGACGCGCGCCTGCGGATCCTGTTTGGGCGGCTTGACCGCGTCGATCTTGAAGCGCTGACGACGGTTGATCATCGCGCCCTCCCTGAACCGACACTACGAATGTGTGCAAGCCCGGATGGCCGGGGCTCACCCGGCTCCAGCATGCCTGTCCTTAACACGCCAGGCTGTGTCTCGGATCACAGGGCCACGTGATGGGAAACCGGGTCCGGGACCACCGCCCAGGCCCCCCCGGGTTGCTCTACACTGGAGCTGGCATGCCGTCCCTTTCCGACCTGGTCAAGCAAACCGCGCAGGCGGCCGGCTTCGAGCTCGCCGGCATCGCGCCCGTCCGCGATTTTCCCGAGCTGGCGCAGTTCCCCACCTGGATCGCCTCCGGCCATGCCGGCGAAATGAAGTACCTTGAATCGCGCAACGATGCGGGAGAGCTGAAGCGCGCCTCGCTGCGCTCCGCCGTCCCCTGGGCGCGCAGTGTCATCGTCTGTGCCATCAACTACAACACCGCCCGTCCCTACTCGACCGGCGTCAAAGACCCGGATCGGGGATGGATCTCGCGCTACGCCTGGAGCCGCGAGGACTACCACCAAGCGGTGATGAAGAAGTTGCGCACGGTGGAAGCCAGTCTGCGCGCCGCCGTCACCGACCTGGAGACCCGCTGCTACGTTGACACTGGACCCCTGGTCGAGCGCGTGTACGCCAGGTATTCGGGCGTAGGCTGGATCGGCAAGAACACCTGCATCCTCAATCAGAAGCTGGGATCGTGGCTCTTTCTCGGCGTCATTCTGACTTCACTGGAACTCCCAGTCGATTTGCCTGCGCCGGAACGCTGTGGCTCCTGCACTCGCTGCATCGACGCCTGTCCGACCGACGCACTCATCGCCCCCTACCAGCTCGATTCGAACCGCTGCATCTCGTATCTCACCATCGAGAAGCGTGGCGCCATTCCGGAGGAAATGCGGAGCGGCATGGGACGTCACGTCTTCGGCTGCGACATTTGCCAGGACGTCTGCCCCTGGAACCGCAAAGCGCCGGCCACGTCGGCTCCTGAGTTTCTACCCCGCGAGGGACTGGTGAATCCGGTGCTCGCGTGGCTGGCTGAAATGAATGCCGAGCAGTTCCGCGAGACCTTCCGCGGCTCGCCCATCCGCCGCACCAAGCTGGGCGGCCTGCGCCGCAACGCGGTCATTGCCATGGGCAATAGCGGTGACCGGAGATTCCTTCCTCTATTGCAAGACTTATCTCGAGACGACGAGGCAACCGTTGCCGAGCACGCCCGCTGGGCCCACGCCAGATTGTCACAAGGTCAGGTGCGTTCGTAATTTGCCCTGCGACATCCCCTGACTTTAGCCTCCTAAGCTGAACCGCGGAGAATCCATGCGACTTAGAAAATGGTTGGGCGTGTGTCTGTTGGCGGCGGTTGCGCTGCCGGGAAGCGCCCCGGCCGACGATCACGGCCACGGCAAACATCACGACCGCGACGATAACGACGACCAGCGGCAGTACTACAGCGATCAAGACCGCGATGAGATGCGGCATTGGTATCAGGACCAGGACGATGATCTGCCTCCCGGCCTGGCCAAGAGAGATCAACTTCCTCCCGGCCTCGAACGCCAGTTGCGCTTGCGCGGCACGCTTCCCCCGGGCTTGCGGAAGAAGATGGAGCCCTGCCCCGAGGAACTGGAGCACCGTCTGCCGCCGCCCCCACCCGGCTGTGCTCACGTGGTGATTGGAGGGCATGTGGTACTGGTCAATCGCAGCACCTACGTGGTTCTGGATATCTTCCACTTCGAGCGCTAGACGCGGCGTCTAACAGCGCGGGCGGGCCGGGATTTGACCGGACAGGTTCCAGAAAATCGCGATAGAATGTTCACGGAGGGGCTGAGTCTCTCCGGTGAGGTGGCAGTGAAATTCATGGCGTGGGTGGTACTGCTTGCAGTCGCGTCAATCCCGGTTGCTGGCCAGTCCAAAAATCGAGACCGGCAACGTGCCCGGGGGGACGTCAGCACCGTGACCCCTCCGACTCAGCACACCGCTGCGCCTGCGAGCAGCACTGAGCTTGACCGACTCGAACAACAGACTGCCCGTATCGTCTCGCAACCGGCGGGCAAGTCGCCGCAGAAGGCTCCTGCCGTGAAGCTTCCCTCGGACACAGAGACGCATTCCTCCGGAGGCTATCAGCAGACCATGCCGCTGCACGCCCACGCTGGCAGCGCCACGACTACGCGTAATGCTCCCACCCGCAACCCGCATCCCGCCTTCGGCAAACACTAACAGGCAGCACTGCAATAACGGCAACCGCGTCATCCATTTGACGCTCGGCTGCTTTCTCGATGGAGCAGAGCGACGGAGACGGCGCCGGTCACCCTAAACAGTCATGCGGCAACTCGCCGTCAACGGTCGTCCGGCGAAAATTCTCTCCGCGATCAGAGGAATGGCGGTCACCCGAGCCCCCATATGCCTGGCAGGGTGGGATACGCATCTGCGCGTATTTACTTCATCACTCCCCGCTGCGCGATCCCGATATTGTCGCGCGTCGTATTCTTCACCAGATACATCATCTCGTCGGCCTGGCGAATTACGTCGTGCGGCGTCTTGGCGTCGTGGGGATAAGTGGCCACGCCAATCGAGGCCCGCACGTTCAGGTTCAATCCCTCTTCCTTGCAGAACAGAGTGGTGCGCAGCGTGTCGCGGAGGCGGCGGGCTACGACCAGCGCGGCGTCTTTCGGAGTCTGCGGCAAAAGAATGACAAATTCGTCTCCGCCATAGCGGAACGCGTAGTCAATCAGACGTAACTGCGCTTTGATGAGATACCCGATCTCCGCCAGCAGTTTGCTCCCGATCAGGTGCCCGTGGGTATCGTTGACCTGCTTGAAGTGATCGAGGTCAATGAACAAAACGGTGAATTCGTAGCCGAAGCGTGCCGAGCGGTAAACCTCCGCCTCGAGGGTCTTATAGAGATGCCGTGCATTGTAGAGCCCGGTGCAGTCGTCGGTGATGGTGAGTTCCTGAATCTTCTCCACCGAGCGGGCGTTTTCAATGGCGATCGCCGCATAGTCGCACAGCGACTGCAGGAAAAATTCCTCCTGGTCGGTGAAGTGTTTCATATCCACGTTCACCAACTGGATCACGCCCAGCACCCGATGCTTCGACCGCAGGGGTACGCAAATAATCGAGCGCGTCTCCCACTTGGTCATCTCGTCGATGCGCTTGGCGAAGCGGATATCGGTGTACACGTCGGGCACCACCAGCCGCTCGCCGTGCTTTGCCACCCATCCCGCAATGCCCTCGCCCACCTTCAGCCGCACATTCTTCAGCGCCTCGGCCGCGCTGCCCACGGCGATCGCGAAATACAGTTCGTCGCGCTGCTCATCCACCATCAGCAACGACCAGGTATCAGGGCGGAAGTATTCCGCCATCTTCTCCATGATGGTCTGCAGGATCGAGTCGAGGTCGAGCGATGAGGTCAGGGCCTTGGCCACATCATGGAAGATGGTGACCTCCTGGTCCTGCCGGCGGCTCTCGGTCCCGGTAGCCTTGGTCATCTCAGGTTGTCCTCGACGAAGGGCGAAAGTGCTCGAATTATAAGGGTCCCTCCGGAACCCGGGCAATGAACGTTAGTAACCTCGAACCCGCAAAGCCACGTCCGGCGAGGGCTCACGGGAAAAGCCCCCGGGGGAGACCCCCGCTGGCTAAATTTGCGGCGCTTTCCCAGCGTCCTTCGCGATCTTCGCGGTTGGCGGGTTTTATCCCTTCTGCCACCCACCGCCTTGACACCCGACGCATGGTCCGGGAACTGGGCACCAGGCACTCGAGACTCGATCTCACCCACCCCAAAGGGTTTAGAATCAAGTCGGCACAGGAAGCGAGCCACCGTGGAATCTTTCGGCACCAGGTTGAAGCACGAGCGCGAGATGAAAGGCGTCAGCCTTGATGACATCTCGCTGTCGACCAAGATCGGCATTCGCCTGCTCCGCGCCCTCGAAGAAGAGCACTTCGAACAACTCCCCGGAGGAATCTTTAACAAAGGATTTGTTCGAGCCTACGCCCGCTATGTCGGACTCGACGAAGAACAGGCCGTTGCCGACTACCTGGCCGCCTCCGGCGACGCGCCGGCCAGCCAGGTGATCGAGCCCGAAGTCGCGCAGGCCTTGGAAACACGCGCCGAGGAGCGCGGGAACGGCATCGCCCAGATTCCCTGGGGTGTGCTGGCAACGGCTCTGGTGGTGGTCGCAATCGGATTTGCCATCTGGGGCTTTTACTTAAGCGAGAAGGAAAAGCCGAGAGAAGCCGCGGCCCAGGCCGGACGACCCGAAACCGAACAAGCGGCACCCGCGCCCGCCCCCGCAGCCCCTGCTCCGTCCAACTTGGCGGCAGCCAACCCTATTCCTGAGGCCGTGGCACCTCCGGCCGCAACTGCGGAATCGGCCGCGCTTGCGGGAGAGTTTGTCGTCCTGATCAAGGCGGATGACGATTCCTGGATGTCGATCATAGCCGACGGTCAGCGCCTAATGGAGGGCACGATGGTCGCCGGCTCGGAAAGGTCCATCCACGCGCAGAAATTCATCGCCATCCGCGCCGGCAACGTGGGAGCCCTGGGTTTTTTCTTCAACGGAAAGAAGCTCCCTTCGCAGGGAGACACAGGAGAAGTAAAGCTGCTCAGCTTCAACGCCCAGGGCCTGGAACCGCCCAAACCCGCGACGCCATCCACGGAAACCACTCCTCCGCCGGAGTAATTACGGCAAACACGCAGGCACAGCTGCCTCGACGGTCCAGCCGAGAAGGGGCAGCCAGCCGGAGCAAAGAGCAGTCGCCGGGTGGCGGCCGACACGGGAAAACCTACGACGCGCGTCTCCCCCCTAGCTCCGCGGTGGACCGTTGACCATCTGCGCAATCCTCCAACGCGGCGCACCGCGGACACACCACCCGCAAGTTCTTGTCCGCCATCTGCCGCAGAAACATGTGGAAGGTCTCACCGCACCGCTCGCACAGCGCCTCAATTGTCTCTTCACTCATTGCTCACCATCCTACGACAGTGTAGCCGAAGCGAAGGCGTTACTTCGCGGCCCTTGTGCACTGGCTCTACCAGCTTTCCGCGAGCACAAGGCCTGGGTTCGGCGCGCTTTTCCGCACTTCGGTGCCCACCCTTTTAACCAGTTCTTTCAACCGTTTAACCACTCCCATCCGCCATCCGCGCGCTCCCGTCCCGTTTGAGGTCGCGTCGGGCCCCAAGCGGTCCAAAACAATTGCGCCTAACCCCCTTCTCTGATAGCTTTTTAGAGATAATTTAAGGGCGCTTATTTCGCGGCCGCTGTACCCGGGTTGTCCCTGCCAGATGTAACGTCCAAGACCGCCTGAAGGAGAAGCTCTTTGTCGTCCAAGAACCGATATCTTTTTACGTCCGAATCCGTCACCGAAGGTCACCCCGATAAAATTGCCGACCAGATTTCCGACGCCATCCTCGACGCCTGCCTCACCGAGGATCCGGCCAGCCGAGTGGCCTGCGAGACCCTGACCGCCACCGGACTGGTGGTCATTGCCGGTGAAATTACCACCAAGGCTTACGTTGATTTCCAGACCCTGGTGCGCGGCACCATCTCGTCCATCGGCTACAACAACGCTCTCTACGGCTTCGACTCCAACACCTGCGCCGTCATCTCCAGCATCAACAAACAGTCCGGCGACATCGCCATGGGCGTCGACATCGGCGGCGCCGGCGACCAGGGAATGATGTTCGGGTATGCCTGCGATGAGACGGCGGAGCTGATGCCAACCCCGATTTCCCTGGCGCACAAGCTGACCATGCGTTTATCGCAGGTCAGAAAACACGGGCGGTTGCCGTACTTAAGACCGGATGGGAAATCGCAGGTGACGGTTGAGTACGACGCCAAGGGCAAGCCGGTGCGGGTGGATGCGGTGGTGATCTCGACGCAACACGCCGAGACGGTCACCAACGATGAATTGCGCGCCGATATTCTCAAGCACGTCATTCAGGCCGTGATCCCCGCCAACCTGCTCGATGCCGACACCAAGTACCACATCAATCCCACAGGACGGTTTGTGATCGGCGGACCCATGGGCGACACCGGGTTGACCGGACGCAAGATCATCGTCGACACCTATGGCGGCATGGGACGTCACGGCGGCGGCGCCTTCAGCGGCAAGGACCCGACCAAGGTCGACCGCTCGGCGGCGTACATGGCGCGCCACATCGCCAAGAACATTGTGGCGGCGGGTCTGGCGGAGCGGTGCGAGGTGCAGTTGGCCTATGCCATCGGCGTAGCCGATCCGGTGAGCGTGCTGGTCGAGACATTTGGCACGGCGAAAATGGACCCCGCGATGATCCCCGAGCTGGTGCGTTCGCATTTCGCGCTGACGCCGAAGGGGATTATCGAGTCGCTGAGTCTGCGGCGTCCGATTTACTGCAAGACGGCGGCCTACGGACACTTTGGGCGGACCGACCCAGACTTCACGTGGGAAGCGACGGACAAGGCATCGAAGTTGGCGAGCGATGCCGGATTGAAGCATGAACACGTGGCCCACGCGGTGAGGAAGTAAGGGCCCAGGCCAAGGCCCAGTCGTTTGGGGAGTGGAGGCGCGCGCGCCGCCCGGCTACCCGAAAGGTCCTGGGCTTCTTGGTTAGCCGTGCGGCAATCTTTCTGAATTTGCATAATTTCGCGGCACAGGAGACGTGATGTCAACCACGCAAGTGACTTCCGACGTAAAGGGCATGGAGTTCGCCGATCTGGGCAAGAAGCGCATTGAGTGGGCCAACCAGTCGATGAAGGTGCTGCAGATCATACGCAAGGAGTTCATCAAGAACCAACCGCTGAGGGGCGTGCGCATTTCGGCCTGCCTGCATGTGACGGCGGAAACCGCGAACCTGGCCATCTGCCTGCGGGACGGCGGCGCCGAAGTGGCGCTGTGCGCTTCGAACCCGCTGTCGACCCAGGACGACGTCGCTGCCAGCCTGGTGCGTGACCAGGGCATCCCCGTCTTTGCCATCAAGGGCGAGGACAACGACACTTACTACAGCCACATCCTCGCCGCCATCGATCACAAGCCGCAGATCACCATGGACGACGGCGCCGACTTAGTGAGCGTGCTGCACACCAAGCGCACCGACGCACTCGAAGGCGTCATCGGCGGAACCGAAGAGACCACGACCGGCGTGATCCGCCTGCGCGCCATGGCGAAGGAAGGCGTGCTGCGCTATCCCATCATCGCGGTGAACGACGCCGACACCAAGCACCTGTTCGACAACCGCTACGGCACCGGGCAATCGACGATTGACGGTATCATCCGGGCCACGAATTTTCTGCTGGCGGGATCGAAGTTCGTCGTGGCCGGCTACGGCTGGTGCGGACGTGGCCTGGCCAGCCGTGCGCGCGGCCAGGGCGCGGAGGTGATAATCACGGAAGTCGATCCCACGAAGGCGCTCGAAGCAGTAATGGACGGATTCCGCGTGATGTCGATGAACGAAGCCGCCAAGATCGGCGATGTCTTCTGCACGGTGACCGGGAACAAGAACGTGCTGAGCAAGGAGCACTTCGAAGTGATGAAAGACGGCGCTATCATCTCGAACTCGGGGCACTTCAACGTCGAAATCGACATTCCGGCGCTAGAGAAGATGGCTTCCTCAAAGCGCACAACCCGGAATTTTGTCGAAGAGTATGCGATGAAAGACGGCCGCAAGATCAACTTACTCGGCGAAGGCCGGTTGATTAACCTGGCGTCGGCCGAGGGGCATCCGCCGTCCGTGATGGACATGAGCTTCGCCGACCAGGCGCTGTCCTGTGAATACATGGTCAAGAACCACAAGAAACTCGAGAAGAACGTCTTCCGCGTCCCCGAAGAGCTCGACAAGCGGGTGGCCAAGCTCAAGCTCGAGTCGATGGGCATCAAGATCGACCGCCTCACCCCGGAGCAGGAAGAGTATCTGGCGGGATGGAGTGAGGGCACGTAGTCGTCGGTGGTCAGTCTTCCGTCGTCAGCCTGGGTGCCCCATTGCTCGCGTGTTTTGCGAGAAGTGGGGCTCCTGATCTGAGGCTGGTTTTCAGCTCCCCGGAACACACGATCCGAAGCTTCAATTTCAATCCCTCCCCCTCATTGATTCAGACCGGACTCGGTCAGTGGTGAGCCGGCCTGCTCTTCCTGCCTCGCCTCAGCCGAGGAAAAGGTCGAACGCCCCGGGGTGAGAAGGCTCCGTATTCGCTTGTGTATAATCGCGGGCGGCTTTGCGGGTTGACAAGGTTCGTGACCCGGCATTCTCAATCAGGAGACCGCAATTCCATGGCGATGCGAAGTGTTCCGGCGCCTTCCACGCGCGGCGCATTGATTCTTTTCTCTTTCCTTCTTCTTACAACGGCGGGTTCGCTGGCGCAGATCGGGCTCACCGGAATTTTCGGCGGCGGGCCGTTCTACAAGAACGCTTCGAAAAACATCATGGAGATTGAGAACTCCGGCTTCACCGAGGCGATTGTGTGGAGTGTCGAGGTCAGTTCGACCGGAGATCTGAATTTCAACGGCGAGTTTCCGCTGACCTCGGGGGGAGTGTATGTGGGCAACCAGACGCATTCGGATTTTCCCGGGAACATGGCGCTGCTGAAGCAAGGGACGGTCAAGCGGGTAACTTTCAGCATCGGCTCGTCGAATTTTGGCGACTGGCAGGACATCACGGCGCTGGTCGAGTCGCAGGGGACGGGGCCGAACAGCATTCTGTACCAGGATTTCGCGGCGCTGAAGGCGGCAATTCCGGCGCTGGACGCCATTGATTTCGACGATGAGAACAGCTTCAATTCGCCGACCACAATTGCCTTCGGCGTGATGCTGGGGCAGCTGGGGTATCACGTGGCGCCCGATGCGTTCGATATGAGCAGCTACTGGACTAACGTAGTGGCGCAGATTAACGCGCAGGCGCCGGGGACGGTGGATGGAGTGCATCTGCAGGCATACGCGGGAGGGAGCGGAAACAATCCCTGCGTGGGATGGAATTTCGGCACGGTTCCCGTGTGGCCGGGATTGTGGGATCTGAACGACACCCCCAGCCAGGTGCAGACCATCATGAGCGGGTGGCACAGCCAGTGCGGCATCAACGGCGGATTCATGTGGCTGTATGACGATTTTGTCGGTACGGGACTGGCAGCACAGTACGCGGCAGCGATCAATAACGCCGTGGCCAGCAGTGGGTTTACGCTCTCGGGGCCGAGTAACGTGTTCCTGAATCAGAGCGGAACGGCCAATGAGCCGATTACGATCACCGACTTCGGCGGATTCACCGGCAATGTGACGCTGAGCGTGTCGGGTCTGCCGAAGGGCGTAAAGTCGAAGGTGCAGGGACAGGGTAACAAGCAGAAGATTCTGTTCAAGGCGAATCCTTCGGCGAGCACCGGATTCGCAACGGTGACGGTGACAGGCACATCGGGAACCATCACGGAGACGTTCACCTTCACGCTGGCGGTGAGCGCGGCGATCGGCACGACCGGCAGTGGAACGCCGGTGGATCTATCGTCGGAGTTTAATCTGAATGGCATCTACACGGACGGATCGACTTATACCACCGGCGGTCTGGACGGAAAAGGTTACTCTTACTCGGCGACTCTGCTGACGCCCGCACGGGTGTTCAGCGGTGTGCTGCTCGACTTTGGGCCGGCCAATCAACTGGACGCCGTCGGTTGCAGCGGGCAGTCAGTGACGCTGCCGACGGGGCAGTTCTCAAGCCTGATGTTGATGGCGACGGGTGTGAACGGCAATCAATCATCGGAAACGCTCACCGTGACTTACACGGACGGCACCACTTCACAATTCACGCAGAACTTCAGCGACTGGTTCACTCCGCAGAAATACGCCGGTGAGCTGGAAGGGGTGGCCATGGCTTACCGGAATTTCGACAACGGCACCAAAGATCAGAGGACGTTCAACCTGTATGCCTACCGCTTCGCGCTTAACTCGACAAAGACGGTCGCCAGCCTGACCCTCCCTAACGATCAAAGTGTGGCGGTGCTGGCGGCGACTCTGGTGCCGTGAGTGCGTGAGTGCGGGCCTGCTGGAGTTGCCTCCGGGAGGCCGCGTCGGCGCTTACTTCACGGCCAGCGTCTCGGTCGCGAAGAACTTCCAGGCATCGGCATTCACCTGCTCGGCCACGCGGTAGTAGTTGTGATCGTGGCCGACGATTTCCACAAAGTGCACGGGGAAGCCGCCTTTCTCCAATCGATCGCGCGTCTCGTGGACGTGCGCCAGCGGAAAGAAGTGGTCGTTGTCGCCGATGTAAATGGCGAGAGGAATTTTCCTTTTCGCATGGCTAAGGATGGAGACGTAGTCATCGGCGATGTCGGAGCCGTGAATGGCGGCGGCGGCAAAGTATTCGGACTGGAACATGGCGGCGTCGAAGCCGAGGTATCCGCCCATGGAGTGGCCGAAAAGGTAGATGCGCGTGGCATCGATGGTGACCTGGCGGCGGGCGTCTTCGACGATGCAGCGGAAGACATCAGGAGCGATGGCTTCGAACTTGAGGTCGCGGGGAATTTCGGGGGCGATGAGCACAGCGCCCTTTCTGTGGGCGAGGTGGGTCCAGTTTTCGATGAAGCTTGTGGCGTGATCTCCGGCCCCATGCAGCAGGAGAATGGCAGGCGCGGGACCGGTGTGAGCTTCCGCGTAAAGCAGGTAGGTGTAGTCGGTGCCCTGGCAGCGAACCCTATTGGGAGTGAGGTCGGAGGCGAGGCTCCAAGGGGCACAGAGAAGGCACAACAGCAGAGCGAGAAGCCGATAGCGGGGCACGGCTGGGATAGTACAACAAGAATCAGGCGAGCGGGCGCCGGGCGACGCCTTCGAGGATGCGGAGCGGGGAGTGCTGGGGTGAGACCAGGGCTTCGATGGGAACGACAAAAGTCTGTTCGATGGCGAACTGCCCGGAGAGGACGGCGTGGGGCAGTCCGTCGGTGAAGACCAGCCAGGTGGACATGGGTGGGAATTCAACGCGGCGCGGATTGGCCTGGGCCTGGTAGGCGCGGTCCTCTTTCAGCTGATGGTGCAGGCGCAGCATGACACTATCGTAGGGCGATCTTTCCGCGAGGGGGAGACCGGCGGCGCGCAACCAGCCGACAAGCTTCGTGAGCAGGCCGCCGAGCCGGGTGCCGCTTTTCTCCGCATAGCGTTCGGCGAGTTCCCTGAATGGCCCGCCGACATCCCAGACGCGCTTGCGGAAGGGATGAAGGTTGGTGAAGACACGCAGAATGCGCCCGCCTCGGGTAGGACGGGAGGGGAACGCGTCGATGTGAAGAAGATCGTTGCGCTTGTGCCGGGGCAGGTTACGGCCCTGTTCTTCGACGGGGCGAAAGCTGGCGTAGCCGCGGCAAAGCCTGTCCGCATAGGGCATGAGGAAGCGGGAGACAAAGCTGGTGATTTCGGCGGAGCAGCTGCCGAGGACCTGTTGCATGCGCTGCTGGTCGGCGGACGACGCGTGGTATCCGCGCAAGCGATCTGCCGCGGGGCGATAAGAAATATTCTTGCGCAGCATGGATCCGGCGTGCTGTTGGCGGATGAGGAAGGTGTAGTCGTCGGTGGGCAGTGAAAACGGCGGCCGGCGGAAGAAGAGGATTTTTCCTTCCTCAAGATAACGGCAGTACTCGAGGGCGCGAGCCCGGGCTGACGTGGCCGGATTCCAGCCGCGGGCGGAGTAGTCGCAAACATCGATGCAGTCCAACCGGAGGACCGAGTGGGCCAGCGCGCTCATAGTAGGGTTAGAGATGCCGCGCGAGCGGGATGGGGTTCAGGGTTTGGTGCGGGGTCGGCCGAACGCGCTTCAGTCCCGTTTATTGGAGTTCGAGGGAGATCAGGTCGCCGTCGGATTTGCCCCCGGCCTTGTAGTTGACGGCGACGTCGCGGTTTTTCCAGGCACAGGAGAACTGATCGGCGCCAACCAAGGCCAGGGACTTGTAGTCGTCGGTGCGCAGCTTGAGAGATTTCCTGACACCGATCATGACCGTGAGGATGGCCGCGGGTGTGTGAGAACAATCGACGCCGATGAGCTTTCCTTTCGAGAACTCAACGGCTCTGGTATCGGCCTTAGGCTCGGCCGGTGGCTGTTCTTCGCTCCCATCGGATGAATCGGAGCTTGATGCCGGGGGTGGGGCCGCAGCCTTGGCGGCGGGAGGAGTTTCGCTCTGAGGAGGGATTCCGTATTTTCTCAGGGTTGGCAGATCGTCGAGATCTTTGCGGGCGGCGCGGGCAATCTGCGGATTGGAGCTGGTTTTGAGGATCTGCAGCAAGGCGTCAGCGTCATCCCATTTCTTTCCGGCGAGCAGGATGTGCGCCATGTCGAGGCGGTACTGTTGGTTGCGCGGACTGAATTGTAATGCGTTGCGCATGGATTCGATGGCGGAGTTAATGCCTCCGCCCTCGGTGCGGACGCGGGCCAGCATGGCGTAGGCTTCGGCGAAAGTCGGATCCCAGTCAATGACCGCACGCAGATCCTGTTGCGCGTTGGCCAGGCCCTGGATGGGCTGTCCGCTAAAGCGGGCGCGGCGGAATTTCACCAGCGCAGCGTAGTAGCGGACCCAGGGGTCGTTGCGATCCAGATCGAAGCCCTTGGAGAATTCCTCGCTGGCAGGATCGAATTCATTCTTGTCCATGTGAGCCCAGCCGAGGGCGCGGTGGGCGACCGGGGTGTCTCCCTTGGGGTCGGCGAGGACGCTGTCGAGCTCCTTGAGAGCCTGGGCGCGATGTTCGGGGAGGCGTAACTCCATCTCGGCGATCAGGGCGCGGGCTTCGGGTTCGGGCACGTCGACGCGGCTGGTGCCGACCTCGTCGGCGGTGGCGGGAAGCGGCAGGGTTCCGGTCTGGCCTCCGGGATTGATGGTGCCGGGGAGGGCGGCGGCGTCCATAGCGACAAACAGAGGCTGCTGGGCGTGGAAGTAGTCTTTGACGGCCTTGTCGAAATCGGCCGGGCTCATGCCGTAGGCCTTCGGGATGGCGTCGTTGACTGGCACCTTCTGGTTCATCACCAGGTCGAAGAGCTCCCCGGTTTGCGGCAGACGGTTGGTGTTGAGCAGGAAATGCATGGTGATCCAGGACTGGGCGTAGAACAGCGTGTGATGCGTGCCCTCCTGGTAGTTGGAGACGGTGTGCTTCAAATCGAACAGGTCGGGCATGGAGAGCCAGACGGGTGCGCTGAGGAATTCGGTGAACGACTTGGGAACGTTGCGCACTTCGATCTCATTGCCGATGAGATCCTCTTTCCAGGAGAGGTGGAGTTCGGGGTCGGCGCCGATCTGCACTTGCTTGATGTTGGGACGCATGCTGGAGAAATATTCGGCGAAACCCTCATCGAACCACGCCGGGGTGGGCGGGTAGTTGTAGTTCAGAAGATAGTGGGCAAACGGGTGCGCGATGGCGCGCCAGCTCTCTTCTTCGAAGAGGTCAAGGACGATGAAGACGCGATCGTCCCCGCCGATGAAGAAGCCGGGAGCGTCGATGGGCTGTCCCTGGCGGATGGGCGCGAGCTGACTGTATTGTTTGTCGGACTTCAGCGCGATGATGTCGATCGGCAGCGACATGTTGACTTTGCTGCGGACCAGAAGCTGGCTGAAGACGCCGCGCATCTGCTCGAAGCGCACGATTACGTCGTGCCCGCGCTTCTCGCCGGCGTCGGTCAGGACGGAGAAGTGGCTGGAGTTGACGCGGATCCAGGACGACTCGTCTTTGTCTTTGGCGGCGGCGAGCGTGGCAACGATGAGGAATAGGGCCAGACGGCGCATAGGGGTTCTTGCAGAAATGCTAACACGGGGTGGCGTCGGCTGAGGCGGATTGGATCGTGACCTGGGGCACCGCGCAATGGGCGCTATGTGGCTGATTTGCCAAGAAAAGCAAAGACAGAACTTGTGGGCGTCTCCTCCGACTTATGACTGTCGGGCGAGTCGATGTATTACTTATTCTCGGTTGCGGCGGCGGTTGTGGTACGGAAGGTCACCAGGGTGCCTTCGGGAATGAGCGCCGCAGGACCACTGCCAGACCCGATCGAGGTTCCCACGCCAATGTCAGGAGGATTGTTGCTGGGATGTCCCACGCCGGCGATGGTATCGGCGACGCTTCCTGCCCGGTTGTACGGCCGCGGGCGGCCGTGGCCCTGGCGTGTGTAGGTGTTGGTGGTGAAGTTGTAAATGGCGTCTTTGGTCTCGATTTCAGTAAGGCGGATTATGAGCACGCCGGCCGTCTGCCCTCCGTTGGAGGGATCGGCGGTATCCACCCGGCCGCGAGCTATCGATCCTTCGGGCGCGACGGTCTTTCCATTCACGACCAAGTCGCGGTTCAGCCTGGCCTCGAAGGTATCTCCGGGAGACGTGCTGTCGGAGTTGAGCAGGGTTGTGATGCGGACGTCGATCTTGGTGCCTTTGGGAATGTCGTTGGCAGCGAGTGCGGAGATGGCGGTAAACAGCAGGAAGATGAGGCTACCCAGGATTCGCATGACTGGAACTCCCCGTCAGAGAGTCTACGCCCGATGCCCCGGTCGGCGGAACCTATTTTGGCCGATTTCCAGGACGGCTTCGCTTGTGGGAGGTGGCCGAACTGGCGATGGACCTCAGACTGATCCCAGCAAATGCCATCCGCATGTACTGCTTCCGCGCAACGTGCAGTCGGATCCCGAGGGTGCGGCTTCGAATCAGGGCGGAAGCGCGCTGGGGAACCGGCTTTGGAAATCCAGCAGGCCCACCCAGTGCGGGGTGATGGTGGTGCGAACCATGCTGGATACCATCCCGCCCAGCTGTGTAACCCAGGCTTGTCCCTGTTCGCGTCCGAAGTAGCGTTCGGCGGCGATGACGTATTCGGGGACAACTCCATTCATGGCTTCAACGCGCGCCCTGCCGCGCACCAGAAGAATCTTGTAGGGGGAACGTGTTGTCATCGACAGTGAGCGACGTCTCTGGATTCCTGGCCAGCGTTTTGAGCTTGGGAGCCTTGGGAGGCGAGGCCAACACCAAATCGCTGCCGTTCCAGTGAAACCAGATGGGAACCACCCGTGGCGTACAGTCAGTCCAGATGTAGGCGAGGCGGGCGGGATTTCTGGATTCCAGAAGATCGCGAGCAACCGGCTGTTGCAGAAGATTCAAGCCACCCTGTTTGACCGGCATGATCCAATTCCTACGGGTAAGGCGGTCGATCGTCGAAGAAGTATACGCCTACCCTTTTTGCGGGCGGTTTCAGGGGCAAGCGATTGTGAACATTCTGGAGGACTTCGGGATCGAGCATTCCCGCTGTGAGACTCTTGCGTGTCTACCGGCAGGAGACGGGGCGACGAAGGTGAGAGTGCGGGTTTGGCGGCCGAAGTCGGTTCAGTCGGCGGGCATAGTGGCGGGTTGCTGGACCGCAACCTTTGCTGCGGCTGGGCGCCGAGGCAGTTCCACTTCGAACCATTTCTTGATTTCAGGAAGTGCGGCGCGAGTCACCTGTTCTCCGGCGCGGACCAGATCGGCACTGTGCTCGAAGTCGTCGTACTTGTAGCCGTTCACGTCGGGCTCGATGATCAGATCGGAGGCTGCCTTCCCGATGTTGCAGTTCATCTCCTGCGCGATGGCGAAGCATTGACCGATGACATCGAACAAGTGACGTGGTCCATCTTTGTGAGCCCAGGTTCCTTTCAGGTGAACGGCAAGAACCCGCTGCGCCCCCATTTCCCGCAGGGGAACGCTGGGCACGGCGTGGGCCAGCATGCCGTCGACCAGCATGCGGCCGCGAATCGTTACCGGAAGGAACATTCCCGGGTAGGCGCAGCTGGCGCGAACGGGATCGACCAATGGTCCGGAGTGGAAGACGACTCCTTCTCCGGTGGAAAAGTCGGTGGCGGTGACGGCCAGAGGGATGCTGAGTTCCTCGAAGGTTTTTACCTTCAGCAATGAATTCAGGAAGCCGATCATGCGCTGGTTGCTGGCAAATCCCAGGCGCGAGAGGGTCCAGCGCGCGAAATGTTTGAAGCGCACGCGCGCGGCGACCTCTTCGAGTTCTGCGGGAGAAACGCCTCCGCAGTAGGCGGCGCCGATAAGCGCTCCGACGCTGGTTCCCGCAACAAAGCTGATGGGGATATTTTCCTGCTCGAGAACTTTGAGAACGCCGATGTGGGCTATACCGCGGGCGAATCCACCGCCTAGGGCAAGACCTATGGCGGGCACATTCCGGGCGATCGGGGCGGGGCGTCGGCGTCCGGAAAACTCGCGTCCGAACGCTTGTACCGAGTAAATAATTCTATCGAGGCCCTTCCCCAATTTACCCCCGCTCTAACATTCACTCCCTAAGCAAGTTAGATGCCAGCCCAGCCCCTAATGTTCGCTCAAGTCCCAGGGGCGCGCCAATTACGGGCGAGAGGTTACTCCCGGTGTCGGTGACTAACTCCCATGATCCTGATAGCTTAGAGAGCCATGATGCGGGAAATCTCGGCCGGTGGTGTGGTAGTTCGACGGGCGGCGGAAGGCTGGCAACTGGCCGCCATCGAGCCTCGAAAGGAGCCTTCAGACTCTGGTCGAACTGCAAAAAAAAGCGCTCCTAAAGTGACCCTTGCGTTACCCAAGGGGCTAGTCGATGCCGGGGAGAAAGCGGAGCAGACGGCGCTGCGCGAGGTGCGGGAAGAGACTGGGCTGACCACCTCGGCACTGACCAAGCTGGCCGACATCAAGTACGTCTATGTGCGCTCCTGGGGTGACGGACAACGTGTATTCAAGATTGTCAGCTTTTATCTCCTGAAGTATGAGTCGGGAATGATCGACGATGTGACACCGGAGATGCGCCTGGAGGTGAAGCGCGCATTGTGGATCCCCCTCGAAGAGGCAGCGAGGACGCTGGCGTATCGCGGTGAGCGGGACGTGGTCCGGCGCGCGTTGCAATATCTGCAAAGTCATGCGGAGGTCTAGAGCTTATGCCCGGTGCGCGAGTCCATTTGGAGAGACATTTCACCGCCGGAAATTTTGTGCGCGACGTGGTCATCGGTATGTCGGACGGCCTGACGGTGCCGTTCGCGCTGGCGGCCGGGCTTTCAGGAGCGCTACAGGATACGCGGCTGATCGTGGTGGGCGGACTGGCCGAAATTGCAGCCGGCTCCATCGCCATGGGGCTGGGCGGATATCTCGCAGCCCACGGCGACGCTGAACACTACCAGCAGGAGCGGGCGCGGGAAGAGCGGGAGATCGTCGAAATTCCCGAAGAAGAGATGGCGGAAGTGAGCCGCGTGTTTCATGAGTACGGCATCACCGAGGAGCAGAGCGCTCCGCTGGTGAAGGCGTTAAGCGAGCGTCCCGAGGCGTGGGTGGATTTCATGATGCGCTATGAGTTGGGACTGGAAGAACCGGATCCCAAACGCGCATTAACCAGCGCCGCCACCATCGCGGGCTCGTACGTGGCGGGAGGCTTCATTCCGCTGGCGCCATACCTGGCACTAAGCAACGCACAGACGGGACTGATCGTGTCGGCGATTGTGACCCTTGCGGCTTTGGGGGTTTTTGGCTTCCTGAAAGGACGTTTTACCGGCACTCCCCCGCTCCGCTCGGCGTCACAGACGATGGTGATCGGTGGACTTGCAGCGGGGGCTGCTTTTGTGCTTGCTAAGCTCATCGCATAGTATTGAAACTAAAAGATTTATCTTGACAAACGGAAGTGGGGATTCTAGCCTGAAGACAACTTAATAGGGCGCGTGCCGTTGCCATCCTCACCCCACATCTTGAACGACATGCGCCCGTTGTTTTTGGGGCACATTTTCCTGAGATCATGAATCCACCCGAACTCGCAGCTTTGCTCCTGGCGCTGACGCTGGCACTGCCGGCCGCGGCAAAATCCACGGCATCCGCGGCTCCCGGTGCGGAGTACGTTGCCGCGTTGGCGACCGCCAACCGCTTACTGCACGCCTGGCAGGTGCAGGACCAGGAAGCCGGGCTCCTGCTTCTAACCGATGCGGCCAAGAAGCACACTTCGGAAGACCATCTCGACAGGTTCTTCTCATCCGTAGGATCCTCCCAGGAAGGTTTTGAAATCAACCGCGGAAAACGACTGAAGGCGGGACGCTACCGGTTTCCCGTGGCCCTGTGGCAGACTGTTCCCGGAAAAGACCACAAGCCGCGGTCGCGATTTTCTGAAATTGTCGTGGTGCGCACTGGCAAAGACGAGTGGGCCATAGATAAACTGCCGTAGATCAGATTTTCAATTTTCAACTGAAGTTATTATGAAGCGCATACAGAAAGTCGCCATCCTGGGCGCCGGAACCATGGGCGCACGCATCGCTGCTCATTTCGCCAACGCCGGGATTCCCAGCTACCTGTTCGACATCGTGCCACCGGACGCGGACGCGCCGGCGCGCAACAAGATCGCGGCGGCTGGCCTGGATGCTGCCCGAAAATCAAAGCCTGCGGCTTTCATGGAGCCCGCGCTTGCCAGCCTGGTGACGGTTGGCAATTTCGAAGACGATCTGAAGAAGCTTGCCGAGGTCGACTGGATTATCGAGGCGGTGGTGGAAAACCTCGAGATCAAGCGTGCGCTGCTCAGGAAAGTCGAGGCGGTGCGCAAGCCGGGAACCATCATCACCACCAATACCAGCGGTTTGCCCGTGGGCAAGATTGCGGAAGGTTTTTCCGACGACTTTCGCCGCTCATGGTTTGGCACGCACTTTTTCAATCCGCCGCGCTACATGCGGCTGCTGGAGCTGATTGCCACGCCCGAGACCGATCGCAGCGCGATGGGGGCCGTCGCGCACTTCGGCGATGTGCATCTGGGCAAAGGCATCGTCTACGCCAAGGACACACCCAACTTCATCGCCAACCGCATCGGGACATTTTCCGTGCTCAACGTGATGCGGCTGATGCAGGAACTCGATCTCTCCATTGAAGACGTCGATGCGCTCACCGGACCCGCCGTGGGCTGGCCCAAGTCAGCGACCTTCCGCACCATTGACCTGGTGGGGCTCGACATCCTCGGGCACGTGGTGAGCAACATGACGGGCGCGGGCAAGGCGCTCGATGAGCGATCGGATCTCACGCTGCCCGACTTCTACAAGCAGATGCTCGAGCGCAAGATGCTGGGTGACAAGACCAAGGGGGGGTTCTACAAGAAGGTCACGGGAGCGGATCACCAGGAGCAACGTCTGGCGCTTGACTGGCGGACGCTCGAGTACCATCCCCGGCAGAAGGCAAAGTTCCCTGCCCTGGAGATGGCGAAAAACATCGAGGATGCCGGGACCCGCATTCGTACCTTGCTGGGCTTTGAAGGTGGCGCGCAAAAAGCGGACAAGGCAGGACAGTTTCTCTGGTCGGCGCTCGCCGACCTGCTTACCTACTCCGCGAACCGAATTCCGGAGATATCCGACACGGTCGTGGAAATTGATCGCGCCATGAAACTCGGCCTCAACTGGGAACTGGGGCCCTTCGAGCTCTGGGATGCGGTCGGAGTGGAGCTCTCGGTCGCGCGCATGAAGAAAGAAGGCCATGCGGTGGCGGCTAATGTCGAGAAGTTGCTCGCCGGGCAGAAGTCGTGGTATGGCGACGAATCGGAGTCGCCCTGCGGACGAAAGTACTGGGACCTGAGCGCGGGGCAGTGGCAGCCGGTCCAGGTTCCGCAGGGCGTGTGGTCGGTGACGGTGGCCAAGAAGTGGAATGGCGTGGTGAAGAAGAATTCCGGCGCCTCACTGGTGGACCTGGGCGACGGCGTAGGTTGCATCGAGTTTCACTCCAAGATGAACTCGCTGGGAGCGGACATCATCAGCCTGATCACGCAAACGCTAAAACCGGGCGGCGCGGGAGACAGCTTTGACGCTTTTGTTATCACCAATGACGCGCCCAACTTCTCCGTCGGCGCGAACCTGATGCTGCTGCTGATGGCCGTGCAGGAGGAAGAGTGGGACGATGTGGATCTGGTCATCCGCCAGTTCCAGAACATGACGCAGGCCATCAAGTTTTCCCCCAAGCCAGTGGTGGTGGGCGCATTTGGCCTGTGCCTGGGGGGCGGGACCGAGATTTCCATGCATGCTCCGGCACGCCAGCCGCACGCGGAACTGTATACCGGGCTGGTGGAGGTAGGAGTCGGGCTGCTGCCCGGCGGCGGGGGCTGCAAAGAGATGCTGCTGCGCGCGGTCGACAGCGCGGCGTCGATCCGCAAGGACGGACGCGGCGAATCGGTCGAACTCATGGGAGCCATGAAGAAAGCCTTCGAGACCATCGCCACGGCGAAGGTTGCAACTTCGGCGCACGAGGCGCGGGGATTAGGATTCGTGGCCGAGTCCGACCGCATCACCATGAACCGCGAGCGCGTGCTCACTGACGCCAAGGCGCGGGCGCTCGAGTTGGTGCGGGCCGGATACGAGCCTGCGCAGCCGCGAAAGGATATTCCCGCCCCCGGCGAAAACGTTCTGGCCATGCTCAAGCTGGGGGTGCACATGATGCGCCAGGGAGATTACATCAGCGACTACGAAGTGAAACTCGGCGGCAAGATCGCGGAAGTCCTGTGCGGTGGCAATGTCACACCGGGAACTCCCATCAGCGAGCAATACGTGCTCGACCTGGAGCGCGAAGGCTTCAAGTCGCTGTGCGGCGAGAAGAAGACGCAGGAACGGATCCAGTACACGCTGAAGACGGGGAAGACGCTGAGAAATTGAGGATCGCCAGCGTGGAGACCAAGGTATACGAAAGAATGGAGACAATGCCGAGGGCCGCACCTGGCCAACGTGATTCTCTGTTCTGCTCCTCGCTGGGATCTCAGGGTGGCTAAATTTCACTATTGCCCGCTCCGCTCGAACAAGAGGTCTCCTCCGCCCGCGCCGCTCGGGAACCGTTCGCTACTCCTCGGAAGCGCAACGTTGGCGTGTAGTTGCTTATGGCGGTGGCGGCGCCGGCCCTCTACAGCCCGGCGAGTGCTGCCTGCGGCTGGGACATGGGCTGGAGCAGGCTGGACGCAGGTCAGACGCGCAGGCCGCGTATCAGGAGGCGCAGACGGTGATACCGGATTCGGCCGAGGCCGCCACGGCGATCAGCCGGCTGGAAAAGCCTGGACCACAGAGGGCACGCAGGAACACAAAAAATCTCTCGTGAAGCTTCGCGTCCTTTGTGGTTTTCCAGGCTTACTTCTTCTGGCTGATCTCGATAGTGGCGCGGGTGTTCTCCCAGTCGAGATACATGTGGCAGCCGGTGCCCATCTCGTGGAAGGAGACGGTGAAATTTTCCACCGGTCCCGCGGTCCTACCCACGCTCATATCGGCGCGCAGCAGTTCCTCGCCTTCATACTTGTAGGGAATGCCCCACTCACCGGTTTTCTTGTTGACGATGAGCGTCCACTTGTCGGCATTGGGGATCGTGAAAATGGTGTAGCTGCCGGCAGGAATTTCTTTGCCGCCGATAGTGAGAGCGGTGTCGGTCACGAACGATGTCGCTTCATTGGCTCCAGTACGCCACACTTCGCCGAACGGAACCAGGCCGCCAAAGATTTTGCGTCCCTTGGCGCGCGGGCTGGAGTAGTTCACCTTGATCGACTTGCCATCGGCAAAATTGCAGGTGGCCGAGGCCGGGGGGCTTTGGCGTTTTTCCTGGCCAAATGAGAGGGCAGCGGACAGCAGGATGACGAGGACAACGGCGAGATTGCGCATCATGTCTCCTTCCTAGCAATCAGCACTCAGCAATCAGCCATGGCAACCGCCTGAAGATGGACACAGGATTCCGCGATGCCGAGGCTGGATACTTAGACTAAACAGCAACGACCTGGATAGCAAGCTGGGGCAGACGCGAGAGAGGGCTGAATGCTGAAGTCCCAATGCTGACTGCTAGAATCATCGCATGCCGGTATTCGACGAGAAGCAGGAAGAACTCGACCGCTACGAGACGATGATGGGTGTGCCGCGCGGGCGCCTGGCGGTGACCCTTGATACCATCACCGACGCGATGGCGCTGGTGGGGCAACACGGCGTCTACTGCCAAAGCCAGCGCTGTCCGGGAAAGCCGGTGATGGACATCCGGATGGTGATGAAGAACCTGACCGATGCCAAAGAACTGATTCAGAGCGTGATGGAAGAGCTCAGGAAGAATTGACGATTGGCGATTGACGTGCCCCTCGAATGAGGAATTTCAACCGTCAGCGAGCTCTCAAACGGACTACGGAAAAGCGGCGAGGCTTCGGTGTGAGCCGAGCGCCGGCGATTTCCAACCTCAATCGCCGATTCGCAGAGCTGCTGAAATCGGCATTGGCTCTATGCCAGGCTGTACTTCCCCTTCTCGATCATCGCTTGCGCGATCTGCTGGCGGAGTTCGATGGTGTTGAAGGGCTCGTACTTCGCCAGGCGGCGCAGGATGGCCAACTGCGTGCGCAGCATGTCACCCTCGGCTACGGCAGCAGTCACTTTTCTCGCAGCGGCTTCGAGCTTGTCCATGGCCTGCGACAGGTAGACGCGGGTCATCGCGATGGGCAGGGTGGCGGCTTTCTCGCCCTCACGCTGGGCAATCTTCTGGGCGCGCACGACGGCGGACTCCATGGCGTAGGTCTCGATCACCATGTCGGCGATGGCGCCCATCACTTCCTGCTGATCCTGAATCGCCTGCATGTATTTCTGAGTGGCCGATCCGGCGACGAACAGACCGAGCTTCTTGGCCTGCGCGACCAGCCTGCGTTCCTCGGCGAGTGGGCCCTCAAGATCTTCGCTGATGACCGGTCCGGAGAGGACTTCGTCCATCAGCTTCTTGATGGCGGGCATGAGGGCGAGTTGTCCGCTCATCGCGCGTTTGAGCAGAAAGCCGGTAATGATAAGGCGGTTGATTTCGTTGGTGCCTTCAAAGATGCGGTTGATGCGGGCATCGCGATAGGCGCGCTCGGCGGGATACTCCTCGACAAAGCCGTAGCCGCCGTAGATCTGGACGGTTTCGTCGACCACGTAGTCGACCATCTCCGAGCCCCAGACCTTGATAATGGAGCACTCGACGGCGTATTCCTCGATGGCCTTGCGGGTCTCGGCGAGGGCGTGGGCTGCAGTCTTGTCGACTTCGGCGAGAGCAACGTCCATCATGCCGACCGTGCGGTAGACGAGCGCCTCACCGGTGTAGATGCCGACCGCCATGTTGGCGATTTTTTCGCGCACCAGGCCGAAGTCGGCAATGACCTTACCGAAAGCCTTGCGTTGCTTGGCGTAGCCGATGGCATTGTTGAGCGCGACACGGCCTCCACCGACGCACATGGCACCCAGCTTGAAGCGGCCCACGTTCAAAATGTTGAAGGCGATGACGTGACCCTTCCCGATTTCTCCCAGAAGGTTTTCGACCGGAACCTTGCAGTCGTTGAGAATGATGGGGCAGGTGGACGATCCGCGGATGCCCATCTTGTGCTCTTCGGCGCCAACGGAAAATCCGGGGAAGGATTTCTCTACCAGGAATGCGGTGAACTTTTGGCCGTCGATTTTGGCGAAGACGGTGAACAGGTCGGCGAAACCGGCGTTGGTAATCCACATCTTTTCGCCGCTAAGAATGTAGTGCTTGCCATCAGGCGAAAGCGTGGCGCGGGCGCGGCAGTTGAGCGCGTCGGATCCGGAGGAGGCTTCCGACAAAGCGTAGGCGCCGACGATTTCACCGCTGGCCAGGCGCGGCAGATATTTCCTCTTCTGCTCTTCGGTGCCGAAATAGACGATGGGCAGCGTGCCGATACCGGTGTGGCCTCCCCAGGTGGTGGCAAAGCCGGCGTACTTGGCGATGTGGTCGGCGATGACAGCGGCGGTGACCTTGTCCATTTCGAGGCCGCCGTAGGCCTCCGGAATTTCCGCCGAGCTGAGGCCCAACTCGCCGGCTTTCTTCAGCAGCTCGCGGGTGACGGAGAAGTCCTTGTGCTCGATTTTCTCGACGTTGGGAACGATCTCATTGACGGCGAACTCTTCGGCGGTCTGCGCGATCAGTTTGTGCTGATCGGTAAAATCCTCGGGGGTGAAGACTTCGGAGGTCTGGCGTTCTTCGAGCAAAAAGCTGCCGCCGGCAATTTTAGTATTGGGAACTGCGGTTGTGGCCATCGAAACCCTTTCTCGTGAGCAACTGTAAAGTTTATAGGCACTCCTTGCGGTTTGTCACCGGGCGGCAAACAGGGAAGGAGTTGTTGCGGAACGCACATTTCGGCATGGCCGCGCAGGTCGATTTCACGCGGCTTTTTTGTGCTATTTTGCGGTTATGGCGAGTAAGGGCCTCACCCCCCCTGGCAGCGCAAATGAATTGCAGAGCCGTCGTTCCCCCTGGTTATTGATCCTGGCCTTTTGCGCGGGCATTTTCGTGTGCTGGATCGTGTTGTCGCTCGTAGCGGTCAAATCACTGCCGTCGGGCCTGTGGACGGCGTTGACCCATCGCAGCCAGCAGATCGACGTCAGCCAGCCCAGCGTGGTGAACCGCATTCAGCAGCTCGAGAGACTTGAGACCGTCGTCTACAGCATGGATAAGGTGGTGACCGGGAAACGCGAGAACTCCATCCTTCCGGATTTCCTGGCAGGCGACAGGCTGCTTCTGCTGGTGCACGGAGAGGTCATCGCGGGAATTGATTTTTCCGCGCTTCCCTCTTCGGCGGTGAGAATCGATGGAAAATCCGTTCGCCTGAAATTACCCGCGGCGCAGGTGCTGACCACGCGGCTGGACAACGACAAGACGCGCGTTTATTCGCGTGAAACCGGGCTGCTGGTTCCCACCGATCCCGACCTTGAGTCGGAAGTGCGACGCGAGGCGGAGCATCAACTGCGGTCCGCGGCGCTGCTGGATGGGATCCTCGAGACGGCGCAAAAGAATGCCCGGTCGACCGTCACGAGCCTGCTCCAGGGAATGGGGTTTGAGAAGGTGGAGTTCGAGTAGGACCTGCCCTGGGTGGTCCCCCCGGTCTAGACTTGTCCTTGCGAGCAGCGGAGCCACGAGGAATCTGCGTGTCTTCAGGGCTCGAAAACTGCAGATCCCCGGCTTCGCTCCGGATGGCAAGCGAGGGCAGGCGCTAGTTCATATTCTCGAAGATCCCCGCCGCGCCCATACCGCCGCCCACGCACATGGTGACCATGCCATAGCGGGCGTTGCGGCGCTTGAGTTCGCGCACAATGCTGGCCGTCAACTTGGCGCCGGTGCAACCGAGCGGGTGTCCGAGGGCGATGGCTCCGCCGTTGAGATTGATCTTTTCCGGATCCAGACCGCCTTCTTTGATGACCGCCAGAGACTGGGCAGCGAAGGCTTCGTTCAACTCGATGACGTCAATGTCGGCAAGCTTCAGCCCGGCAAGCTTCAGCGCTTTAGGGATGGCGAAGACCGGACCAAGCCCCATTTCCTCCGGCTTGTAGCCGGCGGTGGCGAATGAAACGTAGCGCGCCAAGGGCTTGATGCCAAGAGCCTTTGCCCGATCAGCAGACATCACGATGGCGGCCGCGGCTCCGTCGGACATCTGCGAAGAGTTGCCCGGGCTGACGGTGCCGCTCAAGTGAAAAGCCGGTTTGAGGGCGAGCAGGGCTTCGAGTGTCGTGTCGGGACGCGGGCCTTCGTCCACCTCAAACACCACTTCGTGGCGTTTGGGTTTCGACCCGTTGGGTGTGGTAAAGCTCACCGCAACGGGAACGGTTTCGTCGGCGAATTTTCCCGCCTGGATGGCGGCCAGGGCCTTCTGGTGGCTAAGCAAAGAAAACTGGTCGGCTTCTTCACGGGTGATATGGAAGCGCTGTGCCAGCCTCTCGGCGGTCAGTCCCATGGAAAGATAGGCGTCAGGATAGTGATCGACCAGCCACGGGTTGGGAGAAATTTTGTTGCCGCCCATAGGTACCATCGACATGGATTCGGTTCCGCCGGCCACGATGACCTCGGCGCCTCCCGTCATGATGCGCTCCGCCGCCATGGCAATGGCCTGCAGCCCGGAGGAGCAGAAGCGGTTGATGGTGATGGCAGAAGCCTCGACCGGGAGGCCGGCGCGCAGCGAGGCGATGCGGGCGACGTTCATGCCGGATTCGGCTTCGGGCATGGCGCAGCCCAGGATGACGTCTTCGATCTCTTGGGGATCGAGTTGGGGCAGGCGCTCCAGCGCGCCTTTGATGGCAATTGCGCCCAGTTCATCGGGACGGGTCGCGCGCAGCGTGCCTTTGAAGGCGCGGCCCACGGGAGTGCGGACGGAGGAGGCGATGATTACTTCTTTCATATTCAGGCTCCCAACTATCAGCGCTCAGCGAAAACCTTTAACCGCAGAGGACGCGGAGGTTCGCCGAGGGCAAAAATCTGCTAAACGGTGATGAACTCGGTCGTGACACCGGGGCACCGCGGCGCTGGCGGGCGGCAACATTCTCAGAAATCGCTGCTTCATCAGCAATGTCTCAAATCGGCAATGGTCATCGACAATCAATTCCCCGGCTTCCACCTCAGCACCGGCTTTCTTGCGGCGGCGGTTTCATCGAGCCTCGACACGCGCGTCGAATGTGGAGCTGCCTGCACCATCTGCGGGTCTTCTTCGACTTCCTCGGCAATCGATTTCATGGCTTCGATGAACAGGTCCATTTCTTCTTTCGACTCGCTCTCGGTCGGCTCGATCATCATGGCGCCGGGCACGATCAGCGGGAAGGCAGTGGTGTAGGGATGGAACCCGTAATCAATCAGGCGCTTGCCCAGATCCATGGTCTTAACGCCCTTCTTCGCCTGAATTCTGTCGCTGAAAACGACCTCGTGCATCGTGGGGGTCGAATAGGGCAGATCGTAGACCCCTTCCAGTCCCTTGCGAACGTAGTTGGCGTTGAGCACGGCGTCTTCCGTGGTCTGCCGCAGGCCGTCGGGTCCGTTGGCCAGAATGTAGGCGAGCGCGCGCACGAACATGCCGAAGTTCCCGTAGAAAGCGCGCACCCGCCCGACCGACATCGGGCGCTCATATTCAAAGCCCAACGTGCCATCGGGCTTGGTGGTCACCACCGGCTTGGGCAGAAAGGGCTCAAGAATATTCTTTACCGCCACCGGACCTGAACCCGGGCCGCCACCGCCGTGCGGCGTAGAGAACGTCTTGTGCAGGTTCAGGTGCATGACATCAACGCCAAAGTCGCCGGGCCGGACCTTGCCCACCAGGGCGTTCATGTTGGCCCCGTCCATGTAGAGCAGGCCGCCCTTGGCATGCATGATTTCCGCAATCTTGTGAATTTCCTGCTCGAAAACACCCAGGGTGTTGGGATTGGTGAGCATGAGCGCGGCCACATCTTCGTTCATCTGCTCGGCCAGCGCGGCCACATCCACCATGCCCTGAGCATTTGATTTCAAGTTCTCGACCGCGTATCCGGCCGTGGCCGCCGTGGCCGGGTTGGTGCCATGCGCCGAGTCCGGAATCAGAACCTTCTTGCGCGGATTGCCCTTCGTCTGATGATAGGCGCGCACCATCAGCAGGCCGGTGAGTTCGCCGTGCGCCCCCGCGGCGGGCTGCAGCGTGATCGCGTCCATCCCGGTGATTTCGAGAAGGCATTCGCTGAGCGTTTTAAGGATGCGCAGCGCGCCCTGGGACACTTTCTCCGGCTGATAGGGATGTCCGTTGGCCAGGCCATCGAGCCGCACCACCACCTCGTTCACCCGCGGGTTGTACTTCATCGTGCAGGAACCCAGCGGATACATGCCCAGATCGATGGCGTAATTCCAGGTGGAAAGTCGTGTGAAGTGACGGATGATCTCGATCTCGCTCACTTCTGGCAGGTTGCCCAGATCTTTGCGCTCGCTGGAACCGAGCAGAGCTTGGGTATCGACTTCGGGAACATCGAGTGGCGGCAGTTTCCACGCCGCCTTGCCGGGCGAAGACTTCTCGAAGATCAGGCCTTCGTTCTGACTGACGTGGCGGGTAGCTTTGCGAGTGACGTGTTTCATCGCGCCACCTCCTGCACATCCACTTCATGTTTGGCGGATTTCACCGACTGCTCACTGTCCGCCACGAAGCCGACGGCGGTATCGATCGCGGTTCGCCTCGTCAACTCGGTGCAGCACCACAGCGCCGCGTGGCCGAGTTCGGGGTAGAACTTCTTTAGTGGAAGCCCGCCCACGATCTTGTGTCCGAGCATGCGGCTGTTGATCGCATAGGGATCTTCGCTGGTTTCCACCACGAATTCATTGAAGCGCGGGGCGCCGGGAAAGAGGATTTTGGCGTGTTTGCCGAATTGCTGCGTGGCGTAGGCGGCTTTCGCCAGGTTCTGCTTCGCCAACTCTTTCAGTCCCACCTTGCCGTAGATGGTCATGAAGATGTTGACCATCAGGGCGACCAGTGCCTGGTTGGTGCAGATATTCGACGTGGCCTTCTCGCGGCGGATGTGCTGCTCGCGCGTGGCCAGCGTGAGCACGAATCCGCGCTTGCCGTTACGGTCCGTGGTCTGGCCGACCAGCCGTCCGGGCATCTGGCGGACATATTGTTCGCGGGTGGCGATCACGCCGCAATACGGGCCTCCGAAACCCAAGGGCACGCCGAACGACTGCGCTTCCATGGCGACGATGTCGGCCTTGCGTGGCGGCTCGAGAATCCCCAGCGATATCGCCTCCGCGATCGAAACCAGCAGCAGCGCCCCATGCTGGTGGGCGATTTCGGCGATGGCGTCCAGGTCTTCGACCGCTCCCAAGAAATTGGGCGACTGGATCAGGACGCACGCCGTGTCCTCGGTGATCGACTGTTCCAGCGCTTTCACATCCACGCGGCCAGTGATGGTGAACGGCACGGTGGCCAGCGGTATCCCCTGGTGCCAGGCATAGGTGGCAAGTACTTCCCGATATTCGGGGTGCACGCTGCGCGCGATCAGCACCGAGCGGCGTCCGGTGAGGCGCACGGCCATCATCACCGCTTCGGCCGCGCCGGTCGAACCGTCATACATGGAGGCATTGGCCACCTCCATTCCCGTCAGCTCGCAGATCAGGGTCTGAAATTCGAAGATGGATTGCAGCGTCCCCTGGGAAATTTCGGCCTGGTAGGGCGTGTAGGCGGTGAGAAACTCGCCGCGCGAGACGAGCGCGTCAATGATGACCGGGCGGTAGTGGGCGTACGCGCCAGCGCCCAGGAACGTGGTGTAGCCGTCGCCGTTCTCGCGCGAGCGCTCGCGGAACCAGTCGACGATTTCCGATTCCGCCATCTGGCGAGGGACCTTCAGATCGCGGTCGAGACGGTATTCGGCGGGGATGGGCGCAAACAGATCGTCAATCGAGCGCGCCCCGATCGCCTTCAGCAGGGCCTGGCGGTCAGCAGGAGACTTGGGTAGATAGCGCATAAGAACCTTATTTGATGTCGGCCGACAGCATCCGGATTTACCGCCCGGAATTGCCGGTTGCCGACTGGCAATTTGCAATTTGGCCGTTCGGGGGAGGCTTTTCCGTTGGTACTTGACAATCAGCAATTCCAAAATCTTGCTAGTGTCCGCCCTCTGCGGCCACGAATTTCTCGTAGTCGGCGGCGGAGAGCAGACCATTCAACTCACCGGGATTTTTCAACGTCATCTTGATCATCCAGGCGCTGTGCGCGTCTTTATTGATCTTCTCCGGCGCGGTCGCCAGGTCGCCGTTCACTTCCGTCACTGTGCCGGTGGCGGGAGCAAAGAGATCGGAGACGGCCTTCACCGACTCTACCGTACCGAAGGTCTTGCCCGCTGTGATCTCGGACCCGACTTTGGGCAACTCGACGAACACGATGTCGCCGAGCGAATCCTGGGCGTAGCTGGTGATGCCGATGGTGGCGCTCGTGCCGTCGGCTTTAATCCACTCGTGTTCCTTGGTGTATTTGTAGTCGGCGGGGTAAGGCATGTTAGCTCTTGCGTCTCCTTGGTGTGATGTCTCCGGCGGTTAAGCCTTCTTCGGCCGCTTATAAAACGGTGTAGGCACCACGCGGGCGGTGACGCCTTGTCCGCGGATTTCAACCTTCGCCTCAGTGCCCGGGGCGGCGAACTCCGGCGGCAGGTAGGCGAGGGCGATGTTCTTCTTCAAGTAAGGGGCGAACGACCCGCTGGTGACGTAGCCGACCTCGTCTCCGCCGGTATCGCGCACCTTGTAGCCGTCGCGCGCGATGCCGCGATCGACCATCTCCAGTCCCAGCAGCGTGCGTTTCAGCCTGCCAGCCCGGGCTTTTTCGAGTGCCTCGCGGCCAATGAACTCAGGCTTCTCCATCTTGCAGAAGCGGTCGAGCCCCGCTTCCCAGACATTAATGGTGTCCGAAATCTCGTGCCCGTAGAGGGGAAGCTTCCCTTCAAGACGCAGCGTATTGCGCGCCCCCAGTCCGCAGGGTAGGACGCCGAACTCTTTTCCCACCGCCAGCACTTCGTTCCATACCCGGGCGCTGGTCGCTTCATCGGCGGGAACGTAAATTTCGAATCCGTCTTCGGCCGTGTATCCGGTGCGGGCGATCAGAATGTTCTTCAGACCGCACACGGTGCCGTGCGTGACCCAGTAAAACTTCACGGCGGAAAGATTCGCGTCCGTCAGCTTCTGCAGCAGGTCTACACCTCTGGGCCCCTGGATGGCGATCTGGGTAAAATCGTCCGACAGATTTTCGACCTTGCAGTCAAAGTGGCGCGTATTGTCGCGCACCCAGTTGAAGTCTTTCTCGCGCGTGCCGGCGTTGATCACCAGCAGGTAGTCGTCTTCGCCCAGGCGGTGGACAATCACATCGTCGACAAAGGTTCCTTGCGGATAAAGCAACGCCGAATACTGTGCCTGCCCGATTCCGAGCTTGGCGGCGTCGTTCATGGAGATGTGCTCGACCGCCGCGAGCGCTTGTGGCCCAGTCAGCCGGATGTCGCCCATATGACTGACGTCAAAGACCCCGACACCGTTGCGCACGGCATTGTGCTCGGCAATGATGCCACCCGCGGAAGGATATTCGACCGGCATGTCCCAGCCGTTGAAGTCGACCATCCTGGCGCCCATCTGGCGATGGACAGCATTCAGTGCGGTCTTGCGAATGGTTTCAACAACGGGCAAGGAATCCTCGATCAGAAGCAGTGGCTGAGCCGCCGGGATATGGAAACTCGTAACACTAACATGGTGATGGCTGGGGGTTCAACCGGTGGATTAGCGTGGGTGCCTCAGCGGCAGGCTGCAAGAAATAAAGAACCATGTGAATGGCGGCGGGGATATTGACTCGTGCCTCCGAAGCCCTGAACGCAGTTGCGCGGTTCAACGCTTGAGGTTGGCTTGCCGTTGAGCCAAAGGGCTCTTGGGGGAAACTGTCAGGCCTGCGCAATTCTGCGTTGATCCCTTTGATTTCTCCGAGGGGCCCGGAAGAAGGGAACCCGGTGCCCCGGCAACGGCGTCGGTTCCTGGCGCAAGAGAGGGAGCGTACCATCAAATGCCGGCCCACGTTACCAACGGAACTTTCCGCCGTACTCGGCCCGCGCTAGGCTCATGCTATGGCCCACAGCAAAGCCACCTGCTACTGCATGCAGTGCGACCGGACGGAAGACAAGTGCGACTGCGAGCGCTACTGTGCGCATTGCCTGGCTCAGGCGCATATCCGCCTCTGTCAGGATGGCCTCTACTACTGCCCCGCATGCCGCGAAGCCTGTGATCAAAAGATCGTCGAACAGAACTAGTCTCGCTGGCGAAAAAAAAAAGCCCACGGGTTCCCCTGTCCGTGGGCCAAGTGCTGCTGCGAGAAAAAAACAGCCCTACGCTGCTGCGCGTTTGGTTTCGGCGTAGGCGTCGGCGGCATCACCGCTATGCCGCAATTCTTGTGAAGAACCCAAGGTCTTGCTCCCCGCGACCGACTTACAAAACTTTCAGCGGCCTGCCGCCGCAACCTGTGCAAAAGACCTACCCTTCGGCAGCATCAGGCCGAGGGGCCCCGCGCTGAGTAGGCGACAATGCGGGCGCTCACGGCGGCAGGCCAGCTCAGGGCAGCCAGGGTCTCCGTCCTGCTGCCTCGTGGAGCACACTCCGCCGAAGTGGGTGATGCCTCAACCGGCCGAGTGCTGCTCACGTGTGCGCGACGCGCCAGGGTGAAATGCATTCCGCGGACCAAACTGCGCGCAATTCGCCACGCACAGTAAACCAAAGCTGGAGTTGGATTTGCGCCTGACGGGGATGTCCGATGCGATTCCCCTGTTAACCGGCGGGTTAACGCCACTACGCGGCTGCTATCCGATCGGATAGCGCCAAGGCAGGTGATGACGACCGTCCCCCCGAGCCAGCAGACGACTGCTTCTAAATCACTACAGCTTCCTTGAATTCCCCGAACACCTTGCGCAGTGTGTCGGAGATTTCTCCCACCGTGGCGTAAGCTTCGGCGGCGCGCATGATGTAAGGCATAAGGTTCGAAGTCTGGCGCGCGGCTTCCTCCACCTGCTTCAGCGCCTCTTTCCACGGGCCAGGATCGCGGCGAATGCGCAGGGCCCGCAGTCGCTCCACCTGCTTGCGCTCCAGGTTCTCGTCAATGCGCTGGATGGGAACCTGATGCTCCTGGTCGATGGTGAAGCGGTTCACGCCTACGACCACGGCTTCCAGGCGGTCCACCTGCTGCTGATATTCGTAAGCGGCGTTCTGAATTTCGTGCTGCACGAATCCGCGCTCGATGGCCTTGAGCATGCCGCCGAGGGCGTTGATTTTGTCGAGATAAACGCGAGCCTGCTTCTCAATTTCGTTGGTCAGCGATTCGACGAAGTACGACCCGGCCAGCGGGTCGACGGTCTGCGCAACCCCCGACTCGAACGCCACAATCTGCTGCGTGCGCAAGGCGATGCGCGCCGATTGCTCGGTGGGCAACGCGAGGGCTTCGTCATACGAGTTGGTATGCAGCGACTGCGTACCGCCGAGCACCGCGGCCAGCGCCTGGATGGCGGTGCGCACAATATTGTTTTCCGGCTGCTGTGCGGTCAGCGTGGACCCCGCGGTCTGGGTATGGAAGCGCAGCATCAACGATTTGGGATTCTTTGCTCCGAAGCGCTCGCGCATGATGTCGGCCCACAGGCGGCGCGCCGCGCGGAACTTGGCCACTTCTTCCAGGAAGTTGCTGTGGGCATTGAAGAAGAACGACAGGCGAGGCGCGAACCTGTCGACATCAAGCCCCGCATCCATGGCAGCCTGCACGTAGGCGATGCCATTGCCCAGGGTGAACGCCACTTCCTGCACCGCGGTTGAGCCTGCCTCCCGCATGTGGTAGCCGGAGATGGAGATTGTGTTCCAGTCGGGCACATTGTCGTTGGCCCAGGCAAACAGGTCGGTGATGATGCGCATCGCCTGGTGCGGGGGATAGATATAAGTCCCGCGGGCGATGTATTCCTTCAGCACATCGTTCTGTACCGTGCCCGACAGCTTGTGGACGTCGCCCCCCTGGCGCTTGGCCACGGCCACGTACAACGCCAGCAGAATCGAGGCCGTGGCGTTGATGGTCATGGAAGTGGAAATCCTGGTCAGCTCAATGCCATCGAACAGCCGTTGCATGTCTTCGATGGAGTCGATCGCCACGCCGACTTTGCCGACTTCCCCGAGCGCCAGCGGACTGTCGGAATCCAGGCCGATCTGCGTGGGCAGATCGAACGCCACCGAAAGGCCGGTAGTGCCGTTGGCCAGCAGATACTTGTAGCGCTTGTTCGATTCCTCGGCGTCGCCCATGCCGGCATACTGGCGCATGGTCCAGAGGCGCCCGCGGTACATGGTGGGCTGCACTCCGCGGGTGTAGGGATACTGACCGGGATATCCAACCTGCCGGTCGTAATCCCATCCATCAAGGTCGGCAGGGGTGTAGAGCGGGCGCACGGGAATGTGCGAGGAGCTCTCTTTTTCATCCGTGACCGGGGGAGCCACGGTTTGAACCTTATCGGCCATGGTAAAACCTCGGACCACCGGCATCTTACGTGCCCTTTTGGGGCACGGGGGTTATTTCTTTTTTCGCACCCGCCAAAATGAGCTCAAGCCGAACCAGCCAAACATTACGGTAAACGCCAGCGCCAATCCGACCCGGCCAGAGGAAGCGGTTCCGGCCTGATACCTGACGTACTCGCGCACCAGTGCGATGGCGCCAATTCCGGCTAAGCACAGGAAAACAAAGCCTGTGACTTCGAGCCAAAGCTGGCCAAGCACCCGTCCCGTATGAGACGAAGTAGCCCGCACGGCACGGCTTATGGCTCCGTAGGCGCGGCTGCGGCTCACCTGCTTGGCGGCGACGCGCGCCACGACTCCCAGCTTACGGGCCCGGGCTTCGACGTTTTGCATCGCCGTCGATTTTATCAATCTTCGGCGGTACAATAAGGCCGGTGCGAGGAGAAGCGTCACCACCCGATGTGACGCAGGAACGCATCCAAAGTCTGGGGGCCTTACGCCGGCCCGCAGATTCCGGAATGGGGGCCTCTTGGATCAGCAATTGAAGCAGTTGATGAAAGAGCTGGGTGAAGCGATCAACGAGTCGTTAGCCGATTCCGATCAGATCGCCGAAGTGGTCTCCCGGATCAAGGAAGGCGGCTACGATATTTTTCTCGTGCTCGAGGCTACCATTGGTGTGAGCAAGCCCGGAGAGAAGTCAACCGACAAGGCGTCTCTGGTCACCACGCTGACCAGTAATCCTGAACTCAAGGTCAGCGATCAGGATCTGAAGTTTCTCAAGTCCCTGAAAATCAAGATTGAGGACGACGCGGCTTAGCCCGCCCGGCGACGGTCCAACTGCAAAGCCGCATCTTCCATCTATAAAGCGTGCCCGATGGGGGCGGGGATAGCCCCGGGAACCCCTGTGCTAGTATCTTTCTTCGGCTCACGTCATTCGGCGCCGGGTAGGCCGGCGCCCGGCAGGAACCTGATAACCGGAGCAGGGCGGATTTTCGATGAAAGACACCCTGGGAGTGCTTTTAGCCGGAGGCGCCGGTGAACGCCTGTATCCGCTCACGCGTGACCGCGCCAAGCCCGCCGTGACCTTCGGCGGCATCTACCGCATCATTGACGTCACGCTCTCCAATTGCCTCAACTCCGATCTCCGCCGTGTCTATATCCTTACCCAGTACAAGGCGCTCTCACTGAACCGCCACATCCGCGAGGGCTGGAACATCGTGGCCCGCGAGATGGGAGAGTTCGTCGAGGTACTGCCGCCCATGAAGCGGGTGAGCGAATCCTGGTATCAGGGTACGGCCGACGCCGTGTACCAGAACATTTACTCCATCGGTTCGGAGCAGCCGCGGCACGTGCTGGTTCTTTCCGGCGACCACATTTACAAGATGAACTACGAGCGCATGCTGCGCCAGCATTTGGACTCCGGCGCCGACGTGACTTTGGCCACGATCCAGATCGATCCCCATGAAGTGTTCCGCTTTGGCGTGGTGGAAGTGGATCATGACAACCGGGTGATCGGATTTCAGGAGAAACCCAAGCAGACCGACCTGCGCTCCCCCATCAACCCTGAAAAAGTCGCCGCCTCGATGGGCATTTATCTCTTCAACACCGACGTGCTCATCCCGGTGCTCCTCAAAGACGCGGAAGAAGCGGACTCCGCACACGACTTCGGAAAAGACATCCTGCCGCGCATGGCCGATGACTATCGTGTCTACGCCTTCGACTTCGTCGATGAGAACAAGAAGGAAGCGCTCTACTGGCGCGACGTCGGCACGCTCGAAGCGTTCTACGATGCCAACATGGACATCGTCTCGGTGTCACCGGTGTTCAACCTGTACGACGCCGACTGGCCGATTCGGACCCACCAGCGGCAGTATCCGCCTGCCAAATTCGTATTTGCCGAAACGGGCCGCACGGGGACGGCTCTCGATTCGATCGTCTCATCGGGCTGCATCATCTCCGGCAGCACCGTACGCAACAGCGTGATCTCGCCCGACGTCCGCGTCAACTCCTACAGCGAGATCGACGCCAGCATCCTGTTCTCGCACGTCAATATCGGCCGCCATTGCCGCATCCGCCGCGCCATCATTGACCGCGACGTCCACATCCCGGAAGGCACCACCATCGGCTTCGACACCGAGGCCGACCGTCAGCGTTATTTCGTCACCGACAGCGGCATCACCGTCGTCACCCGTGACTACTCTCTGTTCGAAAATCCCGTCACTGTCGACTACTTCACCAGCGAGTAACCACTTCCCGCTGTGCCACCGCTGCGCCCCCGTCATTGCCGCTCTCGACCCAGGTCTTCATGGCATCGGTCGCCCGACAGATCCCACTTTGGCCTCCGGGGTAACAGCTACCCCTTTTTCACCTGAATCCCCAGCTCGCGCAGTTGCGCTTCGCTTACCGGTGTGGGAGCATCCACCATCAGATCGACCGCGCGCGCGGTCTTTGGAAAAGGAATCACCTCGCGCAGGCTGTCGGCTCCGGCGAGAATCATGACAATGCGGTCGAG
>DATFTE010000128.1:0-15503 GCA_035262225.1 Terriglobales bacterium
CGTCACCGGCAGCGGCGACAATTTCCAGTTCTCGTCGCAGACGGGACGGCCGAATGTGGTGCCGGCGGGGACGGCGACCAACGCGTGTGGCTATCAGGCGGTGGCTTCCAGATTTTCGCCGACGGGATTCTTCCAGCAGCCCTGTTTTGCGGATCTGACTCCCCTGCAACTGGCGCAGCCGAACGCGTTGTTGCTGCTCGACGGAAACCTGCCACGCAACGCAGGCGTGAGCCCATGGACGGTGTTCAACGATCTGCGTATCGCCAAGGCGATCCCGATCGGCGAGCGGGTGAATGTGCAGGGCATCGTCGATATCTTCAACATCGTGAACCGCTACAATGTGGCGGCGGTGAACCCGCTGTTTACCGTGGCCGGACAACCGACCGCGGCCTACGACCCGCGGCAATTTCAGTTTGCGTTGAAGGTGATTTGGTAGGACTCGAAGCTCCCGGCTTTCGGCAGTCAGCACCTGGCATTTAGCGCTCGGCATTTGGCCCTATGCGGTTCTTGCCGACCCCGGCAAAATCCTGCGGGGCCAAATGCTCATGGCCCGCCCGGAGCCAAGGCCTGGGCCTCCTGCTATCATGGATTCCATTCTTCGCGATTGCCGGGAGACTTTTCCTCATCATGTCTGAGACCCATCCCACCTCGCGCACGCGTGTGGTGCGCGAGCCGCAGCGTGCCGTCTATGACCGGGAGGCGGCTTACCAGATACTCGATGAAGCCTTCATCTGCCACGTGGGATTTGTGGTGGACGGGCAGCCATTTGTGATTCCCACCGGCTTTGGGCGCGCGGGCGACAACCTGTACATTCACGGGTCGGCGGCGAGCCGCATGCTGCGCAATCTGGATGAAGGCGTAGCGGTGTGTGTGACCGTGACACTGCTCGATGGCCTGGTGCTGGCGCGCTCGATTTTCAATCACTCGATGAACTATCGATCGGTGGTGGTGCTGGGCGTGGCCCGGGCGGTGACGGATCAGGCCGAGAAGCTGGAGGCACTGCGCTTGTTGTCGGAACACATTCTGCCGGGGCGATGGGCGGAGTCGCGGCAGCCGAATGACAAGGAATTGAAGGCGACCCTGGTGATGAAGCTTCCGATCACCGAGTTTTCCGCAAAAGTGCGTCAGGGCGGGCCGATCGACGATGAAGAAGATTATGGGTTTCCGACCTGGGCGGGAGTGATTCCGCTCGCGATGGTGAGGGGGGAACCGGTGCCGGACGCGCGTGTGGAGGAAGGGACTGCCCTGCCACCCTATGTACGGGGGTATTCGCGGAAGGGCGCCGTCCGCTGAAGCGGACTCGATCCCCCGGCTGTGCCTTCTCGGTACTTACGTGCCGGGCTAAGGAACGGCGCCGCTGTACTCCATCGCCGAGTGTTCAGGGAATCAGCAACAGTTTGCCGGTTGTTTTTCTGCCCTGCAGCTCGATGTGAGCCTGCTGTGCATCTTTCAGCGAATAGATGTGCTCGACGCGGAGTTTGAGTTTTCCGGAGGCGACCATGCCGAGCACGGCGCTCGAACGTTTCTCAAGATCCTCGCGGGTGAGGACATAGTGGCCCAGCGTCGGCCGGGTAACGAACAGCGATCCCTTCTGCGAAAGTTCGATGAGATCGAACGGGGGCACCGCGCCACTCGAGCCTCCGTATAAGACCATGTAGCCGCGGGGGCGCAGGACATTGAGGCTTCTGTCGAAGGTCGTCTTTCCCACCGAATCGTAGACGACGTGCACGCCCTGGTTATTGGTCAATCGTTTGGTTTCGCTTTCGAAATCCTGCTCGGTGTAACGGATAATCTCGTCGGCGCCGGCGTCGCGCGCGAGCCTGGCTTTCTGTTCGCTAGAGACGGTGCCGATGACGCGGGCGCCGATCTGGTGGGCCATTTGCACCAGCAGCAGGCCGACGCCGCCGGCGGCAGCGTGCGCGAGAATCGTCTCGCCCTTCCTGACGGGATAGGTGTCGTAAAGCAGATAGTGGGCGGTCATGCCTTGCAGGATGACGGCTGCCGCGTCACGTTCGCTGAGGCCGGCAGGAATTGTTACCACGCGGTCGGCGGGCACGGACTGGTACTCGGCATAACTTCCGACAATGGCGGCAAAGACGACGCGATCACCAGGCTTGAACGTCTTCACCTCGTTGCCCACCTCGGCGACCGTGCCCGCGGCTTCCTGTCCGGGGATGAACGGCGTCTTGAGCGAATAGCGGCCTTCGCGGTGATAGACGTCGATAAAATTCACGCCAATCGCGGCAAGCTTCACGAGCACTTCGTTGGGCTTGGGTCGAGGAGTGGGAACGTCGGTGTAATTCAGGACTTCAGGACCGCCGGTACGGGAGACTTGAATGGCGTTCATAAGAGCAGTTCTCAGTTCTCAGAAAGATGCTAGCGCAACAGCCGTGCTACGCAATGGTTTCTTGCATTATGTATGAAATCTGTCCGATGCGCTGGTTGCGCGCCGAAACCCAACGTCTCTCGACGTCGCTAGTCTCGGTACGCGGTACTCAGAACTCTTACCGCTTCTTTAATTCCGTGGTCCAGTTGGCGATGATTGACATGGACTCTCCGCCCTGATCGGAGATGGAGTTGAGCAGGACTTTCTTACCGTCTAGCGAAACGTCATAGAAGAACTGCTGGAAGGTCACGAGAACATTTCCGTGAACGGTGGGCGCGCCGAACTCCAGGCCGTCGCTGACCTCTTTGACGGGAATGCTGGCCAGAGAGGAATTGGAGGCGAAGTAATACAGGGTTTTGCCGTCGCGGCTCCATTGGGGCAGTATGCTGTTTTCGCGAGAGACCTGCCACTTGCCTTGTCCCTGGAGGAAGGGGACAACATAGATCTGCATCTGTCCCGACTCGCTGGAAGTGTAGGCAAGAAAGCGTCCGTCGGGCGAGAGCACGCCATAGGTCGCAAACGCATTGGTGCCGTGGGGAACGACGACGAACGGCTTGCGATCGCCTTCGATGGGAATGGCCCAGACTTCTTCTTCGTTGGCGAGGATGGGGCCGCGGCTGTAAATGATGTATTTCCCGTCGCGAGACCAGTCGGTGGGCACCAGCGCGGTATCGTCTTCAAGAAGCAACTCTTCTCCGCCGCTGCCATCCGAGTGTTTGCGGAAGATCTGGTCGTGGCCGTTGCGGACGGAACTATAGGCGATCCATTTTCCATCCGGCGACCAGACGGGATAATTGTTTTGCACCGGGCCGAAGGTAAGGCGGGTGCGGACCTTGCGAGCCATGTCGAAGACCCAGATGTCGGCGGCGCCCATATCGATGTCGAGGGCAACGCGATCCTGCAGCGGAGAGATACGGGCGCTGTTCAGGTTCCCCAGATTGCTGGCCAGCACGTCGAGCGGCTTGCCGTCAAAATCAGCCCATACCAGCTGCCAGTCGGAGTTGCCGCCATTGGCTACGACCAGCGTGCCGGTATTGGAGGCGGAGACGTCGACGTGCCAGGTGCTGAGGTCATTGGCGATGCCATTGGCGAGAACCTGCGCCTCTCCGGAAAGCTTGCCGGTCGAGGGATCAAAGACCTGCGCCATCAATTGCGGACCCCGTCCGAACAGGAGATAGCCGTTGGCATAGACGGCGTTGGCGAGGGAGCGAAAAACCAGGTTGTTCTGCCTGCCGTCAAGCGAAGCGTAATACACGCCATTGTTCTGCGGGTGGCTGAGATCGTGAGTAACGGCGAGGTAGAGGAAGTGTCTGCCGTCGGGCAGGAAGAACGGCCAGCGATGCGAGGTATGCAATTTTGTGTCGACGTGGGTGACCTGGACGGGCGTGCCCCCGGCAGAATTGACGCGGAATATGGGCTGCTGCGTGTCAGAAGTCAAGAGAATGGTGCCGTCGGTGCTCCAGGTTCCGCCGCGCCCCTGCTGGGCGTCGCACACGATGGCGGGAAGTCCGCCGGACAGGTCCACGGTCTTGAGTTTGCCTTCGGCGAAGAAGGCGAGGTTGCGGCTGTCGGGGCTCCAGAAAGGAAACTTGGCGTCCTGGGTGCCGGGCAGCATTCGGGCATCGAGCTTGTCCAGGGGACGCACCCACAGGGCAGCTCCGCCGTCGGAAGCCGTGGCGGTGAAGGCGATGGTCGAGCCGTCAGGCGAGATCACAGGTGGACCAGCGAAATCGCCGGTCAGGCGCAAGGGTGCTTTTTCCGGGCCGGCGATGGAAGCGCGGATCACCGGAGCTTGCGTACGCGGGTGCAGGAAATAACCGGCGAGAGAGGCCACGAGAGCAATGGCGAGACCGATCGCAATCCAGCCCAGCGTCCGCTTGGCTGAAGAATGGGGAGCGCCGGGCGGAATCGCGGACGAAGAAGCAGTTTTGCTCTCGGCAAGCCACTTCAGCTGCAGCTTTACGTCGTGGGCGGTCTGGAAGCGGTCTTCCTGATTTTTCTGCAGGCAGTTCTTGATGACGTAGTCGAGCGCGGCAGGGGTAGCCGGCCGCAACGCGGTCACCGGTTCCGGTTCTTTGTCGAGAATCGCGGCCAGCACGCTGAGCTGGCTTTTGCCGTCGAAGGCGCGGCGGCCTGTGATCATTTCGTACAGCACGCAGCCGAAGCTGAAGATGTCGCTGCGCGCGTCGGCGGGCTGGCCTTGCAGCACCTCGGGCGCCATGTATTGAAAGGTGCCGACCACCATGCCCTGCTGTGTTAAAGGACCGGCGGGCGAGGTAAGCACCGACATGTTCATGGTCGGTGTGGAAGGGGTCAGGGTGGAGTCGGTGCCCTTTGCGCCGAACGGATTGACGGCTTTGGCAAGGCCGAAGTCCATCAGTTTGGCCCCGGACTTGGTGAGCATGATATTGGCGGGCTTCAGATCGCGGTGCACAATTCCTTGGCGATGAGCCTTGTCGAGGGCGTCAGCGATCTCGATGCCGGTCTGCAACACCTGGTCGGTGGGAAGCGGACCCCGGGTGAGGCGCGCGGCCAGTGTTTCTCCCTCGAGGTATTCCATCACCAGGAAATCGACGCCGTCCTGGTGCCCGATATCGTGCAGCGTGCAGATGTGCGGGTGTTGCAGGCAGGAGATGGTGCGGGCCTCACGCTCGAAGCGCTGCTTCAGGTCGGCATCGGAAGAAACATGCTGCGGCAGAACTTTGATGGCCACCGTGCGGTCGAGGCGAGTGTCGCGGGCACGGTAAACCTCTCCCATGCCTCCCGCACCGAGAGGCGAGAGGATTTCATAGGGGCCGAGTTTGGTGCCGGTGGCCAGTGGCATAACGCCCGGCGACATGTTATCACCCGCGCCGGGCTGGGGGACGAGGCTAGGTCGGGAGGGCACGACCCTGGTGGTGCCAGCGCTTCAACACCCGAGGTAGATTCCCTCGCGCAGCGACACGCGGGGACGCCCGACCTTCATTGTTTGTTCTACCGGAGACCGTTTTTCTTCGAAAAAAACGCAACGGGCAAAACGCCTGCCTCATCTTGTCAGGCGGGTAGGGGAGGCTGACGTGCACGAGGTCATTCTGAAGAGGTTTGAGAAGCCCGACGAAGTCCGGCATTTCGAGAAGGGTAAGTTTGAACTGGTGCGCCTTGGCGGGATGACAATCGGGCGGGCCAGCTACGAGCCGGGGTGGAGGTGGTCGGAACACGTCGGCCGATCGCTGGGGAAGAAGAGCTGCGACGTGGAACACGTGGGTATTGTTCTGTCAGGGCGAGCCACGGCGGCCATGGACGATGGGCGAGTAATCGAAATGAAGGCAGGAGATGTGTTCTACATCGAGCCTGGGCATGACAGCTGGGTGATTGGCGATGAGCCTTACGTGTCTCTGCATCTGATGAGTGCGGATCAGTACGCCGCGCACAAGTAAATTGAGTCGCCGCTTCGCGGCCGGACACCGGGCCGGGTCGCCTGTCCCCACACTGTCTGACGGAGTTTGTGGATGAGGACACCCGCCCTGTCGCTCGAAAGGCGCCACAAGGACGGGACACCCTCAAATCCCTGCAGTCGTTAGGATTATTTCAGTCCTTCCACCAGGTACAGATCCGACAGGTCGCGGACGTACGAGTAGGCGTAGTAACGGCCGTCGGGAGTGATGTCGTAGGGCAGGATAAAGAAGACTCCGGCCCGATCGGTGGGAACAAATTCCTTCCAGGGCTGCTTCTGGCCAGTAACGGTGTCGAAGCGGTACAGCTTCAGTGGAACGGTATTCTCGAGGGCGCCAATCACGAAGCGGCCGGTCTGAAGGCTCTGCGGATAAATGAGGGGCGGAATCACGGCTTTCCGTGTCTCGGGAGGACCACCGTCGTAGGGGTAACGGGTTACGGTGTCTCCCTTGCGCGCATTCAGGCCGAGGGGATCGGCGAAACTACGGATCCCGATGCCTTCCGGTGCGACAGGTTTTAGCGGTCCGCCGTCCACGTTCTGGAGATACACGCGGGTACCCTTGCCGGGTTCACGGCCCTGGATCAACAGTTTCTGGCCGTCCGTCATCCAAAAAGCGAGGTCGTAGTCGAAGCCGGGCAGAGAGATGTTCTTCGTTTCTCCAACTCCGGTTGGCAGAAGGGTCAGTTGCTGCGGCTGGCCGGGGATGATCGAGGCGACCCACTTCCCATCCGGCGAAAGCCCAAACGGACAGCCTTCACCCAAAAGAATGGCAGGGGAGCCGTCGGTGGCGCGCATGTAGGCCGAGTATTTGGTTCCCCCGCCGTCGCCCTCCTCGCTGAAGTAGATCCATTTGCCGTCGGGCGAAATGCGGGTGAGCAACGACCAGTCCTGCCAGCTCAAATCGGTCTCGCCGGTGCGTCCGGGGAACAAACCGGCAATGCCGCGGCGGCGGTTTTCACGCACCAGGAGCACGCGGCCGTCGTGAGAGATGTCGGACAGCCGGAGAGGGCCGGCGCTCGACCACACCAGGCGTTGATGACCATCGAGCGTGACCGCCCAGAGATTGTGCGACTCGGAGAACCAGATTTCCTTTCCCGAGGGATTCCACGCGAGCCCGCGAATATCGGGAAACCCTCCCGTCAGAGTCCGGGACCTGCCGTTACGGTCCATCACCCCGACCGAGCCGAAGCTGTCCCAGCGAATGGGGTGATTCAAGTAGGCGATGAGGCTGCCGTCGGGAGAGAAGCGAGGTTCGCCGAACCATCCTTCGGTCTCGTGCAGCATGGTGCCCAGAGGAAAGTCCAGACGGACGCGGCCCTCGACGATGCGCACAGCGGCGAGATCGGCCCCGCTGGGATCCCAGTCGGCGGCGCCGACGGCGTCGGACAATTGGCGCGGCGCTCCCCCCGAGAGCGGGACCCTGGCCAGCGTTCCCACACCCGCATTCGAAAAGAAGAAGCTCTGGTTCTGCGCGATGGCCATCTCGCCTTTGGCAGAGACGGCAAGGATGCTGCTCCCTTTCAGGCCGAGATCGCGGGACTGGCGCTCGTCGACGCGCGTGGTGTAGATCTCGACGGGATCTCCGCCAAAAGCAGCGCCGTATACGACCGTTTGTCCGTCAGGGGAAAAGCGGGCGCCCGCCACGTTGCCGGCACGGAAACTGAGGCGCGTGAAAACTGGCTCGGACTGTTTCACCGTCTTGCGGCCCGTCCAGAATGCGCCGGCTGAGGCCAGGAGCAAGAGCGGGAGCGCCCACAGCAGCGGCGCACGCCAGTGGCTCACCTTCGACAGCGCAGGAATCCTCGCGGCCGCGGTCGTCGACGGGGAAGACAGGCTTTCGAGGTCGAAGGCGAGATCGCGGGTCGACTGAAACCGCAGGCCCGGTTCTTTCTCCAGACAATGGCGCACCACTCGCTCAATCCCAGGGGAGATCTGTAGTCCGCTCTCGCTCAACTCCGGAGGTTCTTCTTTGAGAATGGCGTTCATGGTCTCGACCTTCGATCCGCCTTTGAACGCACGCTTGCCGGCAACCATTTCGTAGAGGATGGCGCCGAAGCTGAAGATGTCGGAGCGGTGATCGACGGCCTGGCCGCGCACCTGTTCCGGTGACATGTAGCCGACCGTGCCCAGCACCGTACCGGGAGAGGTGGGAGAGGCGCTGGTCATGGTTGGGGTTTCCCCGACAAGCCCCGACTCTGCCAGGTTCTGCTTGGCGAGCCCGAAGTCGAGAATCTTTACCCGTCCATCTTTGGTGATGAAGATGTTTTCGGGCTTGAGGTCGCGATGGACGATGCCCTTCTCGTGCGCGGCGGCCAGCCCTCTGGCCATCTCTATGGCGTATTCGGTAACACGGCGGAGGGGAACAGGGCTGCTGTCGAGCCTTTCGCGCAGGGTCTGTCCTTCGAGAAATTCCGAAACCAGATAACGGACCTCGCCTTCGGATCCGATGTCGTGAATGGCGAGAACGTTGGGATGGTTAAGCGTGCTCAGCACCCGGGCCTCGTGCTCAAAGCGCTGCAGGCGGTCGGAGTCATTGGAGAAACCCGCGGGAAGAATCTTGAGGGCCACCGTGCGGTCGAGGCGGGTGTCGCGAGCGCGGTAGACTTCGCCCATCCCGCCCGCACCGATCGGCGCGAGGATTTCGTAAGGGCCCAGTTTCATGCCGGAGGAGAGAGACATGGTCGCGCAATTATAGTCTCGGCTTCAGGCTCCGGGCTCCGGTCGGGAGGGCTCGACGGGGGAGAGGCCCGTTTCTCCATTGAAGTCCGGATTCACCGGAGTGCGGCCTGGCGCTCGCGCAGGAACTGCCGGACTGCTGGATCGCGTTCCAGGCCGATGGCGATTTCGTAGGCTTGGTAGGCTTCCGCGTACGCACCCGACTCGCCCAGCAGTTCGGCTCGCGCGGCCCAGTAGGGTTGGTATTCCTTAAGCTGCGGATGAGCTTCCTGTGTGGGCATGGCTTCGAGCGCGGCGGCGGTGCCTTTCAGCTCTCCGATGGCCAGGGCGCGGTTCAGCGCGACCACCGGCGATTCGGTCAGCCCCCACAGGGCATCGTAAAGCTGCACCACCTCAGGCCAGTTCGCGCGGCCCGTGCGGCAGCGGTGCACGTGCGCCGACTGTAACGCACCTTCCAGTTGATAGCGGCCGATCGTGCCAAGCGCGCTGGCACGGCGCAGCAGGGCATCGGCCTCGAGGATCATTTGCGGATCCCACAGGGCGGTACTCTGATCGGCCAACGGCACGTATCTGCCAGTATCGTCACGGCGTGCAGTGCGGCGGGCTTCGGCGTGAAGCATCAGGGCGAGCAGGCCAAGTGCCTCAGGTTCCTGTGGTAACAACTCGACAACGAGACGGGCGAGAAAGAGTGCTTCCTCGGTAAGGTCGCGACGAACGACGTCGGTTCCGCCGGGTTCGGTCCAGCCTTCGGCGAAAGCCGCGTAAATTGCGTCAAGTACGGTGTCGAGCCGGCCGGGAAGTTCCTCGCGCTCGGGAACGGAGAAAGGGATGCCAGCCTGGCGAATCTTCTCTTTGGCGCGCACGAGCCGTTTCCCCATGGCAGCGGGCGAAGTCAGGAATGCCGAAGCAATCCGCGTCGCATCCAGCCCGAGGACGACCTGCAGAATCAGGGGTGCGCGAATCCCGGCCTCGATGGCGGGATGCGCGCAGACGAACATCAGGGCCAGGCGCCGATCCGGGACCGGCTCGTGGCTCGGGACGGCGAGCCCTTCCGCCATTTTCTCGAAGTCGTCAGCGGCCTGCTCCCTCGTTCGCCTTCGCCGGATGTGATCCACAGTTTTTCGCCGGGCGACGGTGAGCAGCCAGGCTTCGGGATTGACCGGACACCCGTGGAACGGCCAACTGGCCAGCGCCGCCGCGAATGCCTCGGAGAGCGCGTCCTCAGCGGCGGCCACATCCCTCGTCTGTGCCGCGAGAAAAGCGACGAGCTTGCCGTAACTGCGACGTGCGACCGCTTCGGCGGTGGTGCGCGCCGGCTCGTCATCCGCGGCCGGTTTCATCGGTTCGTCCTTTATGGGGCCGGCTGGTAGCATAGCAGGACGCTCCCATTCCTGAAGGTGCGCGTGATCGTGGACAGCGGCGTCAGGTTCTTCCTGATGCCGGCGAAGATGCTCCGGCCGTTGCCCAGCGCAACGGGATTCATCACTATCTGAAATTCGTCAATCAGCCGTTCCTCGGCCAATTGCGAAACAATACTGCCGCTTCCCAGAATCGCCATCCCTTGCCGTCTTCCTTTTTCAGCTTGCGGATTTCCGCTGCGAGATCGCCTTTCACCAGCCGGGTATTGTTTCAGAGGGCGCGGGCGAGGGTTTTCGAAAATACGATCTTCGGCCGGGAGTTCATGCTCACGGCCACCACCGGATCGTTCTTCTGCGCCAGTGGGGATGGCCAATAGCTGGCCATCATTTTCGTAAGTGATCCTGCCGAAAAGCAGCAGGCCTTCGCCGCTTGCGTTGTGTTCGACAAAGGCCTGGCAATCGGCGTCCTGATTCGCCTTGGCCCAGTTGATGCCGCCCTTGGCGTCGGCAAGGTAACCCTCCAAAGACAGCTGGACGAAGGAAACCAGCTTTTGCATGTCTCCCCTCTCGCAGTTCACTCGATCGGATGGGTCAACATCACATTGCCCAGATCGGACGCACCTCGACCACACCGTGACCCGTAGTGGGGCAGCGCGCCGCCCACGAAAGCGCGGCGTCAAGGTCGGCGACGTCAATCAGGTAATAGCCCCCGAGTTGTTCCTTGGCCTCCGCGTATGGGCCATCGAGCACCTGGGTCTTTCCGTTGGCCAGGCGCACGGTGGTTGCCGCGGAACTGGGTTTCAGGCGGTTCGTTCCCCTGAGCACACCGGACTTGTTGAGCGCCTCGGTGTACGCCATGTATGCAGCCGTACCCTGTTCCTGCTCGGCCTTGGTCAATTTGGGCCAGCCGGCCTCATTCACGTAGAGCATCAGCAAGTATTGCATCGTCATTCTCCTGTTTTGTTAAGCGGCCACTCGGTGCCGTCACTTCTATGACGTTCGCGTTCCTTGCCTTTGGACATCCTCCATCGCAATTCGCTTCCTGCGCAGCAAGGCTTTTGCTCGTGGACTTCCCTGGTGCGGGAACTTCGACTGGTAATCCGGTTGCGCCGACAGCAAGCCAACAGGTAATATGCCGCACCTGTTCTAAAGTAACTGCAGCTAACCCGGTTCCGGATTGACCCATCGAAATAAGGGATAGTACGATTTCTTGTCTATATCTCTAGTACAGAATTTCTTGGTATTGGCGCTAAGTTGTTGATATCTATGAGGATTTCTCCATTCTCCTGGCTGACCGCGGGAACCCTGCTGATGGCGGGCACCGCCTGTCAGACGGCGCAGCGCCCAGCCGCTTTGCTGCCCGCGAACCAGACGCACCCGCCGGCTCTGGTCGCCGCCGCGGTTCCCGCGACCCAGTCCGCTGGGGAAACGCCAAAACCCGCTACCCCGGTGCCGGCGCAGCCCGTACCGAAACCCGACCCGGTGGCTGAACTGATTGCCAAAGTCGAAAAGGAATATCAGGCGGGAGAGGACAACTACAAGGCCGGGCACCTGGAAGCGGCAAAACAGAACTTCGATCACGCCTTCGACCTGCTGTTGAGCGGTCCGGTCGACGTTCGCGATGACGAGCGGCTGCAGAACGAGTTTGACCGTCTGCTCGACGGCGTCAATGGCATGGAGTTGGCCGCGCTCGAACAGGGAGACGGTTTTACCGAACAGAAGTCGGAGCCGGCGCCCATAGACGAAGCCAATGAAGTCACCTTCCCGGTCGACCCGAACATTAAGGCCAAGGCCGAAGCTGAGGTGAAGGAAACCCACTCCGACCTGCCGCTGATGCTCACCGATCCGGTGGCCAGCTACATCAATTATTTTTCGACCCGCGGACGCGGTGTGCTGGAACGCGCCCTGGTGCGCAGCGGCCGCTATCAGGAAATGATTCACCGCGTTCTGAGGGAAGAAGGCGTGCCCCAGGATCTGATTTACCTGGCGCAGGCCGAGTCCGGGTTTCATCCTCTGGCGCTATCGCGCGCCGGCGCGCGCGGCATGTGGCAGTTCATGGGTGATCGCGCCAAGGGGTACGGCTTGGAGCGGGACTGGTGGGTGGATGACCGCCAGGATCCCGAGAAATCCACTCGCGCTGCCGCCCGCCACCTGAAGGACCTCTACAACCAGTTCGGCGACTGGTATCTGGCGATGGCGGCGTACAACTCCGGTCCCGGCACCGTGCAGCAGGCGGTCAAGCGCACCGGATACGCGGACTTCTGGGAACTCTACCGGCGCAATGTGCTTCCCCGGGAGACGCGCAACTACGTTCCTATCATCGTGGCCGTGACCATCATGGCCAAGAACCGGTCGCAGTATGGTCTCGCCGACATCGTCGCCGACCCGCCGGTAGTCTACGACACGGTCAGGATCAACTATCCCGTCGATCTTCGTCTGGTGGCCGAGTGCGTTGATGCCTCCGCCAGCGATCTGCAGGACCTCAATCCCGGTCTCTTGCGCTTTACCACACCGAAAGATCAGGAGTTCGAACTGCATGTGCCAGCCGGCACGAGCGACCGCTACAGCGTCGCAATCTCCGCGGTCCCGGAAGACATGCGGGTCTGGTGGCGATTCCACAAAGTGACCCCGGGCGAGAGTCTGGCCTCGATCGCGCACGCCTATCACACCACGCCGCAAGCCATCTCCGACGCTAACAATCTCGCGGACGAAGCACTCCAACCCGAAAGCAAGCTGATCATTCCGGTCGCTCCCGGCAAACGTCCTGCCGGCGAGGAAGTCCAGAGTTACTCTCGCATGATCACGCGCTACAAGGTTCGCCAGGGAGACACGGTGGAGCGCGTAGCTAACAACTTCGGCGTTTCCCCCGCCATGGTGCGGCGTTGGAATCATCTGAAGGGGAACAGCGTAAAGGGGAGACGGATTCTTTACATCCACCTGCCGGTCACTCCCAATGCCTCGGAAACGCGCTATGCGGCGTCACCCAAGTCCAAGTCGAAAAAGCACTTAAGCTCGGCCGGCAAGTCGACCGTCGCGCGCCACAAAGTGCAACCGGGCGAGACCCTGACGTCCATCGCCAGCACTCACCACACCACGGTGGCGGCCCTCAAGCGGGACAACGGAAATCTGGCCGTGTTGCGTCCAGGCATGATCCTGGTCATTCGCCCTTAAAGCAATCCTCCGTCCCCGGTTCCCAGTTTCCGCAGCCGAACGGGCGCGCACGGGCATTGTTTCTGGGAGAACTGAGAGCTGGCTTTCGGTGTAAGATGCCAACCGAGCGATACTGCCGCGAAAAATGTGCTGTGCTATAATCGCGGCCCGTTCGCCAAAACGCAGTTGTATTTTTATTCTCTAGCGCGATCGAGCGCAGCGCCCCGGCGCCGCCTTAACTTCAGCAGGAGGAGAAATGAGCTTCGACGAAACCCTCTACCTACGTGACGATGAAATGGATGAGTACGGTGACAGCAGCGCCTTCGGCGACTCGTTAGAGGAGGACTACGAGGAAGAAGAGGAAGAAGAAGAAGCCGAACTGCCCGGCATAGCAGAACCGGAAGCCGAACCCGTCGCCTCAGGACCCGCGGCTCCCGCACCCGCACGCACCGGCGGCGGTGGCGGAGGCTCGAAACCCAAGGCCAGGAAAGCTCCCAAGAAAAAGGCGCCCAAGAAGGCGGCGAAGAAGAAACCGGCCAAGAAAAAAGCTGCCAAGAAAGTTTCGCGCACAGCGGCCAAGAGAAAGCCGGCCAAGAAAAAGGCCGCCAAGAAGGCCAGGAAGCGCCACTGAAGACGGTTGCCGGGTGAAACCATCAAGCCGCGGCCGCAAGCTGCGGCTTGTTTCTTTGGCGGGAAACTACTTCTTCCCCACCACCGCTTTCAGGCACTGCCCGTAGAGGTGCAACAGATGTTCTGCATACTCTTCCGGCTTGGAATTCGCGCCCGAACCCTGGAACCCGACGCCCGAGGCGGCGGTCCGGCCGTAGCCGGTGGTCATGGCGACAAACTTCATCAGGTCGAGCGCAATGTCTTCGTCGCGCCGCGCGCCCACAGGGAGAGTCAAAACGTCATGCATGAGTGCCTCCGCGGAAATTAATCTGGGGGGACAGTCCCCGCGACTAGTGTCACCGAAAAGCAGGTTCAGGCGCAAACCGGCAGCGAAGGGACGGGGATAGAAACCCGCGAGACGAACATACCCGAGACGCAGCATCAGCGCCAGCCTCGTGCCACCTCTGGCAAGAAGCGGCCAGGCCCGTCTACGGCAACAGCGAGGATATGATCCCAGCCCGCGGTTCGGCAGGCGTCCCGCCACGCAACCGCGGCTATCGCCCCACGCCCGCCGCTTCGTCCTTTACCGTCTTCACTCCCCAGGCCATGCGCGGAGTGTTGTGGGCGATACCGTAGCGGCCTTGGGCATCGAGCAGGATGATGCCGCCATGTCCGTTCACCCGGGTCTTCAGATAATCGATGGCTTCGGCTGCGACCCACTCCGGCAGGTTGCCGGTGGCGACGCGGTCCGCCGCCCACTTGGCGAGCACCAGCTTCATGATGGGCTCGCCCCATCCGGTCAGCGAGGCGGCTCCGGTGTGGTTGTCGGCGTAGCAGCCGCAGCCGATGAGCGAGGAATCGCCCAGTCGCCCGGGAGCCTTGTTGAGCGTGCCTCCGGTGGAAGTGGCCGCGGCAAGGTTGCCGTCCCGATCGAGCGCCACGGCGCCGACCGTGTCATGCGAGTCGGCGGGAGCAAACAGGTCAGCGCGCTGCTTTTCCGTGTTGGCCTGGTACTCCTTCAGGCGCACGACTTCGCGGGGAATGATCAGGTCGTCGTTGTTGCACAGCGGGATACCGTGCTGAGCGGCGAAACGCTCCGCGCCTTCGCCGACGAAATACACGTGCGGGCTTTCACTCAGGATCTTGCGCGCCGCACGCACCGGGTTGGCGATGCGCTCGACGCAACCAACGCCGCCGGCGCGCAGGGTCGAGCCCTCCATGATGAGCGCATCGAGCTGCACCTTGCCGTCGCGGTTCAGAAAGCTGCCGCGCCCGGCGTCGAAGGTGTCGTCATCTTCCATCACGACCACGGCTTCCTCGACCGCGTCCACCGCCGAACCGCCCCGGCTGAGCGCCTGCCAGCCAGCCGCCATCGCGTTGCGCACGCCGTGGAGATGAGCCTCGACCATGCTGTCAGGCATAGCCCAGGCCCCGCCGTGTACCACCAGCACCGGATCAGTCGGCAAGCAAGTTCTCCGTACGAGAAATGACGGGATAGTCTAGCACCGACGGTGTGGCCGCCCGTCTCTTCCGGCGGCAACTGTGCCCGTGTTAGGAAATTTTCGGGCAGCGTCTTTTTCTTCCGGTTTTTCCTTTCCTTTCCACAAAGAATCCCGTTCGTCCACAGCTTCTGCACAACAAGACTGCAATTCTATGTTGCCATCATTCAAGCCTTGCCTCAGAGTGCTCCCAGTGCATGCGTGCGCTGTTCTGAAGCGCTGCTGGAAGAGCAGAGGCAGACGGTAAACCGGCGGTTCTCGAGGGTGAATTGCCGGGGGGAAAATTTCGGAGACGCGCTTCGGCGCTTTCTGAATACCCAGGGCGTTGCGGCCTTCCAAAAAGTCTTGCTTCGGCAGGACCGATCCGTCGGCTTTCACTCGCTGCGAATCCC
>DATFTE010000129.1:0-2222 GCA_035262225.1 Terriglobales bacterium
CCCGAGATCTGGTACCCCGCGATGCCGTAAGCGGCCGCAATGATTAGGTCCAGGGGGAGGTTGCGGATGGTGAGCATGATGGGAGAGGTACTGAGGTCTCCCTTACCTTTACCAGACTGACTCGGCTTTACGCTCGAAACCGTAAATGTGGTTTGCCCTGTGCCGCAGGCTGCCAGCAAAGCGCCCACGGCTGCCAGCTTCTTCAGATCCATATGAGCCATCGGGCCCTCCTACTGCATCACTATCGAGCTTAATACGTCACAGAAATCGATAAAATGACGGGGCACGAATAGTCCTGCCCCACGGGGATGACTGCGATTGCGGCGTTCTCCGGAATCCAGCCCATTCTTCATGCGTCGCCGATCCGGACAATTGCCAGAAGGTGATTCAAGCAGTCTCGTCCAAGTGAGGGGACTGGCGGTCGCACGGGTGTTTCTCGTTCCTGATCGGCGGAGAGCGCCCGCGGGCCGGTGGATCGGTGCTTTAGGGGCTCCTCGTCAACTTGACGCACGGAAAGGTCTGTACCGGGTCCCCTCTTCTTGACGCTGGCCAGCAGCCGCGTGTCCGGCGCGGTGCCGAATGTAGCACCGGGATATAATTACATCTTTTCAGTGAGGGAGAGACATGCGCTTATGAAACTGAAGGCGCTGGGAATCGGTGCGATGTTTGTTGCCGTGGTGTGGATCGGGTCTGCGGGTTTTGCACAGCAGCCAGCTACTGCCGCGAGACCTGCGACCTGCCCGCCGGAAGGGTTCAGCGGGGGATTCAGCCGCGGCTGTCCGCAAAGACAATTTGCGAATCCGGCCGACATCTCGGCCATGATGGCCGCGCTACCGGACAAGCCCTACGCGACGCCCCAGAAGCTGCGCCGGGTGCTGGTTCTCGCGCGGGCGGTCGGCTGGGTCCACACTTCCATTCCGCTGGCGGCGAAGATGGTGGAATACCTGGGCGACAAGACCGGCGCCTGGATGACCACCATCACCTACGACGCAGCCGCGATTACGCCTGAAAACCTGAAGCAGTATGACGCTATCTTCCTCGACAGCACCACTGGTGCATTCCTGGATGACCCGAACGACAAGGCGGCGACGGACCTTCGCAGGCAGACGCTCCTGGAGTTCGTCAAGAGCGGCAGGGGCCTGGCCGGCATCCATGCCGCTACCGACAGCTACCATACCAATGGTCCCGCTCCGGACGGCACATGGTCCGAGTTCAACCAGATGATCGGCGGATTCTTCAAGTTCCACTGGGTCTACCCGACCCTGATCGCCGTGAAGGTGGACGATCCGCATAGCCCCCTCACCGCCATGTTCCCGCCACGCGGCTTCGAAATCGTTGACGAGACCTACACGTTTGCACAGGATTCGTTCAGCCGAAAGCGCGTTCACGTCCTCACCAGCGTTAACTACGCCAAGATGAGCGCGGAAGACAAGGCCAAAGAGCCGGCAGCAACCAGGCGTACCGACGGCGACTACGCGTTGAGCTATATTCAGCGCGTCGGCAATGGCCGCGTATTTTACGAGGCACACGGTCACGACGAGAAGGTGTACTTCCAGCGTCCGTTTGTCGCTCATATGCTGGCGGGGATTCAATATGCTCTCGGCGATCTGAACGCCGACGACAGCCCCAGCGAGAAGTAGAGGTGGCACGGTACGGCTTCGAGGGCTGCGCCAGGGGACCGGGCCGACTGGATTTCGTCCACCCCCAAATGGCATCGATCTGGCCGAGCACACGGTGCTCTAAACCCCAGGTCACCACGTATTGGACCGCATCGAAGACCTTGTTCCAGGCAGTGAAACGCTTGGCCTCTCCTTCCAGGACGGCCCCCGCGCCCGAGGAGCCAGAAACAGCAGCTAGGCTTTGGTGAGAGTGCGTTTGCCATCGGCCCAGGGAGGCACTCAAAAAACATTGCGATGGCTCGCAAGCAACCCGCACAGAACCTCACCCGAGACGCAAATCGCCCGTACACGTGACGGAGATCAAGAGCAAGCGGCAGTCGCGCAAGTCGCGGTAGATTCCACTGGGTATCGTCCGAGCAGCGCCAGGCGTTCACCCGCTCGCCGGCAGGTGACCAGAAATGTGCCTCCTCCGGGGGGCGGCTATCCTCACATTGCAGCGCTCGTTCCGGGTAACATAAAACTCTGTAGCTCCCGGAAGAGAATCAGATGAACATTACCGAGATCTTTATTTCCCGTCCGGTAATGACCACCCTGGTCATGCTC
>DATFTE010000130.1:0-3806 GCA_035262225.1 Terriglobales bacterium
GATGGCTCCTCCAATTGAAGTCAAAACGCTCGCCAATGTGCGAGGAACGACCGATTAGACTGAGTCGGGCAAGTGGCGGATAGCAAGGACGAGCGAGGCCTCTCACCCGGGTCCCGGTTCCAGGCATATCAGGGCGGCGGCGGGCTAACTATTTGCCGCCGTTATGGATCTAATTTCAGGGAACTTACCGGGTCGAAACTCCGTACAATCAAGCAGGATGGTGGATGGAACCCGAGACCTTCCGTCTGCCAGATCCGAGGCCTTGGATCACCTCCCCGGGAAATCGTCATGCGAGTGCTTATTGACATCGTCCGCCAGTCGCTGGCCACCTTGTGGGCGCACAAGCTGCGGTCGTTTCTCACCATGTTCGGCATTGCCTGGGGCGTGGGTTCGCTGTTGCTGCTGGTGGGTTTAGGCGAAGGCTTCCGCAGCGGGCAGCAGAAGAACTTAGCCGAGCTGGGCCAGGACATCATGTTCACGTTTCCCGGGCGAATCCCGGCAATTGAGGGCAGCCTTCAGTCGGGGCAGAAGTACCACTTCACTTACGACGATTACTTGGCGATTCGCGATCAGGCACATTTTCTGCGCGCGTTGTCGCCCGTGCTGAATCGCGAGGACATCCGCGCGGTCAGCGACTACAGCAGCACCAACGGCCAGGTCTTCGGCGTGGCGCCCTCCTATAACCAGATTCGCAACGTGCCCGTGAGTCCGGGGCGCTGGTTCAACGATGAGGACAATAACGAACATCGGCGGGTGGCGGTTGTGGGCTGGGAGCTGCTCACCAAGATGTTTCCCGGGCGTCCGGCGGTGGGATCGACCATTTTGCTGAATGGAATTCGCTTCGATGTCATCGGCGTGGTCCAGAAGATCGGCAAGGACGCCAACAACGGCACCAACGCCCGGGTGTTCATCCCGATTGAAACCATGCGCATGCTGTTTCCTCTGAAGACCGAGAACGCGGAGAACGCGGTCTCGTTTATCAACTACCGGCCGCTCACCAAGGAGCAGCACCTCGAAGCCAAGCAGGAAGTGCACGAGATCATCGCCCGGCAGCACGGTTTCAATCCCAAGCTGGAAGACGCGTTCGAGGATTGGGACACGATCGACAACGCGAAGCGCGTGGGAAAGATTTTCGACGCCATGGACTGGTTCCTGGGCGTGGTGGGGCTGGTCACGCTCGGACTGGGCGCGATCGGCATCATCAACATCATGCTGGTGTCGGTGACGGAGCGGACGAAGGAGATCGGGCTGAGAAAGGCGCTGGGGGCGACGCACCGCAACATCCTGACCCAGTTTTTCGTAGAGGGGGCGTTCCTGACGGCGCTGAGTGGGGGGATCGGGCTGGCAATTTCCGTGGGCTTCGTCACGCTGCTGGCGCAGCTGCCGTCGCCGGAGGGGTTTGATACGCCGCGGATCGTGCCGGCCTCGGCGGTGGCGGCGATTCTGTCGCTGGCGGTGGCGGGCATCGCGGCAGGAATTTATCCCGCGCGCAAGGCGGCCATGCTTCCGCCGGTCGAGGCTTTGAGGCAGGAGTGAGCCATGTTTGGTGACCTCGGACGACAGGCCTACAACGCGCTGCGTTATAACCGGCGACGCTCGCTACTGACTATGCTCGGAATGGCCTGGGGCATCGCCACAGTGGTTTTACTGCTGGCCTACGGCACGGGCTTCGAGCGCGGGCTGATGGTGGCGTTCCGCACCTTTGGCGGGAACCTGGTGGCAATCTTCAATGGGCGCACTTCGCTGCAGGCCGGGGGCAGCAAGGCGGGAACCGAAATCAAGATGACGGTGAATGACCTCGACTACCTGCGGGCCGAGGTGCCGGCCATCAGCCGCATGTCGCCGGAAGAAAACAAGCAGAGTCTGATCGCTTACGGGGCGCGCAGTGGAAACTACAATGTGCGCGGTACCTATGCGGTCTACCAGCGCATCCGCAACGTTGAGGTGGCGGAGGGCAGTTTCTTCGGCGATCAGGAGGATTTTGCACACACCCGCGTGGCTGTGCTCGGCCACGACGTGAAGAAAAAGCTGTTCTCCGGGCAGAATGCGGTCGGGGAATCGGTGCGCATCGATGGCATCTCCTATAAGGTGATCGGCGTGCTGAAGCACATGATCCAGGACGGCGACGACAACATGAACGGCATGGTCTATGTACCGTTCAGCGTGATGAGCGACCTGAAGAATACCTACTACCTGGATGGCATCGTGCTCGACTATGAAGGAGATCACGCGAAGGTGGTCAAGGGGGTGCGCGATTCGCTGGCCTTTCATCACAACTTCAATCCCAAGGATGACCGCGCGGTGTTCATCTTTGACGCGGTGAAAGACTTGGCCGACCTGCAGGCGATCACCATCGGGATCAAGATCCTGCTGGGGTTCATCGGCATGCTGACCCTGGGAATCGGTGGCGTGGGGTTGATGAACATCATGCTGGTGTCGGTAACGCAGCGCACGCGCGAGATCGGAGTGGAGAAAGCGCTGGGGGCGCGGCGGTCGCACATCCTGTTTCAGTTCCTGGCTGAGGCGCTGGTCATCACCTTTATCGGAGGGCTGGCCGGGGTGGCGCTGGCGTACGTGGTCTCGTGGTCGGTGGGATCGCTGACCCTGTGGAGCGCGTTCATTGAGGATGCCAGCGAAGGCGACATTCGCCTCATTATTGATTCCGGGACGCTTATCGCTTCCACGGTGATTCTGAGCGTTGTAGGAATTGTCAGCGGCATGCTGCCGGCGATCAAAGCGGCGAGACTGGATCCGATCGAAGCTCTGCGCTACGAATAGAGATGCCCGGCGAGGCGAGGCCGGGGACGCGTACCGTGTTCACTCCTCACTCTTATCCACAAGTCCAATCACCGGGCCACGCAGCCCAAAGCCTTTCAAATAGACGCTCGCAGCGGCGTGTGGCTGGGGCGAGTTGCAGCAGAGGGCTCAGGCCTGGTGTCCGCCTCGGTGACTGCGAGTCTCCGTGCTTTACAATCGTGGAGTGCCAGACGGAACGAACTCCCGCCTCGACCGGGTGCAAGCGCAGTTGTGCCTGTATGAACATCCCCTGATGGCGTTTTCAGCGCGTGCCAAGGGCGATGGGGTGGAGGTCATGATTGACTTCAAGAATCCCCCGGTGCCGGTGCACACGTACTATTTCGATTTGCACCCGCGGGATCTCGACCATCCCCAGTTTGAGTGGACCTTCCAGGGCCAGCTTTATGACAGCCTGCACGATTATTTGATAGAGATGTTTGTGCGCACGCCCCAGGACGTGAAAGACAGGCGGGTAAGGGGGCTGTGAGGCGGTTTTTTACCGTCCCACTGGGGGTGAGTCATTTCTCACGCTCAGCCAGGGGCTTGCGCCGTGGTTTCTTGTTGGGCCACTCCGCGGCTGTTCGGGCCCATCAGAGCGGAGCCGCTTCATGTTGTCCGCGCTGGCCGCATGGTGGCCAGTTGCGTCAGGCACTACACTGTGGCGGTGAACTCCCTGCGGGAAACGATCGTGAGGGAAATCGGCGAAAGGGGAGCCATCCCGTTTTCGCGCTACATGGAGTTGTGTCTTTACGATCCTGAGCATGGCTACTATGCGCGCCATGCGGGGCAATTCGGGAAGGCCGGCGATTTCTATACCGCGAGCGATGTGCATGCGGTGTTCGGGCGGCTGCTGGCGCGTCAGTTCGACGAGATGTGGAGGGAGCTGGGCCGGCCGGAAACGATCGAGTTGCTGGAACTGGGGCCCGGTCGCGGACTCTTCGCTCGGGATGTGCTCGACTGGTCGTGCAAGAAATTTCCCGCATTCTTCGAGGCCGTGCACTATCGCCTGG
>DATFTE010000131.1:0-19205 GCA_035262225.1 Terriglobales bacterium
AACGTGCCTTACCTGGTCGGCATCAAGGGCAACTTGAACGTCGCAGCCTTCCACCAGGCGCTGAATGCTCTCGTCAACCGCCATGAAGTCCTTCGCACCGTGTTTCTCGCTCCCGGGGGAAACCCCGTCCCGGTCCTGCTGGGGAAGTGGAATGTCGAATTCAGGCAATACGACCTCGAACAACTCAAGGGAGCCGAACAGCAGGCCGAGGCCGACCGGCTGGTCAGGCAGGAGTCGGTGCGTCCCTTTAACCTGGCCCGCGATCTCATGCTTCGGGCTGCCCTCATCCGCATGGCGAAAGACGAATACCTCCTCGTTCATGTTACCCATCACATTGCCACCGAGTTCGGCTCCACGCAGCTTATCTATCAGGAGCTCTCCCCGCTCTACCAGGGCTTCGCCGGCGGGCAGCCTGCGACGCTTCCCGAGCCGCGCCTGCAATACGCCGATTTCGCCCTGTGGCAACAGCGCTACCTCGAGGGCGAGCGCCTTCAAGAACTCACCAGTTACTGGAAGCAACAACTCACGGGCGCGGCCCAACTGAATCTTCCTACCGACCGTCCGCGGCCCGCGGTCTCCACCCTGCGCGGCACGCGCTACCCCATGCCGCTCTCAAGAGGACAACTAAAGCGGATTGCCGAGCTGAGCGTGTCCAGCGGCACGACTCCCTTTCGCGGAACCTGTGCCGCCTTCAATGTTTTTCTGCAGTGTTGGTCGAACCAGGACGACATCTCCATCGGATCGCCGGTTTCACCCAAATCCAATCGCCGCGTGGAAGGAGCCATCGGCTTCTTCGTGAATACCCTGGTGCTGCGCTCGGACCTTTCCGGCGATCCAACATTCCGCGAGCTGATGAAGCGCGTGGACAGGGTCGTCCAGGGCGCCATCGAGCACGCCGACCTGACCTTCGACAAGCTGGTCGAAGCCCTGCGGCCGCCGCGCGAAGCCTCGCGCATGCCCCTGTTCCAGGTGAACTTCCGTATTCTCAAAGCGCCTGTGCCCGCGCTCGAAATCCCCGGATTCGCCATCACCCCGCCGAAATTCGTCGATACCGGAACGGCAAAGTTCGACCTCGCGCTCGAACTCGAAGCCACCACCGGAAGGGAAGGGTTCTTCGAATACTCGACCGAGCTGTTCGATCAGGTGACGATCGCAGAAATGGCCCGCGACTTCGAGGCGGTTCTCGTGGCAGTGATGGAGGAGCCGGATCGGCCCCTCTCCCAACTCGAGGCGCTGCGCCGGATTTCACAACGAGTGCGCGCCCGCAAAGTGAACCGGTAGCGACGGGCGCCTTGCTTGGCCGGGCGCCGCGAGGCTCGAGGCGGTTCCCGGGGTTGCTAGGTTCCGGGCGAGCGGTCGGGGGTATGGGCGATTGCTTCCCTCGCCGCGTCCGCGCCTGCGAGCGAAGCCGCCGGCTCGGTGATCGTATACTTCAGCAGACACCACAGCGCCCGTGCGCCATCTTTCCAGCCGATCTTCTTGCCTTCCTCGTAAGTCCGCCCCCAATAGCTGATGCCTACTTCGTAGATTCGCAGCCGCCGCTTGGCCACCTTTACCGTGATCTCCGGCTCGAATCCGAAGCGGTCTTCTGCGATGGGAATCGACTGAATAATCTCCCGGCGGAAGACCTTGTAGCAGGTCTCCATGTCGCTCAGGTTGATATTGGTCACGCAGTTCGACACCAGCGTCAGCACCCAGTTGCCCACCGAGTGCCAGAAGTAAAGCACGCGGTGTGGCCCGCCTCCCAGAAACCGCGAGCCGTAGACTACGTCCGCCTTGCCCTCGAGCAACGGTTCGAGCAGCGTCGGATAATCCGCGGGATCGTATTCGAGATCGGCATCCTGAATGATCACGTAGTCGCCGGTGGCTTCCTGAATGCCACGGCGCAATGCCGCACCCTTCCCCATGTTGTGCGGCTGCAGGAAGACCTTTACCTGCGAATACTGCGCCTCGAGTTCCCCCAGGATTTCGCGCGAGCCATCTTTCGAGCCATCGTCCACGCACACCAGTTCGACTTCGAGGCCTACCTGCAAGACGCGCTCGACCACCATCCGAAGCGTATTGCGCTCGTTATAAACGGGGATGATGACTGACAATTTCATGTGGAAAGGAGTGAGCTTAGTTTAAGCGAAGTCGGCCCAATTGTAGTTGCCAGCCGGGGGTGCGCAAAGCTTTTCCCTCGCCCCTGCCCCGATCCCTGCCTCGAGTCGGCTATCTCTTATCCCTTCAGCAAGTTAAATATTCCCGCTCGGGCCTGGTTTGGCAGACCTGTTGCATCCCTGTATGATCCATACTTCGGATCGCAGGCCATTCTCTCCCCTTGTGGTGGCCAATGCGCATGAGGGACAGCGAGCAGAATGGTTCTGAATCGTCGTGATATACACCCGTGGTTTGTCCTCGGTTTGACCCTGGCCTGTCTGACAGTGGCCGCGCAGGCGCAGGGCATTCACACCATCCTTCGTTCGCAGACGAACCCTTACGGCGCCTACCAGAGCTATGCCGGGGTCTGGGGAGACGGAAACTACGGCTACATCGGGTCGGAGCGGCGCAACGGCGTCCTGATCTACGACATCACCAACCCCGCCGCCCCGGTGCTGGCCTCCTATTACGCCCCCTCCACTTCGCTCGACATGGAAGACATCAAGGTCTCGAACGGCATCGGCTACTTCGCCGACAACATGGGCAGCGGCCTGCACATCGTGGACGTATCCGATCCCACCAATCCCCGGCTGCTTTCCCAGATCACTTCCGCCAACGGGGGATACGACAACACCCACAAAGTCGCCATCTGGCAGAATTTCGTTTTCATCCCGCAGAACCTGACCGCGCCTGCCTTGATCAAAGTATTCGATGTCTCGAATCCCGCCGTTCCCGTCCTGAAAACCACCATCACCGCCACCGACCCGCAGTGGGTCAACGACATCGACATTCAGGACAACGGCTCGGGCTCGGTGCGCCTCTACACCGCGGGCTGGGGAGGAAAGTGCGATATCTGGGACATCACCAACATCGCCACCCAGGCCCCCGTGCTGCTGGGTTCGTTCAGCGCCGGCACGGACGGCAGCAGCGCTTCCGCCACCGCTGACGGCAACTACCTCGCCTACGCCAACAAGAATACCAACGGCACTTCCTACGTCACCATCTACAACATCAGTAATCCCGCGAGCGTTACGGTCGCCTCCACGCTGACGATGAGCGCCCTGGGTATCGATGCCGTCTCGCCGCACGATCCGAGGATCGTGGGCAATCTGCTTTACGTTTCCTGGTTCCAGGCAGGCACGCTGATTTTCGACATTTCTAATCCCCTAAGTCCGGTCTTTGTGGGCAGTTATGACACTTATCCCGGCGCGGTGGTTCCCACGCAACTGGATGGCGACTGGGGGGTCTATCCCTACCTCGGGCAGGATCGCGTGCTGCTCAGCGATCGCAACACCGGGCTCTACATCATTGACGCCACCGGAGTAAATTCGCAGGCTGCACTCTACAACTTCAAATTGAATCCTTCGAGCCTGGTGGGGGGAGCGAACTCCATCGGCACCGTCTATCTCGTCGGCCTCGCACCCGCGGGTGGGGTGGTCGCGAATCTTTCAAGCAACAATTCTCTGGCCGTGATTCCCCCCACCGTGACCATTCCTGCCGGGGGAACCAGCGCCGCGGTGACCATCTCGACCACGGGAGTTTCGAGCAAGACCACTGCGACGCTGACCGCTTCGTTTGGCGGCTCGAGCCTCAGCCCGGTGCTTACGCTGACCCCGGAGATTCCCACCTCGCTCAAGTTCAGCCCCGCTTCGCTGGCTGGCGGGCTGACCACCAGCGGCACCGTCACTCTGGGGGCGCCCCCTGCGTCGGATACCGCCGTGACTCTCACCGTGGTATCCGGCAGCACCGCGGTCGCGTCGATTCCGACTTCAGTAACCGTACCCGCCGGAGCGTCCACCGCAACTTTCACCGTCGTATCCAATGCCGTGACCGCTTCGACCGTGGTGAAGATCTCCGCCGGCCTCAACGGCACCAGCGTGACCAACACCTTCACCGTCACACCCAATGTGCCGAGCTCCCTGAAATTCTCGCCCACCTCGGTGATCGCGGGTGCGACCAGCACCGGAACCGTGACCCTGGCGGCCCCGGCTTCGTCGAATGTTGCCGTGACCCTTACCGTCACCAGTGGAAATGCGGCTGTGGCTTCGATTCCCGCCTCCGTGACCGTGCCCGCGGGATCATCGAGCGCCACTTTCCCGCTGGTAACCGCCAACGTTTCGAGCAAAACCACGGTGCAGGTCTCGGCCAGCTTGAATGGCGGCTCCAAGATCGCTTCTCTCACCGTGCTCGCGAACACTCCAAGTTCTTTGAAATTCTCTCCGAGCTCGGTGATCGGCGGGGGCGGCAGCACCGGCACCGTGACCTTGGCGGCCGTGGCCGCCGCCGACATTACCGTGAACTTGACGGTCACCAGCGGCAACGCGGCTGTGGCTTCGATCCCTGCGTCTGTAACCGTCAGTGCCGGCGCCAACAGTGCGACCTTCACTCTGATCACCGCCAATGTTTCAACCCTGACCGTGGTTCAGGTCTCGGCTGCAGCGAACGGGGTCAGCAAGACCGGGTCATTAACCGTGACCAGGAACGCCCTGAAGTCGCTGACCATCACCCCGAATCCCGTGAGCTGAGGAACCACCGCCACCGCTCAGGTGACTTTCTCGCACACCGTCCAGAACGACACCGTCGTTTTCTTCGCCGCAACGAGCGGTGGCTCTGCGTTGTCTTCTCTGCCCGCAACCTTGACGGTCCCGGCTGGCAGCGCGAGCGGAATCGTCGAGTTAGGGACCCGGGCAGTGGCGACGGCAACTACCGTGCAAGTGAGTGCGGACGCGAACGGAGGAATCCTGACCTCGGTATTCACCGTAAGATAAAAAGCTAAGGCAAAGAAGAAGAATGGACTTCGCCGCCAAGCCAGACCTCGGGTCACATCACCCTCGGCGCGGCGGCAATACCAGAAAAGATGTAATTCCTTCCGTCCGAGACTGCAAGAGATGGAATTTTGTCCTAAGGTGTTGACCTTACATCGGGATTAAAAGTCCTCTCATCCGGCTGCATTCATCCGTTCATACTGCATTGGCGCAAACCCTGCGCCGAGCGCGCGCTACGATGAAATCTGTGCTTCGTGATTGAGCGGCGATCCTCGCAGCTGTGGAAATCCCGGTTCAATGGTTCACTGCTTTTTCCGTTCCCATCTTGGCATCGTGAGTGCTCTCAGTCCGGGAAGCAGTATCGACATTTTTGATAGTTCACTTTGTTGGCAGTCCTGGGTTGGGCAATGGATTGAGCATGCGCGGACATGCTCGACCGTGCCTTCATCAAAGAGGGGGAAAGAGCATGAAGGACAATTCTATCCGTTTGGGTCCGCGCGAAGAACAGATCGTTGACCTGCTGCTTCAAGGCTGTGATAACTCAGAGATAGCCCGCCAGCTCAAAATGGCGCCGCGCACCGTGAAAGCCCACTTCAATCGCCTTTTCCTGCGGTTCGGTATTCGCGGTGGAATCAAGCGAGTGAAACTCGCCACTCTCTTATATCGGAGACAGCTATGTTCAGAAGCGAGCGGTACGGAAAGAGGATTCCCAGCGAGCGGGAACAGCGAGTCATCGAACTCGTCGCTCAAGGTCTCAAGAATCGCGAAGTCGCCGATGCCCTTGGAACCACGGAGCATGTCGTCAAAAACTATCTTCGCGTCATCTATGACAAACTCGGCCTCTGGAACCGCGTCGAACTTGCTCTCTGGTACGAGGCCCGCCGAAATGAAACCGCAGCCTCGGCCTGAAAAAGGGGAACACTGGGAGGGAAACGTCCTTAGTCTGGATGGGCCCGCCATCCGCCGTCGCAATCTTCTCGAGCAGTAGGCTGCCGATCAGCGACAGCCGCCCGATTCCAGACTCCGCAGCTTTTCGGCCGCCCCGGGTGCGCCCTTCTGCGTGGCCGCAACCAGCAGCAGTCGGGCCTGGTCACAACTCTTGGCCACTCCATCGCCGCTCCGATAGAGGTCGGACAGCAGCACACCCGCCGTACTGTTCTGTTTCGCCACCGCCTTCCACAGATACTTCGCGGCCTCGAGCGAATCGCGCCGTCCATGCTTGCCCCCAAGATAACCCTGCGCCAGATACAACTCCTCTGCGCCTCCCTCCTTCGTGGCTGGAGATTCGGCAGGAGGTGTGACCGCCTGGGTGGGGACACGCCGAGGCTTTGCTGGCGAAGGGACTTGCTCCGGTGGAACCACCCTGGGCTCAGACACAGCGGCCGATTCCCCGGCCGGGCTTGCCGGTCGCGCGGATGGCGCGCTCGCGGGCGTCGATGGTTCGGCCGGCGCCACGGGGCCTGCCTGCGGTGGGGCCGCCTGGGGGGACGCCGCCGGCTGGTTCGCGATCCGAGGACGACCGGCCAGCCACTCGAGACCGCCGAACGTCCCTACCAACACGACCGCTGCCGCCAGCAAGTACTTCCACTTGCCCGAGGGCTCGTCATACTCGGCCAGACGGCCCAGGCTCTTTTCGCGCAGCCATTCGAGGTGGTCATCCTCTTCCCTAGGCTCTTCGGCGGGGAGGATGTTAACCCTGGTAGGGGCCGGAGCTTCAGCTTCCGCGCGCGAAACCGCGCTTGCTTGCTGCCGACCCGGGGCCGGCGCACGCAGCGGTGATCCGCAAAGCCCGCAGAAACTCTGGTCCAAGTCGTTCGGCTGCTGACAAAACTTGCAAATCAGGCGCGGAATCGCGAAGGGCGACACCGCGCTTGCCTCTCCGATCCCCGGCTCCACATCCGTTTCTGCCCGCAGTTCGCGCAGCAACTCTCCTACTGCTTCTTCGCGCTTTTCCGGTGGACTGGTGAAATAGACCTGCGCCCAGCGTCCGAGATTGCGACCGAGCGTCGCATTCTGCAAGGGGTTGAGCTCCGGATTCGGTAATGCAACCGGTTTTTTCCCTTTTTCCCAAGACTCGGGCACGATTCAGGTCTCTCCATGAAGAGGTGGCTCCCATAATTGCACTCCCCGGCCTGCCTCTTGTCAAACCCCAGATGTGCAAAAAATTGGCTGTAGGGAGACTTGTTTGTTAAGGGGAGAGTTATTCGCAAGGCCGCCGAAATGCAGGCTCAAACTGGTCCTGTTGCGCGTCTTTCTGCGTGCTGAATTTGCCTTTTTCCGTCTTGCCGTAGAGGTCGGCGCCCGGACAGTAGTACAGGGCCGTTCGTTCGTCCTCCCAGACCGTTACGCTGGGATTTCCTTTGTATGCTGGCGCCGGTGGCGGCACCGCCAGTCCGAGGCCCACCAGCGCTTTTTCGAGCAGGCTCAACTGTGGAGGCGGATTCCTCCGTCCATTGGCAGAGTTCCCCGACACTGGTGTCGGATGCGATCCCCATCCGGCGATGACCGCGAATAACAAGGCTGCGGCAGTCGCCAGATACAGGTTCGCGCGGTGGCGCGACAGCCACATGCGCTTTCGCGGCGTATTGGATGATTCCAGCCAGCGCAGAGCGCGGGATGCGGAAGTCCCGGGAGAAGCCGCGACCGGTGCCGCGTCAGCCCCCTCATTTGCTTCGCTGGTGGCAGGCAGAATGCGCACCGTAGAGCGTTCAGTTGTGAGCGCTTCCGGCAACGTCGGCCCAGGAACGCCTCCGTCGGCTGGTTCCATCGGGGAATCTGCTTCTGCGGACTCCGCAGCCTTTTCATCCCAGGACTCGCCCTTGCGGATCTCGCTAGCCTGCCTGAGGTGCCAGAGCGATGCCCATTTGCTCTGCAAATCGCGGGCGCCGGCGGTCAGGCTCGGTCGTGGTGTGCCACAAAGTCCGCAGTACGATTCCTCTTTCTCCAGCTGGTGACCACAACTCCGACAATGCACCACCGCTGGCACAGCGGGAGGTGCCGGAAGCGGTTCAGCGGCCGGGCTGACCGGGCCCACGCGCTTTGCCGGGTCCTCCGTCATGCGCTCCAGTTGCGGTTTGATCTTCGCCAGCGTCTCAATCATGGTCGCGCGCTCGGCGGCCATCGCCTGCTTCCACTCCAACTCGGCGGAGCGTGCGATGGCCTGCGCCAGCAACCCGGCCATCAGCTGGCAGGTGCGAACATCCTGTTCCTGAAATGCATTTCTTTCTGTAAAACGCAGTTCGAGGACGCCGGCGACCTTGCCCTCATACGACGCCGGCGCCGCGATCAGCGACCGCACCCTGCTCTCTCGGCACAACTCCGAGGAAATGCGAGGGTCCTTCAACGTGTCCAGCGACTGAATGGTCTGTCCGCTCGCGAAACAATGCGCCGACAAACTCGATGCTAGCGGTACGGGCATCCCGCTGTCGTCGGCTGCGCTTCCTGTCGCCGACTTGTACAACAGTTCGTCGTCTTTCAGAACTCCCACCGCCGCCCCGTCCGCGTGGGTGAACTTCAGCGCGCGCGACGCGATTAATGTCGCCGCCGAATGAAGATCAAGTTCGGGGCTGTAGATCAGGCTCTGGACTTCAACCAGTTCCGAGAGCACCTGGGCATAATCGGGGCGAGCGCCTGCGGCTGGCAACTCATCGTTGTGCTCCTGCAGAACGTAAGCCGCCTCCAGTAATTGCTGGAACGATTCCCGATCCGGAGCAGGCTTCTCTGGCATAGTCGTCGGTCTCGGTCTCAAGTCGACAGACACTCCGCAATCACCGGACTTGCGTCCGGGCCCCATCATTGTAGTGCAATTGGTCAACCACATCGGTTTAAGCGCCAGCGCAAGCTATTGATACTGACAGCTTTGGTGGTTAGACGGGAACCCCACATCGTCTCCCTCGCGCTGATGTGCAAAATCTTGCACTTCCGCTGCGCGATGCTTCCCTAAGCGATATTTTTTCCACGAGTGCCCGATTAAACACGCAGAGACAAAGGGAGCGGGATAGTCCGCGGATCGTCCGGAAGAGTAGCGCTGAACGCTTTAAGCGAGCACGCGTGCCGTGGGTTGCCATCATGGACTCCATTAGCAATGGAACTTTCGCTTCCCGTGATACGTTTCTCCACTGCAGTAACTCGCCAAAAGCCGGAAACCCGAACTTCGTGCCCGGAGGGTTCGTGCAACTCGCGATCGAAAGTGTCAGCAAACGCTATGGCCGAGGCAATTGGGCGCTGCGCGATTTCTCCCTGCAGTTGGCGCCCGGGGTCCTCGGCCTGCTTGGTCCCAACGGCGCCGGCAAAACCACTCTCATGAGCATTCTGGCCACCATCACCCGCGCTACCGCGGGCCGCGTCGTCTGGAATGGCGCCGATCTCGCCACGGACGCTGACGTCTTACGCTCGACGCTCGGCTATCTTCCCCAGGACTTTGGTGTCTATCCGAATCTCAACGCCGTCGAGTTCCTCGAATACCTCGCTGCGGTGAAGGGTCTCGATCGAGCCTCCGCCAAACGCCGCATCGACGAACTGCTGAACCTGGTCAATTTGACCGACATCCGAAAACGCCCGCTGGGCGCCTATTCTGGAGGGATGAAGCAGCGCGTTGGCATCGCCCAGGCGTTGCTGAATGATCCGCAATTGCTCATCGTGGACGAGCCAACCGCCGGGCTCGATCCCGAGGAGCGCGTTCGCTTCCGAAACCTGCTCGCGGAACTTTCCGGCCAACGCATCGTTATTCTCTCTACCCATATTGTCTCCGACGTCGAAGCGGCCGCTACTGACATTGCCCTGATCTCGCAAGGCACCCTCGTGACTCACGCTTCGCCGGAAGAACTTCTGCGCCAGGTCGACGATAAAGTCTGGGAGTGGGTTGTGCCCAGCGCTGAGCTCAACGGCGCCCGTCAGCGCTATCTGATCAGCAACACGGCCCGCCGCAGCGACGGCGTGCACGCCCGCGTGCTCTCCGACGCCCCGCCGGAGGGTGCCGAGCCGGTCACGCCGAATCTTGAAGACGCGTACCTGTACTGCCTGTCACAACATCGCGCCATGAATCGCCGCGGGGTCGAGGCCGCAGTTCTTTCATGAGCTCCTCACGCGTCCTCTATCATATGGTCCGCGCCGATTTCCTGGAGCGCGTCCGCCGCTACAGTTTCCTGGTCACTCTCGCCGGCGCCCTTTGGCTCGCCTACGGCGTTGCCGCGGAAAAAGTCTGGATCGTTGTCGGCAACGGCTATCGCGGGGTTTACAACTCCGCCTGGATCGGCGCACTCATGGCCACCTGCTGCTCGACGTTCCTGTCGCTTGCCGGCTTCTACATCGTCAAGAACTGCGTGCAGCGTGACACCGATACCCGGGTCGGCGAGATCCTCGCCGCCACGCCCATGCGCAAGGACTTCTATACGCTCTCGAAAACGCTGAGCAACTTTGCTGTGCTTGCCTGCATGGTATTGATCCTGATGCTCGCCGCGTTAGCGATGCAGGCCGTGCGCGCCGAAGGCCAGACATTCGCCCCCTGGAACCTATGGTCGCCGTTTGTCTTCATCGCGCTGCCAACTATGTTGCTCACCGCCAGTCTCGCGCTGTTGTTCGAGACGATTCCCATCTTGCGTGGGGGAGTTGGAAATATCGCCTACTTCTTCCTCTGGACTGCGATGGCCGCACTGGGCGCGACCGGCTTCGACGACCCCACCGGCTTGCAATTGATCTATCGCAGCACGCGCCGCACTTTAATCGCGGCCGATCCCTCCGCCGCCGATCACTTCAACTTCAGCCTCACCGTCGGCGGTCAACACACCGCCCGGACCTTCCTGTGGAACGGCATCGACTGGACTCCGCAAGTGCTGGCGGTCCGGTTGCTCTGGGTCACAGTCGCAGCAGGCATTGCTCTCGTCGCATCGCTCTTCTTTCACCGCTTCGATCCCGCGCGCTCGTGGAAAAGTAAACGGAAAGATTCCGCTGAGCCGGCCTCCGCTGCGGTCGAAAACGTCTCAGCGCCGCAGACTGCCGTCGTCGCCCATCTCTCGCCGCTGGCCCGCACCAGCGGAAGTTTTGCCTTCTTTCGCTTGATCGCATCAGAGCTCCGCCTCATGCTGCAAGGCCAGCGCTGGTGGTGGTCGACAATCGCGGCAGGAATACTGGTCGGCCAGGTGGTGTCGCCCGATGCCAATGTACGCAGCGGCTTTCTGGTGGCCGCCTGGATCTGGTCCATTCTGCTCTGGTCGCAAATGGGGTGCCGGGAAGCGCGCTACTCCACGAGCGCTTTGCTGTTCTCCTCAGAACGCAGCCTGTCGCGCCAACTACCCGCCCTCTGGATCGCCGGCGTCCTGGTTGCGGTGTTAACGGGCGCGGGCGTCGCCCTGCGATTCATGTTCGCCGCTGACTGGCACAGCCTTGTCGCATGGCTCGCGGGAGCACTGTTCATCCCCAGCCTCGCCCTCGCACTGGGTGTGTGGACCAACAGCAGCAAGGCATTTGAGGCAATCTACACCCTCTGGTGGTATGTCGGCCCGGCGCACCACACCCCAGGTCTCGACTTTATGGGTACCTCACCCGCCTCGAGCCAGCCAGGCGTCTACGCGGCGGCGGCGATGATCCTGGTCGCCGCCGCTTATTGGCGGCGGCGGCAAAGCCTGGGATATGCCTGAGCCGTCCTCGGTGGCGAAGGAGCCATCGGTCGCAGACCCATGGGCGTTCCAAGATCCCGTCCCTTAACGGCGGCTGCAGGTCGTGGTATCGGCGTGTCCGGACATCGGGACTGGCCGGGTTCGAAAACCGAGGTGAAAGAAAGGCTCAGAAGGCCGTCGGCGACAGTTGCTCCACTTCCGCCCTGGGCCCCTCCTCGTGGCTGAGGTAGTAATGCACCGCGGGAGTGATCACCAGCGACAGCACCATGGAAATGATGACGCCGCCGATGACGGCGATCGCCAGCGGCTGCAACATTTGTGATCCCGCTCCGATGGCGAACGCCAGCGGCAGCATCCCCGCCACCGTGGCGAGTGCGGTCATCACGATCGGTCGCAGACGCCGCCGGCTGGCCTGCAGCATCGCTTCCTCCGCCGACAGCCCCAGCTTGCGGAATTTCTGGTCGGCATCCAGCAGAAGAATGCCATTCTTGGCCACAATGCCCACGACCATGATCATGCCCATGAAGGACGATACGTTGAAGGTTGTCCCGGTGACGACGAGGGCGATGAACACGCCCGACGTCGAAAGCAGAGCCGAAGCCAGGATGGCCAGCGGCGCGGCGAACGATCCGAACTCAAACAGCAGGACGATAAACACCAGTACGATAGCCAGCACCAGCACCGTTACCAGGTCACGGAACGACTTCTGCTCCTGCTGGTAGGTGCCGCCGTATTCCACCCGAATCCCCGACGGCAGATGCATGTCGGCGATCGTCTTCTGTACCGCCGCCATGCCCGTACCGAGGTCGACGCCCTCCAGGCGCGCGGTGACGGAGACGTCGCGCTGCAGGTTCTCGCGGCGGATTTCCGTTTGCGGAGGCAGTTCGGTGATCGTCGCCAGCGCGCCCAGGGTGGCCGTGTGCCCGCTCGAGCTGGTGAGCATCGTGTTTTTCATGGCCTCGAGCGAGGTCCGGTTGCCCGGGGGAAAACGCACCCGCACCGTATAAGGCCGATCGTTGGTCACCACCGGCGTCGCCGCCGGCTCACCTTCGAGAATTGCGGCCGCGTCAGTGGCTACCTCTTCCGGGGTGAACCCGGCGCGCGCGGCCACGGCGGGATCGATCTGGAAATTCACGGCGGGGCCGCTGATCGTGTTTTCAATTCCATCCAGCACGTCGACCACGCCCTTGATCTTCCCGATCGCCTCGCCCACCTTCGGCGCCCAGGTTCCGAGCAGCGCCGGATCCTGCGAGAACAGCTTGATCTGGATCGGCTCCGGCTCGCTGGTCAGGTCGCCGATCATGTCCTGCAGAACCTGCACAAACTCCACCTTGGCGGCCGGCTGTTCTGCGGCCACCTTGGCACGGATCTCTTCGATGATGTCGTCAATCCCGCGGTCGCGATCCTTCTTCAGCTTCACCAGAATGTCGCCGCGATTGGCCTCGGTCACCGCCGCCAGCCCCAGTTCGAGACCCGTGCGGCGGGAAGCGCTCTCTACCTCGGGCACACTCTTGACGATCTGCTCCATGTGGCTGACGATGCGGTCGGTCTCACGCAGCGACGTCCCCGCCGGAGTAAAGTAATCCAGCGTGAAACCGCCCTCGTCCATCTCGGGCATCAGGTCCGAGCCCGAATACTGATAGCAGAGGTAAGAGGCCACGATGAGAATCGCACTCAGACCTGCCAGCCACAGTGGCTTCCCCAGAGCGCGTCGCAGCCAGCGCTGGTGGAATTCAATGATCTTGCGGAAGAACTTCCCGACGGAAGCTTCTTCGACGGCCAGCAGGCGGGTCATCGATTCTTCTTCGGGCGCAATCCCTTCGATCGCCCCGGGCGTCGTCTTGCGAATGAAATACTGGCTCAGGTTGGGCGTCCAGGTCAGCGCCAGCGCCAGCGATGTGAACAGAGCAACCGCCATCGTCACCGCCAGCGCGCGGAAAAATGTTCCGGTCACGCCGGTAATGGTAATCAGCGGCAGAAACACCACCACCGGCGTCACCGTCGAGCCCACCAGCGGCAGCGTGATTTCCTCGAGGGCGCTGTGAATCGCCTGCAGCCGGTCCTGGCCGGCATCGCGGTGCAACACGATGTTCTCCACCACCACGATGGCATCGTCAATGACCAGGCCCACCGCCGCCGCCAGCCCGCCCAGCGTCATCAGGTTGAAACTCTGTCCCAGCAGCATCAGGGCGATGAAGGTCACCATCACCGTGACCGGAATCACCAGGCCCGCCACCACCGACGTTCCCCAGTCCCGCAGGAACAGGACCAGGATGATGGAAGCCAGAACCAGCCCTAGCAGGATCGCGTCGCGCACGCTTTTGATGGAATCGTTGACGATGATCGACTGATCGTAGAACGGCTTGATCTCGACCCCCGGCGGCAACGTCCTCTTTATGTCCTCAATCGTCTGGTGAACCTCGTTGGCGACCTCCACAGTGTTGCTGTCGGGCTGGCGGTTGATGCTGAGCAGGACCGCCGGTCGGCCGTTGGCCGTCACAATCGTGTACAAGGGTTTTACGCCAGGAACCACATTTGCCACGTCCCCCACGCGTACCGGGACCCCGGCGGGCGTCGACTTGATTACCGTACCGGCGATCTGCTCGGGTGTGCGCACCTGCCCGCTGACCAGCCCGAGCACCAATTGATGATTCTGCTCGAACAATCCCGGAGAATCGATCAGGTTGGTCCGCCGCATGGTTTCGAGAATGTCGGGCACCGTGACATTGGCGGTGAGCAATTTCGCCGGATCGGGAACAATGTGAAACTCTGGCTCCTGTCCGCCCTGGATGATGACCGTCGCCACTCCGTTCAGCCGGTTAAGACGGGGCTTGAGTTCGTAGGTCGCCATCTCCCACAGCTTGGTCTGCGGAACGTTATCGGACGTCAGGCTGTAACCGAGGATGGGGAAGCTGGCGAAGGTCATGCGGTGCGCCACGACCGAAGCCGAAGGCGGCAATTCCGGCTGCACCCGCGCCAGCTCCGCATTCACATACTGCAGCGTCTGGAACATGTCGACGTTCCAGTTGAAGAACAGGTCAATCTCCGCCGAGCCGCGGCTCGTGATCGAGCGCACCTCCTCGAGACCGGGAACCGTGTTCACCGCCTCTTCGAGCGGGCGCGTGATGGTCACCATCATCTGGTCAATGGGCATCACGCCGTTGTCCACGGCAATCAGAATTCTCGGGAAGTTCGTGGCGGGAAACACTGACACCGGAATGGTGAATGCCAGGTACATTCCCACCAGCGCCAGCGTGATGATGACAAAGATGACCGGCTTGGAGTGCCGCGCAAACCAGTAAGAGGACTCCGCGTGATTCACGCTCGTCCTCCTCGCCGCCACCGGGGACTATTTCTTTTCATCCTTGTCCCCACTGTCATTTTTGTCGGGCGCCGGCTTGGAGCCGTTCTTGCCTGCTTCGCCCGCTTCGGCGGTCTCCACTCTGATCTTGGTATTGTCCGGCAGTCCGTAGGCGCCCGAGGCCACCACGCGATCCCCCGCCTCGAGTCCCTCGAGGATCTGAATCTGGTCCCCCTGGCGGATCCCCACCTTCACCGCTTTCTGGTGCGCCCGCTCGTCGTTGCCCACCAGCATTACCGTGGTCGCACCATCGTCGCCGGTCAGCAGCGCAACCGAGGGAATGACCACGGCGTCAGGAATCGTGTGTGCCACCATCAAAACCTGGACGCTGGTTCCCGGCTTGAGATGCTGCTGCGGATTCCTGGCCTGCACCCAGACCTCAACCGTGGTGCTGTTCGGATCGAGCGCCGGACTGATGATGGTGACTTTCCCCTCGACCGGATTCTCCTCGCCCGGAGCCGTAATCGTCGCCCGATCTCCCACCTTCAGCACCGCCGCCTCGGGCTGGGGAATATGCGCCCGCGCGATCACCTGGGAAATATCCATCACCGTCAGCAGCGGCGTTCCCGCGGTGGCCATCTCGCCCGGAAACAGCGGGCGGTCCGCCACCACGCCATCAATCGGACTGTGAATCTCCGAATAGCCCAGCTGCGCGGTCGCTCCCTCGTACCTCCCCCTCGCGGAAGTCAGTTGTCCGGCGGCGGACTTCAGCGTCTGCTGCTTCCCCACCGCCTTCATCGCGTCCAGGTGCTTTTGCGCAATTTCGCACTGGTTCTTGGCGTTGATGAAATCCACACCCGCCTGATCCAGGTCCTTGCGCGGCAGCGCCCCTTCCCGGAATAGCTCCTGGCGGCTCTGGTAAAGCTTCTGCTGGGCCTCGTAGGTGCGCTTGGCCGCGTCCACGTCGAGCTGGGCTTTCTGCATGTCCGCCGGCAGGCTGGCCGCGGTCGTGGTTTCGTAGGAAGCCTGCGCCTGTTCGTAGTCGCCTTTGTTCTGTCTGGCCGCCGCCGCCAGGTCGCGATTCTCGAGCACCGCCAGAAGCTGTCCCGCCCGCACCCGGCTGCCGCGCTGTACGTAGAATTTCTCCACCGGAGCGCTGATCTTGGGCGTGATCGCCGACTGCTGCAGCGGGAACAGGATGGCCTGCGCGCTCACCGTCTTCTCGAGGCCGGTCTTCAGCACCGTGGCTACCTGCACCGGCACCGCCGCTTCCGCAGTTTCATCCTTCTTGCTGCAGCCGGTAAACCCCAGAACCGCGCAGGCGGCCAACAGAAACGCGATCACAGTCGGGGGGCCCGTCTTTGCGGCAAACGTGGGACTCGACTGGCGGCCGGCGACCGATAGCTGACGGCGGTTTCTCATCAGAAATTTCCTGTCAGCGTCTCGAGCGTAGCCAGCGCCACCCGAAAACGCGCCTGGCCGTCATTGAACGCATTGCGCGCCTGGGTGAGCGTGTTCTGCGCATCCACCACTTCGAGCACCGTCGCCTCGCCTCCCTGGTAGCGCATGGTCGTCAACCGCAGACTGTCGGCCGCCAGCTCCGCCGACTGGTCGAGCGACTCCAGTTCCTGCCGCGAAGTCCGCGCTTCGTCGTAGAACGTCCGCAGATTGGCCAGCAACTGCCGCTGCGTGGCTGTCAATTCTACCTGAGCTTGATCGCGCCGTAGTTGCGCCTGCTTCAGCTTGCTGCGGTTCGATCCCCAGTTCCAGATGGGAAGCTCGAGTGTGGCCGTTGCCGCATAACCCAGGTTCGGCAGCACCCGCCCGCTCACGGGATCGAATTGATTGGCGGCAAAGCGAGTGGCATCGATCCCGTAGAAGTAATCAAAACTCAGCGAAGGCAGAAATCCGTTCCATGCTCCGGCCACCTCCTGCCGCGAAGCCTCGAGCGTGGCCAGCGCCGCCCGCAGTTGGGGATTCTTTTTCGCCGCCGCGGCTTCCACTTCATTGAACGCCGGCAACGGCTCGGGCAACTGGAGGTCATCGACCACCGTGAAATTCTCGGTGAAATCGGGGAACACCAGCACCGAGAGTTCCAGCCGGCTGCGATTCATCTCCAGCTCCGCTTCCTCGAGGTCGCGATGCTGTTGCTGCTGCTGGATCTCGGCCTTGATCACATCCGAATGCGCAACCTCGCCGCCCCGCTCCAGCTTCTGGCTGATGTCGAGAAAGCGCGTCGCCTCCGCATCGGCCCGCTGCGCAGTCGCGTACTTGCGCTGCGCCACCACGTCTCCGTAATACGCCTCGACCACGGTTACCACCAGCCCGCGGGCCGCCACTTCTGCCCGAGCCCGTGCCGCCGCTTCCAGAAACGCCGTGCGTCGGTAATCCGCTACATTCTGGAGCGAAACCTCCTGGTGCACGTTCCCCAGGCTCAGATATTCGTGGATGCCGTTGTTCGCGATGTAGCGCCCCGCGCCGATGCCATTGCCTTGCGTGTAAATAAAGGACGTCGTGAAGTTCACGTTGGGCAACAGCGCCGCCCGGCTCTGCACCTTGTCTTCCTTGGCCAGGCCGTAATCGGTGTTCGCCGAGCGGTAGTCGGGATTGATCTTCTTCGCCCGCTCCAGCGCGTCCTGCAAGGTAAGCGTCAGGGGCGGGTTACCTGGAGCTTGCGGGGAATCGTTCGCGGTGGTCACTTGGGCATTATTCTGTGACTGCGCGTGCGCGACACCGCCCAGGATGCCGGCGCAAAGCGCGAAATACAGCAAATGCGGGGGGACCAGCTGATGTAACCAGGATTTCATGCACCCCACCTTAAGATGGCAGACCACAATTGTGAAGAGATTCGGCTTAAGGAAACCTGAACGCCCGACAGGCGTCTCACCTGTCCGGGCGCTGAGCGGGGAGTGCTATGGAGGACGGGCGTCCTCGCCCCTCCGGCCCGCGTCAGCTTGTGCGTCCCGCCGGTAGGCCGAAGTTCTGCCGACGCCGCAAAGCGGCGAACAGTTCTTCTACGACCCGGGCTGCCCGTTGCCTGCCGGAAGCTCGACAGTCATGCGCGTGCCCTCTCCAGGCTCGCTCTCCACCGAGATCTGTCCGCCGTAGGCTTCGACCAGAGCCTTGGCGATCGCCAGCCCCAGCCCGAAGCCGCCCGTCACCCGCGCCCGCGACCGGTCTCCACGATAGAAACGTTCGAAGATATGCGGGAGATCCGCCTTCGGAATTCCCACACCGTGATCCTCGAAGACGACTTGGGCGGGGCCCCCATTGCGGCTCGAAACCGTCACCTCCACCGCGCTGCCCTCCGGGCTGTAGCGTACGGCGTTCTCCAGCAGATTCACCCACACCAGCTGCAGGTCCTCGGGATCGGCGCGCAGTAGCACCGGCCCGTTCGTCGTCAATCGCAAGGGCGTACCGCGGCTCTCCGCCAGCGGACGAATTCGCTCCAGCGCTTCCTCACAGGTGGCTGCCAGGTTGATCACCTGCAGGTCGCGCCGCAGCGCTCCATGAGCCCACTGCTCCGCCCGCGCCACGCGCAGCATCCACTGCAGCAGCTGCTCCAACCGTTCCAGGTCTTCCAGGCACTGCTCCAGGCCTTCCCGATATTCTTCCAGGCTGCGCGGACGGTGCAGCAACGATTGCAACGTCGACTTCAGCACCGCCACCGGCGTCTTCAGTTCGTGGGCCGCATTTCCCATGAATTCCCGCTGCTGCGCGAAGGAGCGTTCCAGTCGCGCCAGCATTGTGGTCATCGATTCCGTCAGAGGACGCAGCTCTGCGATCTGTTCGGCGTCTTCCGGCACCTGCAGCTTCCATTGATTGGCCGAGACCCGCGAGGCCTGCGTCGCCAGCTCCTGCAACGGCCATAACCCGCGACGGATCCCGATCAGTGCCAGCAAGCCGGTGATCCCGAGCAACAGCAGACTTGCGGCGGCGATGAACATTCCCGCTTCCCGCACCTGCTGGTCGAGATGCAACATGGGCGCTGCGTACACTACCGCAAGCGTGACCGGTGGCTGCCCCTCCTCCCGATCCAGAATCGGAATATGCTCGGCACGAGTGGCGCGATAGCGAACGCCGCCCTCCTCGAAGTACCAATGGCGTTCTCCCGTGGGAGCCATCAAGAGATCAGAGGGCCAGTTTGGCGATTTCGCCAGCAGTCCGCCGCGATCCGTCCACACCGCAAAAAGATCGGGATGGCCGGGATCGAGAGCCTGCGGCACCAGGCGCTGATCGAAATACACATTCCCGCTGTCATCTTCCGCATAACGCACCAGCGCCGCCACGCTGGTCGCCCGCGACTGAATCCCGGTGTCGAGCGTTGAGAGCAGGCGCCGCCGCGTGTAATAGATCCCCGCCAGCAACAACCCCAGCGCCAGCAGA
>DATFTE010000132.1:0-20400 GCA_035262225.1 Terriglobales bacterium
TGTGACATTGTTCCAAGCGTCGGCGGAAAACAGTGATCCTACCTGTGCGACCGCCAGGATGGTCAACACGCTGACCCACACGACCGGGCCGCCGATCCCTACCTGAACGGCATGCAATGTCCGCCAACCGGCATGGTGCCAGAAGTTCGAGCCAAAGTTGGCTTCGACCGCCACACGATTGCGGCCAATGAACAAGCCCACTACCACCAGGCCCAGCAGAGCCCCCACTTTAGCCGAGGTGAATAGATTCTGAATCGCCGCCCCGGTTTTTACCCCCAGAATATTGATCAGCGAAAGCGCGAGGACCAGCAAAATGGCCACCAGGCTTTGCGTGTTCAAGCCAACGTTCATTCCCCCGAGGCGCATGGGGCCTACATCATAGGTGGGTGCCGTCCAGTGCAGATTGGCGATCCAGTGAGCAGAGGAAATAGAAGGAAAAAATACCCCCAAAAATCTGCCAAACGCTACACCCACCGCGGCAATGGTTCCCGTCTGGATAACCAAGAACAGGGTCCATCCGTAAAGGAAGCCCCAAAGCGGTCCCAGCGCTTCTCGCAAATAGACATATTGGCCGCCCGCCTGCGGCATCATGGCTGCCAACTCGCCATAGCTGAGGGCGGCGATGATGGTCATGAATCCTGCCACCAGCCAGGCGGCGATGAGTAACGCAGGCGAGCTTACTTCGCGAGCGATCTCGGCCGAAACCAGAAAGATCCCGGAACCGATCATCGAGCCCATGACCAGCATGGTGGCGCTGGTCAGGCCCAGACCCTTGATCAGCTCTTTGTCCTGATGAGTATGGATTTCCCAATCGGTGGAGCCAACAACAGGTTGGGGATGCTTGATGTCGGTGCTCACGACCCTCCCTGAACTTCGCGGCGACAGCGCCCCCGGCTATCCTTGGGTTCGACTAGTGGCATGACTTTACCTCAGAATCGCAAAAAATTCCTCTGCTGATTTGCGGGGATGGTGCAACAGGTCGGAGATCACCGCCACGCAGTCGGCTCCGGCTTCGATGACCGACCGGCAGTTGAGGCGAGTGATGCCACCGATGGCTACAAGCGGCTTGCCGGTCAAGGCACGAGCCCGGCGGATCCCCTCGAGGCCGATGACCGGATCCGGGTTCGACTTGCTGGTCGTCGGAAATACAGGCCCCACGGCAAGATAGTCAGCGAGCGACTGGTCAACCTCCCGCACCTGCTCCGGGTTGTGCGTCGAGACCCCAAGCCACGAGCGGGGACCGATAATCTTCCGTGCCGCCTGGGCGGAGAGGTCATCCTGTCCCAGATGAAGACCGTCAAATTCGGCGGCCAGGCACAGATCGGCACGATCGTTCATGACCAGTTTGGCGGGCGAGTCCAGTCGCCGCCGCAGTTCGACGGCATCTTCCAGCATCTGCCGGGTGTCTCCGGACTTGTTGCGATATTGGAGAACGCTCACTCCGCCGCGGACCAGCTCTTCGGCGAATGCAGTCAACCGCGCCTGATCCGGGAAACCGCCGCGGTCGACTATGGCGTACAGCCGTGGCACTTCCGTTCCGCGGATCGAAAGTGTCATAGAACACCCCCGATTCAGCTACGCGGCATGCTCTTTGGCGTGCAGCAGCCGTTCGATGAAAGTCGTATCCACGTTTCCCGCGCGAAAATCCGGATCGGCCAGAATTCGTCTCTGCAGTGGAATGGTGGTGTAGATACCTTCGACTATGAACATCTCCAGGGCGCGCGACATGCGGGAGATGGCCTCATCACGATCCTTGCCGCGCACAATCAATTTGGCGATCAGCGAGTCATAGTAGGGAGGGATGGTGCCCTCGGCGTAGGCGGCAGTATCAATCCTTACTCCCGTGCCTCCCGGCGGATGAAACGCCGTGATCTTCCCGGCTGAAGGGGTGAACTTCTCCGGGTGCTCGGCGTTAATGCGGCACTCGATCGCGTGCCCACGATGAAGGATGGGACCGTGGAGCACGGTTTCCAGGCGCTCGCCAGCCGCCAGCAGAATCTGGCTCTTGACCAGGTCCACATCGGTGACCATCTCGGTGACCGGATGTTCCACCTGGATGCGCGTATTCATTTCGATGAAGTAGAGACTGCGGTCTTCATCCATGAGGAACTCGATCGTCCCGGCGTTGACATACCCGATTTCCGACAACGTCGTCGAGAGAATGCTGCCAATTTGAGCGCGCAACTCGGGGCTCACCCGGGTGGAAGGAGACTCTTCGAGCAACTTCTGATGGCGCCGCTGGATGGAGCACTCGCGCTCCCCCAGACTCACCACGTTGCCATACTGGTCGGCCAGAATCTGGAACTCGACGTGGCGGGGACGCTCGATGAACTTCTCCATATAAAGGTCGCCGTTGCCAAATGCCGCCGCCGCCTCCGACGAGGCTGCCTTGAACAGAGCAGGCAGTTCTTCCTCGCCGCGCACGATGCGCATGCCGCGTCCGCCGCCACCCGCCGAGGCCTTGATGATGACGGGAAAGCCCACCTCGCGCGCCCACTCCAGCGCTTCCCCCTCACTCGCGAGAATGCCTTCCGAACCGGGGAGAATCGGCACCCCGGCCTTTTTCATCGCAGCGCGCGCCTTTTCTTTCTCCCCCATGAGGCGGGTGATTTCCGGAGGTGGCCCGATGAACTTGATATTGCAGGTTTCCGCCACTTCAGCGAAGTTGGCGTTCTCCGCCAACAGGCCATATCCGGGATGGATGGCGTCGACGTTGGCAATCTCCGCGGCGCTGATCACGGCCGGAATATTCAGATAGCTCTGCGCCAGTTGCGGGGGACCTATGCAGATGGCCTCATCGGCAAAGCGCACCGGCAAGGAGTTGCGGTCGGCCTCGCTATAAATGGCCACCGTGCGAATGCCGAGTTCCTTGCAGGCGCAAATGATTCGCAGGGCAATTTCCCCGCGATTTGCAATCAGGATCTTCTTGAACATATCTCGCGCACAAAAAAGGGCGCGCACCGGCACGCCCCGTCTGCCGTCGGATCTCCCTAGGATGTCGGCCGGATGGTGAACAGGTCCTGCCCATACTCGATGGGCTGGCCGTTCGCGACCAGCTTCTTCACAATCTCGCCCGCGACGTCGGACTCAATTTCGTTCATGAGCTTCATCGCCTCCACAATGCACAACACCTGACCTACAGTCACCTGGTCTCCGGTTTTGACAAACGGCGGAGAACCGGGGGACGGCGACTCGTAAAACGTTCCCACAATCGGCGAGTGGACGACGTGCAGTTCCTCCTCGGGGGCAGGAGCGGCCGCTTTTGCCGGCGGAGAAGAAGGTGGCGGCGAAACGGCGGCTGCCAGCGCATCCGGCAGCGTGGCCGGCGGGCCCTCGACCGCGTAGAACCGCGCATCGGGCGCAGGCGATCGAGAGGGCAACTCCCCGGCGCGCTTGATGCGCACCTTCACGTCGCCGCGTTCCAGTTCGAACTCGGCGATATCCTTTTCGATTAAGAACTCGATGAGTTCCTTCAGCTCTTTTTGATTCATCGTAGAAGGTGGGCACCAACGCGTGGCGGCCACCGAGCATTCGGTCGGCCCTGCCGCTCGCCAGCTGACCGAACCGCCAGCCAGCCCTAGCCGTTGATTGCAATTAAATCTTTGCTGGTGGGCGTTAAAACTTCACACCCGCTTTCGGTGACGACGACCATGTCTTCGATGCGCACGCCCCATTTGCCGGGAATGTATGCTCCCGGCTCGACCGTGATTACCATGCCGGGACGCAGAATCTCATTCTGTCCCCTCGACACTCGCGGCGCCTCATGGATTTCCAGTCCCACCCCGTGTCCGGTGGAATGCGTAAAGTAGCGTCCAAACCCTTCTTTTTGCAGTACCTTACGAGCTGCCTGATCGACTTCCCCAGTGCTCACTCCAGGCTTTACGGCCGCGACCGCGGACTGTTGCGCCGATGAAACTGCATGATACAGGCGGCGCGCTTCCTCCGAGGGGCGCCCGACGTACACGGTGCGTGTCATGTCGGAACAGTAGCCAGTGAGTATAACACCGAAGTCGCAGACTACGAATCCACTCGCCGGAATCGCCGTCTGCGAAGCGCGGCCGTGGGGGAGAGCCGAGCGTTCCCCGGAGGCGATGATGGTCTCAAACGACATTTGATCCGCGCCCGCATGGCGAGCCTGGTACTCCATCTCCGCCGCCACCTCCACCTCGGTAACACCGGGACGGATGGTTTGCAAAGCCGTATCGAACAAGCTCGCCCCCAACAAGACCGACGCGCGCAAGCGGGCAATCTCGTCCCGGTCTTTTGCCATTCGCGCCTGTTCCACCAGCGCAGGCACATTCTTCAATTCGACACCCGAAGACAGAAGAGCGGACACCCGCGCGCGCTCACTGACCGTCATGTGTTCCGCTTCAATGCCTATCCGTCCTCTCCCCAACCGCCTGCCTTGAGCGCTCAGCCACTCTGCTGCCTCCGCCAGGGCGGCTTTGCGGGCAATCGCAATGCGCGGACCAATGACTTCGTCCCGGGCCTGGGTTGTATAGCGGCCGTCGGTGAAGAAAACCGACTTGTGCGCAGTCACCAGTAGAACCCCGGTGCTACCGGTGAATCCGCAAAGGTAATGGATATTAGGAAGATGAGTGACCAGAAGTCCATCGAGTTTACGCAAAGCAAGAGCCTGTTGCAGGCGCTTCAAACGGCCCCTGTAGTCCATGCGGGAAGTTTATCAGGGGCTCGGGATCATCCCGGCCGGCAAGGGGCTCCTGGTCGGAGATGCGCCAGAACACAGTCCGGCGTGGCCGGACACGGCGTCTGCGGGCCGACCGCATGCCGCCCTCAACCCCTGAACACAAAACAAAACCGCCGGCTTGGTAGCGAAGCCGGCGGCAGCACTTCGGAGTCAAAGGGGAACTATGTCTGGATGATGCGTGGAGTGATGAAGAAGATCAGCTCCTGGTTCGCAGTGTTGACGGTGGTGTGCTTGAACAGGTTGCCAAGGTACGGCAAGCTGCCCAGCAACGGAACCTGCTGGACGTTGATCGAATTCTGCGTCTGAATCACGCCGCCGATCACCACCGTGCCCCCGTCGGTGACCAGGACCTGCGTGGTCGCCTGCTGGGTGATCAGTTCCGGGTTGCCCTGGATGGTGTGGCCGAAGTCAGGCGTCGTGTTCTCCACATCCACGTTCAGGAAGATGGTTCCTTCCGAAGTGATCTGCGGAATCACCGTCAGCCGCAGGAACGCGTCCACGTAGGTTACCGTGGGCGGTCCACCGAGCTGTGCCTGGGTCACGATCGGCACGCGCACGCCCTGGCGGACCAGAGCCTGAATGTTGTTTTGGGTGACGACGCGCGGACGGGACAGAATCTTAAGCAAACCACGCGATTCCGCCATGGTCAGGATAGCGTCGATGCGCACGTTGTTGCTGGCGTTCAGGAAGGTCAAACCGCTCGTGGCCTGTGTAACCGGCAGATTGGAGAACAACGGAATCTGCGTTCCCGCTGCTCCTCCCGAACCACCCACCGTGATGTATCCCGGGGTGAGTCCGTTGACCTGCGTCGGTGAAGTGCCGGCGGCATTGGCTCCACCGAGCGCCGTGTGGCCGTTGCCCCAGCCAAAACCGAACTGGGTGCCGATGTCGCGCGCAAAACTGCGAGTGGCGGCCACCACGCGGGCTTCGATTTCCACTTCCTGCGTCTTGCGATCAAGCTGGGTCAGCAGACGGTCGATCGCCGGCATCACCGAGGGAATGTCGGAGATGATCAGTGCGTTGGTGCGATCGTCGGAGATCACGTCGCCGCGCTGAGAAAGGAACTTCTTCACCGTGGGAACGACATCCTTGGAATGGGCATAGCTGAGGAAGCGGGTCACCGAGACTTTTTCGACCGCCAGCGCTTCGGCTTCCTGCTGAGCACGCCTGGCTTCGGCTTCCTTGCGCAGGGTGTCCACGGTGGCGATCCGCAGCACGTTGCCGTCGAGCTGCCGCGCCAGGTCGTTGTTCTTGAGAACGATGTCGAGCGCCTGGTCCCACGGCACATCGTCCAGCACGATGGTCAGCGTGCCTTTGACCTGGGGATCGAGCACCACGTTCAGACCGCTGATCTCATGAATCAGGCGGAAGAAATCCTTGAGATCGACATCCTTCAGGTTGACCGAGATGGGCTCGCCGGTGTACCGGGGACCGCTGGCCGCGGGATGCTGTTCCATTTGTGCCTTCTGCTCGGCCGCCATGTTCACGGCAGGTTGGGGCGCGCCGGCTGAGGCCTGCATCGCGGCGCTGGGAGCCGGCAACAGGTTGCCCTCGGGACGCTCGACGAACTTCGCCGCCGCCACCGTCGCCCGCACCGTGGGATCCGCCACCGCGGGCTTCAGTTCCGCACTGGCATCCTTCGGCTTGTAGGAAGGCTCGACAAACACATAGTCGGTGGCGGACGCGGCAACCGCAGCCGGCCTGCCGGCCGCCGGGTTCGCCGCGGCGACGTCCTTCTTCACGACGGGCGCCGCTTCGACCGCCGCAACCGTCCTGGGGGCGGGGGCCGCTGCCGGTCTGGTGATCGCCTTGGCCGCGCTCAACGCGGTGTGCAGCTTCACCAGTATCTTGTTGTCGCTGCCGGGAACCACCTCGTAGCGGCACGACTTGTCGAGGTCGACCACCACGCGAGAGGTCGGAGGCGTCCGGCCATCCATGCCGAGACGCACATCCTTGACGCCGTCGCTGTCCACATTAATGTGACTTTGCGCGGACGCGGTCACCGTGTTCGGCAGGTCGACGACCAGGCGGGCCGGCGACTCCAACGTGCTCAGCCTGGGCGTCACCGCCCCGCGCGCGATGATCTCCAGGATCATCCCGTCGCCGCCCCGCACCACGCTCACCTTCTCGAGCGCGGCGTGGCCGCTCGCCCCGGTGCCCGTGCTCTCGGTTTCAGCCGCTGCAATCAGCACCAGTGCCAGCAGCGGTAGGAAAACACCCAGCAATTGCTTTCGCATTTCGCTTCTCCCCACGGGCTTGCGCTCGGCTCGCCTCGTGAACTCTCCCTTGAATTCGTCGCCTTCCGCGCTTCTAGACGGCTGGCGTGTTGATCTTCTTCGTAACTTCCCGTTCAAACGGCTTGCCCAGCTTGTCCTGCAGCGTCTCCTTGAAGATGATCGAGTCGCCTGTGATCCTCACCACGTATCCGTTAAACACCGGATCGTTCTCGCGCAGAAAGTAAGCCTTGTTCACGGCGTTAACCACCACAGCGATCATGCCGTTGTCGGAACGAACCACGCCCTTGAGAGCGATCTGATCAATGGCCAGGCAGCGCTTGCCCGTGCTGCAGCCCGACCCCGTCATGCTGTGCGTCACCACCGGGCTCACAAAGGGATCCCGCCGTCCTGTCAAGTCAAGCGGCTTGGACTCTTTCTTGGCGGCTTTCGTGTCTCCGTTCGGGGCATCGTGCACCGCGACCTCGCCCTGCGGCCCCGCCGGCCTGGCGGCGACCGCCGTTGCCTTCTTTTTGGGGGTGGGTTTCGAGGGTTGCTTCACCGCGTTTACGTGAACCGCCGGTGCATGCGCCTTGCGCGCGGGCTTGGTCGAGGCGGCCGCGGACGTCGTCCCCCGCGGCGCACTGCCGGTTGCTGGCGATCCGGTGGATGGGGTTGCCGGAGTGCCGGTATGCTGGGCAGCCGCCAGCGCCGCATTCGAGTCCATTTCCTTCTTCTTCTGGACCGCCTGCATGGTGTTCTGCGTGTTCCCGATGAGACCCGGGTTTTGCGCCAGCGCCGAACCCGCCGTCATTCCCAATACCAGCATTGCCGTAGTCAGCTTCATAGAGGTTCCTACCTTTTCACCGGAGCCTTGCCGGCCTTGCCCGGCGCCGCTGCAGGCGGCTCCATGTCGTGACTGAAGAATGTGGTTGCCGTGCAGGTGGCCGCTACGCTCTCGTTGGGGGCGTACTGGTACTGGTGCTTCACCTTGGCATCGCTGGCTTTCTTGGTACTCGCCACCAGCAACCCCGATACGTTCACGATGCGCTCCAGCTTGCCTACACGGTCGAAAAAGTTCAGCATCGAGTAGTAGGGTCCGTCGAGTTCCATCTCAAAGGGCAACTCGGTGTAGAAATCGCGGCTGACCGTGGACTTCGCGGTGTAGCGCCGCAGTTCCACTCCCGCCTTCAGGGCCTCGGCGTCCATCATCTTCATGAAGCCGTCGACTTCCTTCTCGTCGGGCACGATGCGCCGTTCGATATCCAGTTGCTGCTTCAGGCTGGCCACCTGGCGTTCGATCTCCGCCAGCTTCGGCCGGTAGGATTCCAACTCCCGGTTCTCCTGCAGCTTGGCGTCGAGGTTGGCCTGTGCCGTCGCATTGGCTTCGCGCTGCGACTTGAACATCGTGAAGTGGAGAGCTACGGTGAGAACTACGCCCCCCAGCAGCAGAGCTCCCCATTGCTTGACGCCCGATAGTTCGCTGAAATTCGCCATATCCCCCCGCCTCTAGGACTTCGCCTTTTCACAGGTCAGTGTGAACTGGAAGGCCTGCATGTCTTTCACTTGCTCGTCCTGATAGGTCTCTTTGATCTCGATGGTGCGGAAGTATCCCGTCTTTTGCAGATTCTGCATCAGATTAGCTACCGCATCCGTACTCAGTGCCATGCCTTCGATATCCACGCTCGGGCCTGAATCCTTCAGGTTGTTCAGCCAGACCGCTTCCGTGCCGTTGACCGTCTGTCCGATCATGTTCAGAAGAGTGACCGGACCCGACTGGCTGGCGCGCAACTGGTCGATCACATCCACCCGGCGCTTGTAGCTCTCCGCCTGGCGCTGGCGTTCGAGGTAGCGGGCCTTGACATCGGCGAGCTCGCGATTCTTCTGCTCGGCCTGCTGCATTTTCTGCGCGATCTCTTTCTTTTGGCTGTCGAGCTGGTGCCAGCGGAAGAAATTGAACCCGGCACACAGCACGAGCATCACCGCCACTTTCAACATCGGAGAGCCGGGATCGCCCGCTTCCATCACGGAGACGGCGGCCACGGCCGCACTACCACGCTTGCTTTTCGGTTTCGGTGCTCCCAGCAGATTGATTCGGATCATAGGTCTTCAAAACTCCTTAAGGCCAAACCCACCGCAACCGCCATCTGGCCCGCATTCCGCTCGATCAGGTCCGCTCCCCACCCTTCGGAGGGAGGCGCAATCTTCTGAAACGGATTGAAGATTTCGACCGGCAACGAGAACTCTTGACGCAACGCTTCGACCAGCCCGGGAACTTTCGACGACCCCCCTGCCAGGTAGATCTTCTCGATGTGCTCCCCGGCCGCGCTGGCGCGGAAGAAGTCGAAGGTCTTCTGAATCTCGAGCACGATGATTTCGGTCACCTGCTGCAGGATGGGCGTCTTGGCATCTTCGCTGACGGTGCCTACCTTGTTGCCCAACTTCAGCGACTCGGCGTCGTCGAAGCTCAAATCCAGTTCCTTCTGCAGCGAGTCGGTGTACTGATGCCCGCCCACGCTGACATCACGGGGAAACAGCGGCGTCGTGCCCTTTACGATGTTGATGTTCATCACGCTCGCGCCCAGGTTCAAAAGTGCCACCACCTGCCCCGGAGCCGGTTCGTAGTTGAATTCGTAGCAGTTCTGCAGGGCCAGAGCATCAATGTCCACAATAGCCGGACTCTTGCCCGCCATCGAGAGTACGTTGGTGTAGTTCAGAATCTTGTCCTTCTTGACCGCCACCAGCAACACGTCCATCTGCGGGCTGCCCGCATCCTCGGACAGAATCTGGTAGTCAAGATTCACATCCGCCAGGTCGAACGGAATGTGCTGCGCAGCTTCCTTCTCGATGGTTTCTGCCAGCTCCTGATCGCTCATCGATGGCAGAGAGATCTTCTTCACAATGACCGAGTGCCCGCTCACCGCCGTAGCCACATTCCTGGCCTTGATCTCGTTTTCCGTAAACAGCTTCGAGATGGCCCCGGAAACCGCCCCCGAGTCGACAATCATCGAGTCGACCACGATATCGGGGGCCAACGGCTCCAGTCCGAGATGCGCAACTTCGATTCCGTCCCGCGTGCGCTTCAGTTCCACCGCCTTGATGCTGGAGGAGCCCACATCCAGACCAACAATCGTCTTCGATCCGAATCCCAACATGTGCCCGCCTTTACTCTCCGGCAGCCTTGGCGGCCGCCTTCGGTTTCTTCTTGCTGCTCCTGGCTTCCATCTGGTTCGACTTCTCTTCCATCCACTGATCCAGCTTCGACTTCTTGAAGCGCCAGCGGTTCCCCAGCTTGAAGGCTGGAATCGTCCGCTCTCCCACGTACTTGTAGAGCGTGTCCGCACTCACTCCCAGGTACTGCGACGCCTGGCGGATGTTCATCACTTCGCGCGAGTCGGCCATAGTTCGAAGTTCCTTTCCACAGAATCGCGCCTTGCCGCAGCCGTTTTCCCCGGCCCGCAGGCGAACTTGGGAGGAAACTCCCCGCACCCATCGGTCTGCGAGTGAATTTCGGTGACCCGAGCATAGCTCAACCGGGAAATGGCTCCCCTGCAAGCAAATCACCCGGTTTTTTAGGGTTTTATAGGGGTTTTCTGGAACCGGATCGCGGTACAGTTGGTACCTGTGTCTATATGTTGGGTAGTAGCTCGGTCGTACCCTATATATGGCAGCTGTTATGCTGAAAGCCGCGATTTCCGACACGAACCATAACCAAAGTACTAGAGACGGTACCAAGGTCCTAGGACGCCCGGAAATAGCAAGCTGTCGCGACACATACGGGGACGCCTTGCGGAGATTCGGGGACGAACCTGGGCGAAATGGGGGAAACTAGGGGTGAGTCCAAAACACCAAGCCGGAGTGGGCCGAACCCGCCGTCAGGCTAAGGAGACCGGATGCCGAAAATTGCGTTTGTCCTGCTGATCGTCTGGCTGGCAGTGATCACTGCTACGGCGCAGCAGACCGAGCCAGCTGACAACCCTTCCTCCACTGAAGCCGCAGCGAATCAGGAGGTAAAGGAGACTTCGGTACAGGGCTGTCTCGCGAGCGCGGACGGCGAATTCACCTTGACCGATGCTGCAGGAAATCAGTTTCACCTGGTGGCGCCCGCCGGGCTGGCTGCCTACGTGGGGCATGAAGTCAGTATCGGCGGCACCGTGGCGGGCGATCCAGCGGCTCCCATCACGGTGACCGAGGTGAAAGACATATTGAACCCGGACGATCCCCTGCCGGGTTTTTCCGCCCAGTCATGGCGTACGTCCGGCAATAAAACCTACGGCTTCAGCCTGTCGTATCCGGAGGACTTCACTCTGCTGGGCGAGGCGGACCTGCGCGGGGAATCGAACTTCGCCAACTCCAACGGCTCGATCAGTCTGACCAGTGTCGAAATCCCTGACCACATCTATCCAGGATCCAACTTTCGCGGCGGATACTTCACCGTGATGGTCAATCCGAACCTTGCGAACGCTCCCGCTTGCAGTCAGTTTGGATATGCTGCGCCCGATTCCGTGTCATCCCGCGTGGTTCGTGGCATCAGGTATTCGCAGTCGGTGGATGGGGAGGGCGCAGCCGGAAGTGCCTACACCTACTACTATCTCCACGCCTATCAGAATGGCCTGTGCTATGAATTCAAGCTGGAGATGGCCGCGGCGAATACGGGAGCCTACGACCTGCCGTGCTCCGTCCGTTTGCTTTCAGAGCAGAACAAAACCGACCTTCTTGATTCTTTCCTCTCCCGCATCACGTTTTTCCGGCCCACCGTGAGCCTTTCAGGCCGGCATGTACCCGCCTCGAAGCCGCTGGTCACCGGGCTGACGCCCGTAGCCCAGCCTGGGGATCACTCCCTCGAAATCAAAGTCTCCTGGACCACGAAGGGAGCGGACTACGTCCGTCTGCAGCTCGAATGCAACCCCAACCTGGTGGTCACGGGGATGGCCGACTATATGGAATGTGGAGACAGCAGCAACCGCAATTTTCCCCCCAACGGGTCTGCCACCTTTTCCGTGAGCAATCCGAAGGGAAAGGGTCCCATACCCTTCGTGCTCAACCTGGAACCATTTGCTTACGGGGTGGGGTACCCGGCGCAGGCCAAGTCGGTGCACATTCCCGTCGATCCTAACCCTCTTTAAGACCGTTTTCCGCCCTAGCTTCCCGAAGTTCCGCGGCGGGGGACAGGATCCGAGCGACCGTCATGGCGGGTGTTCGGGAAGCGCACATTGCCGTGAGCAGAGACGGGCAGGCCGGCCACCACTCGAACCGCATAAGCCCAGCTCACCTTTCCTGCCCCGGCGGCACCGAGTAGCGCCGTCGGGACTCGCACTTCTCACTCCGCAAGCTTCCGCCGATAGGATACCCTCGGAGGCGGGAGGAAATTTGCGTTATCTCGATCGTCTTCAACCCCTGGCATTACTTGTCCTGCGCGTCGTGCTCGGGATCATCCTGATCGGCCACGGCTACCCTAAGGTCGCCGGCGGACTCCCACAACATGTGCAGTTAGTGCACAGCCTGGGTTTGCCAGGCTGGCTCGCCTATCTCTCCGCTGCCGCCGAGTTCTTCGGCGGTATCCTGCTTGTGCTCGGCCTGTTCACCCGCTGTGCTGCCTTCGCAGTCCTGATCAACATGAGCGTCGCCATTTGGAAAGTGCACTGGAAGAATGGTCTGCTGGGCAACGGAGGCTACCAGTTTCCCTTGGCGCTCGGAGCCATATCCTTCGCCCTGATTTTCCTCGGCGGGGGCCCTATGGCGCTCGATGCCATCCGACGTGGAGTTGGCGGTGGCGGTTACAGCAAGAAATCCAGGACCTAGCCGAATGCAGCCGGGTTTCGCAGGCCCGCGTTCCGATCCCGGTGCGGTCAGGGCATGAAGCGGAAGATCGCGCCCTGATTGCTCACTCCGCCCTGCACCGTGGTTCCATACAGATTTCCGGCTGTGGCAGGGAGCAATGCATAGTAGGGGATAGTCCCGTCAGGATCGCGCGCGAAACCATGCACCACGCTATCCCTCCACGAACTTCCCAGACGGGCAAGCTTGAGGATGCCGCCGCAGTTGCAGCTTTGCCCCCTTCCGCCGAAGCGGTGCCGTAGAAAGCAAAGCTGGGCAAGAGTCGCGGGCTGAACCTCAGGCGGGGAAGAAAGAACGGAGTCCTGGTGCTCTATCTCAGAACTCGGCCAACTCTCTCATCGCGCGCTCGAAATCATCAGCCTGGGGAAGGATGGCATCTTCCAACACTGGCTGATAAGCAACAAAGGTGTCTTTCGCGGCCACTCTGCGGACCGGAGCATCGAGCGATTCGAACAGCTGATCGGCGACGCGGGCCGCGATTTCCGCGCCGTATCCCCAGCTCAACGAATCTTCGTAGGCGACCAGCACGCGATTCGTCTTCCCAACCGACCGAGCAATGGTCTCCCAGTCAAAAGGATTGAGGGAACGCAGATCGATCAATTCCACACTGAGCCCTTCCTCTCTCCCGAGCTTTTGCGCGGCTTGCAAGGCGCGAGGAACTACCGCGCCGTAGGTGATCACCGTAAGATCGCTGCCGGGCTGCACAATTTTCGCCTTGCCGAAAGGAATCATGTAATCCGGCCCCGGGTAGGGTGCGCGTCCGAAGGTCTCGCGATACAGACGCTTGTGCTCAAGAAACATCACGGGATCGTCGCAGCGGATCGCCGTGCGCAACAGACCTGCTGCATCGAGGGCATTCGAAGGGAAAATGACCCGCAACCCGGGGATGTGGGTGAAGATGCTCTCGCCAGATTGGGAGTGATAAATGGCGCCGCCCGTAAGATAGCCTCCGATCGCCACACGCACCACCGCCGGAGACGAGAATCCGTTGTTCGAGCGCCAGCGCACCAGGGGCAGTTCGTTGCGCAGTTGCATCATGGCCGGCCAGATGTAGTCGAAGAACTGGATTTCCACCACCGGTTTGAGTCCCCGGGTCGCCATGCCGACCGCGCGGCCCACAATGTTGGCCTCGGCCAGCGGCGAGTTGAACACGCGATCCGACCCAAACTCGCCCTGCAGGCCCGAGGTCAGCTTGAACACTCCGCCCTTGCCCTTGATCAGCTTCTGTTGCAAGTACTGTTCGCGGCTGCAGTCGGCCACATCCTCGCCGAAGATCACGATGCGCGCATCGCGCTGCATTTCGTCGTGCAGGGTGGCATTGATCAGGTCGGCCATGGTTTTCGCAGCCGGCTTTTTTCCATCGCCAGAGTCCTCGGCAACCGGTTGCGTGTCAAACGAAGCCGACGTCGGATCAAGATCGGGGGAATACACGAATCGTTCGACTGTATCCGGGCTGGGCGAGGGGGCTGCGAGCGCCTGATCCACAGCAGTCTGCAGTTCGTCTTCGACCTGCTTCTCAACCCGGTTGATGCCTTTTTCGTCGAGAATCGCTTCGCGAATCAGAAACATCTGCGTCCGCGATAGGGGGTCGCGCGCCGCATCACGCTGACGCTCGGCATCGGGGCGGTAGAGCCGCTCGTCATCCGACAGCGAATGAGAGTAAGGCCGGATGACATGCGCGTGAACAAAAGAAGGTCCCTGGCCGGACCGGCAATATGCCACGGAACGCTTGAAGGCCGCGTAGGTTGCCACCGGATCGGTGCCGTCAATCTCTTCAAAATGAAAATTGGGAAATCCCGAGACCAGGCGCGAGATATTGCCCCCCGCGGTCTGCACTTCCACGGGGACGGAGATCGCATACTCGTTGTCTTCGACCGCAAAAACCACCGGCAGACGTCGGTTCGCCGCCGTGTTCAGGGCCTCCCAGAACTCGCCCTCGCTGGTGGTGCCATCGCCGAGGGAGACATAGGCCACTTCATCGCCATGGAACTGAACGTCCTTGAACTGGCGATAATCTCCGCGGGACTTCTCGGCTGCCGCGGGATGCCGAGCGAAGTAACGTCCTGCCTCGGCGCAGCCTACGGCCTGCAAAATCTGCGATCCGGTTGGCGAGGACTGAGTCACGATATTGAGCCTGGGAAAACTCCAGTGGGATGGCATCTGGCGGCCGCCGGACTGGGGATCGGCTGCCGCGCCCACGCCCTCGAGCAGCATCTCGAGCGGTGTCGCGCCCAGGGTCAGGCAGAGCGCCCGGTCCCGGTAGTAAGGATAAAACCAGTCATAGGCGGGCTTCATCGTCATGCCTGCCGCCACGCCCACCGCTTCGTGTCCGGCCCCTGAGATCTGAAAGAAAATCTTCTGCTGGCGTTTCAATAAAATCTCCCGGTCATCAATACGCCGGGAGAGATACATGAGCCGGTAGAAATCAATGAGCTGCTGGCGGGTCAAACCCTCATAGGACTTGTCCGCCCTCTTGATATCTCCGTCCGTCACCGCCGAAGGTTTGGTCACGGTTTTGGTCGCCATCCGGTTTCCTGTAACAGGGGGGATGATTCCAGCTCATGCATTGTAAATCCTGACCGGGGTTTGAGAATACACGGGAATGCCCTGATCCGCGCCGACCTTTCACAGCACCCTGAAAACAAACGCCATCGTTGCCGAGTAGTATGCGCGCGCCATCACTCCACTGCCCGGCACTCCGCGGCCTCGCCGCCACGAGTGTTCCGCGAGACTCCTGGCGCCCGAATCAGTTATCCTGAGCCCAGGGATGATTCAGACTCGCCGTTCCTTCGACCCACAGCAGATCAAGCTGCTGATCTTTGACCTGGATGGCACGCTGATTGACTCCCGCCTCGATCTGGTGCATTCCGTCAACGCCATGCTGCGGCACTTCAAGCGTCCCGAGCTGCCCGAGAGTGTAGTGGCCTCCTACGTCGGAGACGGCGCGCCCATGCTGGTTCGGCGCGCGCTGGGAGATCCGAAAAATGAGCAATTCATGAAGGAGGCTCTCGATTACTTCCTCGCCTACTATCGGGTCCATAAGCTGGACTACACGCATGTCTACGATGAAGTGAAAGAGACGCTGGCGGCGCTCAGCAGTGCGAATGGAGTACATCGCAAGATGGCCGTGCTTTCCAACAAGCCCGTGAACCCCTCGCGCGCCATCGTCGAGGCCCTGGGTCTCAGCCCGTTCTTCGTACACGTTTACGGTGGGAACAGTTTTCCCACCAAGAAGCCCGACCCGCAGGGCGCCAGGACGCTGTTGCGTGAGACCCACACCCAGCCCCAGGAAGCCATCATGATCGGCGATTCCTCGAATGACGTACTCACTGGGCGCAATGCCGGCATGTGGACCTGCGGCGTAACCTACGGATTCGCTCCCCACACTCTTGCCCTGGCTCCGCCCGACGTCCTGATTGATACCCCGCGCGAACTGATCGAGGTCTTCGGTTTGCATTAGAGGTTCCCTGTGCTCTTCAAGCGAAACCCGCCCGGAAGTGAAGTTCCTGTAAACTGAAAGCAAGCATGAACAACTCGACTTCAGGTTTTACTCCGGCCGAATTGCGCAAGCTGCGCAGCCTGAAAAATCCCCACGGAATTCAGCGTTTCATCGACGACATGCCCTATCACCTCGCCGACACTGCCTGGTCTCCGCGTCGCGTGTTGCGGGAAAATACCTCTCACTGTCTGGAGGGAGCCCTGTTCGCGGCAGCCGCCCTGCGGGTAAACGGGTATCCCCCGCTCATCCTCGATCTGGAGGCGGACAAGGATACTGACCACGTGGTTGCCATTTACCGTGTTGACAGTCACTGGGGTTCGATCGCCAAGTCCAATTACACCGGCTGCCGCTATCGTGAGCCGGTCTATCGTTCCCTGCGTGAACTGGCCATGAGCTACTTCGAGGGTTACTTCAATCTCCGCCGGGAGCGGTCACTGCGCACATTCTCCAGACCGGTCAATCTGAGGCGGTTCGATTTCCGCCAGTGGGTGACCACCGAGGAACCCTTGTGGTTCATCGCCGACTATTTGTTTGATGTCCACCACTATCGCTTGCTGACCCCGGCGATGGCCAGGCGGCTGCATCGGCTCGACGACCGCTCCTTTCGCGCAGGATGTTTAGGAAGGGCGGAAAGAACCACAAGTCAGGGCGCTTGAACCACAACAGCTAAGCCGCCTTGGACACCGCGCTTCGCTCCTCGGGTTCCAACAGAATGGAAAGAATGGCGGTAATCACTTCGGGATCTCCCGTGCGCACGGCCGCCAGCGATCCGCCTCCGGCCGCACCGTCGGCCGAGTGCAGCAAGACGGGAAGGTGGGGACTGGCCTCCATTAACGAGTTCCACTCCATCGCATAGTGCAGGGTCGAATCCTGGTCGATCACAATGGCGCTGGGCTTCAACCCGGCGACCAGGTACAACGCATCGCCGAGGTTGCGGGCCGTCCAGACCTCCAGGCCAAACTGCTCGAGCGAGGCCACCAGTCGACGGCGTCGCACTTCCATAGAGTCCACGCACAGCACACGCACTGGATTGGGTTTCATGGCTGGTACTTCCTTTCGGGCAACGGAGGTGGCGGCCCGACCCAAGGTGCCATCAGCATAAGCCATGAGGCTGGTGCCTGTGTACTGGATGATGTTACAGTCGATCGGCTAGCAAATCCCGCAGCAGTCAAGATGATAAACCGGGTTTTTCCATGTGAGCGGAGCTCGCTGACGCGCTCGACCATGCTGTTGCTCGTGGCCCTGTGCTTCGGCACCCTTGGCTCGGCCGCGCAAAACGACAGCGTCTCCGGCATCGACGACGAGCCTCACTACCGCCAGATCTTCGAAAACGGGAAGGTCCGGGCCTTTGCCGTTGACCTCGCACCCTACCAATCCACCCCCTTGGTACGCCACGAGCATAACTATCTGGTCATCACGCTCGAAGATTCCGAGATTGCATCCTGGGCCGAAGGACAGGCAGGAGTTATCACCTACCTCTACAAGAAGAATGATGTGCGCTTCTATTTCGGCGGCCCGGCGCGCGCCCTGCGCAACGACACCCCCAATTCCTACCACAACCTCACGGTCGAATTCCTCAATCCCAGGATCACCACGCTGGGTTATGAACCGAAAGAAAAGCGGTGGGAATATGGCAATAGCGCCATGCTGCCGCCCCCGGACCCGGAAAAGGCTTTCACCGACACCATGGATCTGGGCGAGGCCAAGGTGAAAGATGTGCAACTACTGCCGGACGACGCCTATCCCGTACCGGAAAAGGAAGCAGACGAACTGCTTATACCGCTCACCGACCTGGAGTTCAAAAAGGACGGCATGCGAATTCGCAAATCGCAGAACGAGCCGTGGTGGCTTCCGGCGGGAAGAAAGAGCAAGCTCATCAACGACGCGAGTGTAGCCGCCCGATTCCTTGTGCTGGAGCTCAATTGAGCGTGAGGCATCCCCCGGGGAACTCCAGCGGTTCCAATCACGTAACATCCTCATGCGTTTCCTGGTTTCGAGCCTCGTCCTGATGGTCGCGAGCGTCCTGTCGCCGGGACAGACGACCCGGACCGCTCCCACCACTCTGACGGAGGACGAGATTCGTGCGCTGATCCGTCAGGCGGCAGAGAAAGACATCGAAAATGACAGGCGACAGCGCGACTACACCTACGTCGAGCGCGAAGAGCAACATAAGCTCGACGGCAGCGGGCACACGAAATCCGTCGAGTCGAAGACGAAGGAAATCATGGTCCTTTACGGCGAACCGGTCGAGCGGCTGATCGCGAAAGATGACAAGCCTCTTTCCCCAACGGATACGGCCAAGGAAGACGAGCGCATTCAAAAGATCGTTGACAAACGCAGGGACGAATCAGAGAGCGAGCGCGGGAAGCGCCTGGCCAAAGAACAAAAAGAGCGCGAGGACGACCGCCGGTTTGTTCGGGAGGTGACCGATGCTTACAATTTCCGGCTGGCTGGGGTCGAGAATCTCAACGGCCGCGCAGCCTGGGTCATCGACGCCGAACCGCGCCCCGGATTCCAACCGCATAGCAAAGAGGCCAAAATCCTGCCCAAGTTCCGTTTCCGCGCCTGGATCGACCAAGCCGACAGCGAATGGGTCAAACTCACCGCTGACTGCATCGACACGGTCTCGATTGGCCTGGTCCTGGCTCGCATCCACAAGGGTTCGCACATCGAGATCGATCAGACCCGAGTCAACGAAGAAGTATGGCTGCCGAAGCACGTTGCGGTGAAACTCGATGCCCGGCTGGCGCTCTTGGCTAACATCAATGTCGAGGAAGAAGTCACCTACCGTGACTACAAGAAGTTCCGTGCGGACACCAAAATCGTGCCCGTGGGAGAACAGCAGTGAATCAGACTGATCCCGCACCTCTTGCGGCACCCGTGCCGCGGTCAAAGTTCCCCAAGACTTTGTCGGGAGAATTAGGACCACACGTTAGAACTAGTTAAGCTTTATACGAACGGCCCCGGCCAACTTCCGCTGTTGTTGATCGAAGGAGTACAGGGAATCGACGCCAAGTTCGAGAGCCGCGGCCACATGCAAGAGATCAGCGGTGCGCGTCCCGAGTCGCGCTGTGGTTTGCTTAGCCAACCGACGCGCACGCTCAAAAGCCTGGTCGGAAAGAGGACGCAATTGCAGGATGCCGGCGAGTACGTCCTTTTCAAAGTCTTTCAATGACGATTGTGCCTGCGATGAAGAGATCTCCTTTCGGAAGACCCGCAGTTCGAGCGCATTAACCGCTTCCAGTTCGACCAGAGCACTAATGAAGTGGCTTCCTCGGGAAAGCTGCATGGTTCGGGCGGCATTCGCCGAGTTCGAGTCGGGGCTGTACAGCGAGACGAGAAAGCTGGTGTCGACGTAGACTTTCAATATCGGCTCCGGTCCTGCTCGATCAGCTCTGCTCCGCTGATCTTGAGTGTCTGTTTCCCGTAGATTGCGCGCAGGCGACCGCCGAAGTCGGGCATAGTTGGGCGGGTGCCGGGCTCAGGAACCAGGCGTGCAACTACCTTCCGACGTTTGGTGATCTGAATTTCGTCCCCCTGTTGTAAGAGGCGTTCAATTCTCTTGAAATTGTAGCGGAGCTCGCGTACAGATGCTTTTTTCATTTGTGATACATTTTAGCATCACATTGCGGGAAAGAGCAATTGCGGATTGCTGCTTTCGCTCACGCGCGTTATGGAGGCTTCGGACTCGAAGTATCCGAACCAGAGTGAGCTATGCGGTCTTGGAGATTAGTCGAGGCGACGAAGGCCTACGAGCGCGTTGCCGAAGTCAAGAACCGCTTCCGCGCAGTCCTCACAATGAAATCGTCAATCCGCGCAGGCTGCCGTTGCCAATCGTCGCCTCGGAGGTCGCACTACAAGAATTTTCCTGATGGCCCAAGCGAGACGGCCAGACTTCGGCATCGGGAGGACTCGACGCATTCATGAGCTGGGTTGGGCTCCTGGCCTCGATCTCCAGGAAACAAAAGCGGCGTCACCGCCGGCGGCCAGGTGAGACTGTCCTAAAGCCCAAGGCTTGAAGCCTGGCCTGTCACTTCTTCCCTGCCACCTGTAGCCGCGTTTCCGCGCGCTGCAGAGCGTTTTCTGCGCGGTCGTAGTCCACCTCGGGATTGGCGCTCTTCAACCGCTCCTCTGCGCGCTTT
>DATFTE010000133.1:0-4301 GCA_035262225.1 Terriglobales bacterium
GTCGAGCAGCATCTCGAGATAGCGCTCGAAGCGGCTGCGCTCGTTATGCAGATCGGTAAGTATGGGAAGGTACGACCCCTGGTAGAGGGAATTCTCGATGCCGCGCAGGATCGGCGTGCAGTAGGGGTCGGTCATATCGGAGACCATGACGCCCACGGTGTGGCTGCGGCGGCTGCGCAGCGAGCGCGCGAAGAGGTTGGGACGATATCCGAGTTTCTTGGCGGCGCGTTCGATGCGCTTCTTGGTCGGGGCCGGAATGTAACGCGCGAGCGGCGCGTTGTTTAGCACGATGGAGACGGTGGTGGAGGAGAAGCCGCTCTCCCGGGCTACGTCGCGAATGGTAACCATCGAGCCCTATTTTCCTTCAGTTCTTGCCATACATCCCGCTCCCTACTGCCGGGAAACGTACGGATGCTTGAAATCGAGCGTTTGCTGGCGGACACTACCAGCAGAGTGAAACCAGTGTCAAGCTGTCGGGTGCGACGGTTCCGGATTGTGTACTTGTTGCTGGCAGTCCTCGTCGGCGGGCGGGCGGGCTGGTGTGCGCCCCAGGCCTCGCGTTCGACGCCGGCGGCGAGCCCGCAACAACTCTTTGCCGAAGGCCAGGCGGCGCTGCAAAAGGGAGAATTCGAGCAGGCCGAGCGCGCCTTTCGCGGGGTGATTGCGCTCGACCCGCAGGCCATGGCCGCGTATGCCAACCTGGGGGTGATTGCCATGCGGCGCAAGCAATGGCCGCAAGCGCTCGCTATGCTCGATAAAGCAGAACGCATGGCGCCCGATGCGGCAGGCATTCGATTGAATATCGGGCTGGTCTACTACCGGCAGAACGACTATCGCTCGGCGATCGCGCCTTTCGAGTCGGTGGTGCGCGACGATCCGGATTCCTTGCAGGCGCGTTATCTGCTCGGCCTCTGCTATTTCTTCACCGAGCGATACGCCGAGGCGGCAAACACGCTGGAGCCATTGTGGAGGCAGGAGTCGAACAATCTGAATTATCTCTATGTGCTCAGCAACTCGGCGCACAATGCGAACCGCCCCGATCTCGATCAGCGGGCAGTGGAACAGATGGCGCGTATCGGCGAGGATTCGCCGGAGGTGCACTTTTTCGCGGGCAAAGCCCATCTGAATCGCGAGGAGTACGACGATGCACTCACGGAATTGCAGACCGCCGCCAAAGCGGAACCGAAGATGCCCTTTGTCCATTTCTATCTCGGCATGGTGTATCTGAAGAAGCAGGATGCGGAGAATGCCAAGGCGGAGTTCCTGAAAGATGTAGCCATCGAACCGGACGTGGCTTACAACTACGATCAGCTGGGCTTGATCGCTTCCCGGCAGCAGCACGATCCGGAAGCGGAGAAAAACCTCCGCAAGGCCTTGCAGCTGGACAGCTCGCTGACCAGTTCCCATTACGAACTCGCGCGCGTCTACCTGCGGGAGGAAAAGTATCACGCGGCATTGGCGGAGATCGACGCGGCGGCAAAGCTCGATCCCAGGAGTTCGCCAATTCACTATGTCCGCGGGCAAGTCCTGCAGCGGCTGGGGCGCACCGAGGAAGCCAAGGCGGAGATGGACGAGGTAACTCGAATTACTTCGGAACTGCGCGACAAGCGACAAAAGGAACTCTATCAAGCGCCACTGCCCAATCCGGAACTGACGCAAGAGCCGCGGTAAGCGCAATTTTTGATAGACTTGGAGTACTTCGATCCTCGTCGCTTAAGGGCCTAGAGCACAACCCAAAGACAAACCGGGAAACCAGGAGAACCTCTCGTGAAACGTATCCTCCGAATGGTTGGCATTATCCTGGTGTTATTCCTGGTTGCCATTCTTGCGCTTCCCTTAATCATCAACGTGAACCGCTTCCGCCCGCGGCTGGAGGAGGAGTTGACAGCGGCCCTGGGGCGGCAGGTGAAGGTCGGCAATCTGAAACTCTCGATCGTGGCTGCCCGGCTTTCGGCGGAGGATCTCTCCATCGCCGACGACCCGGCCTTCAGCCAGAGTCCTTTCATCCGGGCAAAGTCGCTGGAGGTTGGAGTAAGACCGATACCTCTGATTTTTTCAAAGACACTGGAGATCGAGGACCTCACCCTCCTTCAGCCCGAGATCTTCCTGGTGCACGCGGCCTCGGGCCAATGGAACTTCTCCGGCCTGGGCGGCAATTCGGCGCCGGCGAAGGGTGCAACCACCAGGGACGCGAACCCGCCGAACGCGAATCTCGCGGTTCGAGAGTTGGACGTCACGCGCGGCCGCCTGACGGTAAGCACGCTGCACTCTTCCGCCCGGGCACAGGTCTACGACAGCCTGGACCTTCGAGTGCGGTCATTTTCTTTTGCGTCGGAATTCCCGTTCACCTTGAGCACAAACCTGCCCGGGGGAGGGAGCGCAAAACTCGATGGCATCGCCGGCCCCGTCAATGCGAAAGACGCTTTCCTCACGCCGATAGATGCCCGCATCCTGGTGAGGCGATTTGACATGACCGCGTCGGGCTTCTTCTCCCCGTCGACCGGCATTGGTGGCGTTGCTGATCTGAGCGGAACGATTCGGTCGGACGGTGCGCAGGCCCGGATTCAGGGAGGAATCCTGTTCGACAAGCTCAAACTCTCGCCGCACGGACAACCCGCGGCGAGGCCGGTGCAAGTCGCCTACACGGTGACTCATGATCTTCCCAAGCACGCGGGAGAAGTCATGCAGGGCGAAATCACGGTCAGCAAGGCGCTGGCGCAGTTGACGGGAACCTACCGGTTCCAGGGCGAAACCACGTTGCTGAACATGAAATTCAACGGGCAGGGGATGCCGGTGGATGACATCGAGGCGATGCTTCCGCCCCTGGGAGTCGTCTTGCCGTCGGGATCCTCGCTCCAGGGAGGAACGGTTTGGGTGACCCTGTCCATCAGCGGGCCCACTGACAGGCTGGTGATTGAAGGCCCGGTCAAGCTGTCGGACACAAAGCTGGCGGGATTCGATCTGGGGTCGAAGCTGACGACAATCTCCAGGCTGGCGGGTACGACGACCGGCTCCGACACGACCATTCAGAATCTGAACACCTATGTGCGAGTTTCCCCCGAAGGCATTCGTACCGATGCCATCCGCCTCAGCATTCCCCCCATCGGCGTGATCACCGGAGCGGGGAGCATCAGTCCCGGGGGAGCGTTGAACTACAGAATGACTGCCGCCCCCGGCAGCAGCGGGGCCCTGGCTGGACTGCCCCCGATCGTGAGTCTGGGGGGCGCCGGTGCCGGTATTCCCTTCGTCATTCAGGGGACCGCATCGAATCCCACCTTCATTCCCGATGTAAGGGGTATCGTGGGCAGTCAATTCGAGAATCCGCTCAAGGTGCGGTTTCCCGCAGGGAACACGGGTTCGCCGGCCGGTCCGCTTGCCGGATTCCTGGGCAAGAAAAAGAAAAACTAGCGATGGTTCTGGCGAGAGAGGTCTGCCCGGGAGGATTCTGCCCAACGCTCAGATGTAGCCAAGCCCGGCCAGGCGATCGTGAAGCAATTTCTGAGCCTCCTGAGTGTCTGAGCTGCCGGCAGCGCCTTTTTTTTCCATACCCGCGACCAGGGACCTGCCCTGCATGCCGGGTGGGATTTCGTATCCCGCCAGATCAAGCAGGGTCGGAATCATGTCGAGCAGGTGGGCTCCCTGGTATTCACCAGACAAGGGACAATTGGGCGCGGCAAGGATAAATGTTCCGTAGGCGGAATGGTTCGACATGTCAGAGCCACTGTCGCTCTCTTGCAAAACCATCCGCGAGTGCCCGACCGAATCCGCAGCCCGCCAGAACAGGCCACCAAACTGGACAATCAAATCAGGGGCGACGCCGCGAACCTCGCGGTAAATCTCACGGGAGCGGAACACCAGTGTCTGGATCGAAGAGCTGTCGTCCCCCTCAAACGCCTCCAGCCGATTCGACAAGTCGTTGGCGAAGCCTTCGAGCTGTGAGGGTGGGATCGTACCCTGCGGCTCACGTCCCTCGACGTTGAAGAAGACGGACGCGCAGTAACCGCCTTCGCTCCAGGCTTGGGTTTTACTCCAGTCGACTCGCAGGCGCTCAAAGGGAGTGGGAGCCGAAGGATATTCCTCGAGAACCAGCAGTCCCTCGCGGATCAGCCATTCGTTGAGCGCGAAGACACCGTCCATCCGTTGCGCGCCGAAGGCGGACGTCACGAGGACGATGGTTTCATCATCGAGCAGCTCGAAGACGTCTCCGATCTGCTCATCCAGCCAGTGATAGTAATCAGGGATGACGCGCTGGTAAGGATTGCCGGGTTTGAATTGCGCGTGCCTGGGATCGAAGCAGTTCC
>DATFTE010000134.1:0-2274 GCA_035262225.1 Terriglobales bacterium
ATCCGATGCTCGGAAAATCCGGGCGCCGCCAGATGGCCGGACCGGATGAAGCGTGGGTTCGAAGGCTGGTTGTTTGGCGCGGCCGTCTGAGTGCTTGCATCCACGGAAATTATTCCGCGACAAATGGGAGGCAGGTTGCGAGTGCGAGCAGGCGCTGGCCGGCCAAGCTTACGCCAAAATCGCGGGCGTTGTCGTTCTGTCGTTCCACTAGACCCGCACCCGGCATTTTGTCGTAGCCTGGGGAAGCGTCAGGAGCACGGCGCCTACTTCGCTTCGGGCCCTCACCGTGAAATGTACTGGGTAACGGAAAGATCGCACGAATGCATGGCGCGCTGATCCGCTTGTCTGGGGCCACGGGCCCCGCATCTTCGAGGTGTTTCTGGAACCGACCTGCCCGTTTTTCACAAGACCTTCGGCAAACTCGACGACCTGCTCGACCAGGCGGGCGAGGACCGCATCACCGGCAAGCCACACCTTCAGTCGCAGCCTTGGCACATGTACTCGGGCGTGATTGTGCGCTGCATTCTGGCCGCATCGACCCTCGAAGGCCTCGCCAGAACGGTATCCACGTCTCGCCAACTTTCATGATCGACGGGCTGGTTCAGACCGACATGAGCAGTGGCGACCCGGTCGCCGATTGGGTGGCGCGCCTATCGGATCATTGACCGCCAAGGTCGGTGCAAGAAGCACGGTCCGCGATGCGGGATGATTTCGGAAGCGCGAAAAGCTCCAATGTTTCCACGGCTAGCACCACTACGCGCGGCAGACTCGACCCGATTTCCCACGTGACAGGAAAATCCCCATGCAGTTCGAATCCACTTCTCTCCAGCGGCGACTAAGCTTTACGAATCCTGGGCCACGACGGCGTTACCGAGCGTCATCGCTGGCCCTGGCCGGTTTCGCCCTCTAGCGCTGCCCTCTCGCCGCTGTAGACCGGGCCTATCGCTTGGACCGAAAAGGGGCATGAAGAGCCGTTCAAGATGCGAAGGCGGAACGGCAAAGAAGGATCGAGAGCAGCCGGCCGGCTCCAGAATTCTTGATTTGCGCATCGTTTATAGTCGCCAATGATGTATTGAGCGCACCAGAGAGCAGCAAGGTAAGCATCCGCAATGAGAGTGGCTTTGATCCTTGGCGTTCTGCTGATCCTGGCCGTGAACGTTGCGGCCGTGGCGCCCGCAACCGAGCCTCATCGGCCATACCTGACGGATGCCACCTTGGCGCTATCGGTCCTCGTCCTGATAGGCCTGCTGCTGCCAGCGCGCCAGAAACCGCCCCCGTCGAAGTCGCAGGCCGAACCCGCTCGGGCCGCCCCACCGGCGCCCGCCGCTGCCCGCGCCGATGCCGAAATCGTCAGCTTCCTCGCGATGCTCCAGGAAAAGGGCCGTCTGGTCGACTTCTTGATGGACGACATCAACCCCTACAACGACGCTCAGGTCGGCGTCGCCGCCCGCGTCGTGCATGCCGGATGCAAGAGAGTCCTGCTGGAGCATTTCAGCATCCACCCGTTGCGTACCGAGGATGAGGGATCGACCGTGCAGGTCTCCGCCGGATACGCGGCGGACGAGTACCGGCTGGTCGGCAAGATCGCCGGCCAGGCGCCGTTCTCGGGCGTGCTTGTCCACCGTGGCTGGAAGACTGATATGGTGAAGCTGCCGCAGTTGCTGCCCAGCGCACCCGGCCAGTTGCCCGCCATCGCGCCGGCCGAGGTGGAACTGAAATAGGCTCCGGCTCGCGAGCACGCTGGCTGCTCACTGATCCGCGACCGGCAGGCGCAACACTCCGGACCGGCGGCTCAACGGCTGGGAAACCAGATCATCAGGACGTCGCTTTCCATGAATCCTCGCTTCAGTCTCGGGATCGACCTCGGCACCAGCAATTGCGCGATGGCGGCGGCCGATAACGACAGCGACAGCTCCGACGTCCTGCCGGTCACGCAGATCGTCGCGGCCAACCAGGTGGGCGAGATGCGGACGCTGCCCTCGGCTCTCTACCTGCCGCACCCGGAGGAATTTCCTGCCGGCTCCTTTCGGCTGCCCTGGGACGCAGCCGGCCCGGGCATCGTCGGCCAGTTCGCCCACGACCATGGCGCGCTGGTGCCAGACCGCCTGGTCACTTCGGCCAAGTCGTGGCTGTCCAACCCGCATATCGATCCGAAGCAACGCACGCTGCCCTGGCGGTCCGACACCACCGAGGAAAAGCTGTCGCCCTTCGAGTGCTCATCCCGCTACCTGCAGCACCTGAAGGTGTCCTTCCTGCACTCCATGCACCAGCAGG
>DATFTE010000135.1:0-2580 GCA_035262225.1 Terriglobales bacterium
GCCAAGATCCTCAAAGGCCTTGAGCACCGAGGCTTTCCCCGATCCGCTCATGCCGGTGATGATCACCAGTTCGCCCGCGGAACGGGCCTCCCGCCCATGTCCCTTGCCGGCAGCCGGGTGGGTTTTGCGCCTGGTTTTGTGGGTGAGATTGCGCCGCGCCATCCCAGGCTGATGTTAGCAGGCCGCCACCCGCACCCGCCAGTCACTCTCCATGACCTGCCCACCGTAGCCGCGCAGGAACAGCCGCCCCGGCTGTCGCCTCGGGCGACCGGCAAAGCGGCCAGAAATTTCCTACCCACAACAGGAAAGGGCACATTAATGTGCCCTTTCTCATGCAGAACAGCGGACCGATGGCCGCGCTCTCTCGCTTACCGTATCGCGGCGATCAGATCCACTTCCTGGAAATGATTCTGGTAATCCTTGGACAGCTCCGACTCGCGATGGCTCATGGGCAAAGCCTGACCGTGATCACTTCCCGCGATCCACACCTGGGCCAGGAAATACCGGTCGCCATAGCGGCGGAAGATCAGCTTGGTCTGGCCGGAAACCTTTGCCGCATCCACGCCGACGGTGTTCACCAGCGCTCCCTGGTGGCTTCCCACATTGCCCAACCGCAGTGTCCTGCCATCAGTAGCCCCGAACGACTGGATGGTGTACTCGCCAGCCGGCAGACTCGAGCCGTTGACGATGAAGTCAAACGGCACATTGGCCTTCATGCGGATGGTTTGCGCCATCGACTCGCCCACCATCATCAGCGCCAGCAACAGAAACAAGACTGCTCCTTGTAGTTTCATAAACGTCTCCTCCCCTTCGTGAATTTGGTGGACCGGACCGCGTGAACTGGAACTTCATCCCCCTAACCAACACTCGACCTTCCACCTCGAATCGACTTCGCTGGCCCTCGGTGTCGCAAGTGCCGTGCCATACGGTGGTGCGGGCAAGCACCACGCCGCCTCCCGGACACAACGTGCTGATTCGCCGCAATTTGTGGTTTAATCGTGAAATCTGGCCGAGCGCCGGAAGGCCGTCGTCGGCTCCGCCCGCTAACCCAACGGTTAACGGCAGTCACCTTCCCGGTTAGTCTGCACGCGGAGCAGGTGGGGTTTTACCCGGATAACGAAGATGAATCCCCGAGTCGTCGGCATCGCCGGGCCCTTTCAGGGCACAACCATTGCTCTTTCGGATGCAGAAGTCACCATCGGACGAGATCCCGCGAATCAGGTCTGCATCTCTGACCGCGCTCTGTCGCGCCGCCATTGCGTGATTGCCTCGAACGGCGAGCAGTTCACCATTCGTGACCTGCGCAGCCGCAACGGCACCCTGCTGAACGGGATGCCGGTCGAAGAGCAGTCCTTGCGTCATGGCGACCAGATCTGCGTCGGCGAATCCGTAATGGTCTTTCTGGTTCACGCCGACGAATCGCACCTGGAACGCAGCCAGGTCGTCTTCGCCGATACCACCGAACTCGGCAGCGACCCGCTGCTCCTGCGTCCCGAAGACTCCGTCTATCTCCAACCCGAAACTCGCATCATGCGCCTGCCTGATCCCGCCCGCCAGGCCCGCGACCTCGACGCGCTGCTCAAGATCGCCACCGGCATCGGCAGCATTCGCGACCGCGAATCTCTGCAGTGGCAACTGCTCGGGCTGATCTTCGATGTGGTGCCGGCCGATCGGGGCGCCGTTGTCTTGACCGACAACGAGAGCGAATTCGATTCTGCCGTGGCCTGGGACCGCGTGCTCGGCCCCAGTCACCCCGTACGCGTCAGCCGCACCGTCCTCCGCCGCGTGCTCCAGGAGCGGGTCGGGCTCGTCGTCAGCGATGTCTCCTCTCACCAAACCCTGCGCTCGGTCCAGACCCTCAAGGAACTTCAGGTGCGCTCGCTCCTCTGCGTCCCGCTCCTTGCGCCGGCGGGAGTGCTGGGGGCGATTTATCTCGACAGCCGCAATTCGACGGATAAGTTCGATGAACATCATCTCGAAATCATGACCGCGGTCGCCGGAATCGCCACCCTGGCCTTCGACAATGCGCGCCATTGGGAACAACTCATCAGCGAGAACCGCGACCTGCGCGCCGAAATCAACCTGGAACACAATATGGTGGGCGCCAGTTCCCGCATCCGCGAGGTGTTCGAATTCATCCGCCGCGTCGCGCCCACCGACTCCACTGTACTCATCGAGGGCGAGAGCGGCACAGGCAAAGAACTGGTGGCGCGCGCCGTTCACCGCAACAGCCCGCGCAGCGAGCGCCCCTTCGTGGCCATCAACTGCGCCGCCATCACCGAAACCCTGCTGGAGAGTGAATTGTTCGGACACGAGAAAGGCGCCTTCACCGGCGCGGTGAAGCAGACGCCCGGCAAGATCGAGACCGCGCACGGCGGCACGCTGTTCCTCGACGAGATCGGCGACCTGCCGGTCGCGCTGCAACCCAAGCTCCTGCGCATGCTCGAAGCCGGCGAGGTCGTGCCGCTCGGCGGCCGCAAGAGCGAGCGCTTCGACGTGCGCATCGTTGCCGCCACGCACCGCGACGTGTTCGGTGAAGTCGCGCGCGGCGGCTTCCGCGGCGACCTGTACTACCGGCTC
>DATFTE010000136.1:0-6060 GCA_035262225.1 Terriglobales bacterium
TTCACAGCCGCACCCTCGAATTAAACCGCAGACGCTACCAAGCGCTCGCATTACATGGCAGTGGCACTATATCAGACTGAGGCGCGCCGGTTGGCCGGAAAGTGTGGAGGTTGATTATGATCATGTCCGTTACTTCATCGAAATCGCTGGACGAGTTGGATCAGGATTTTCGTAAAGCAGTTCAGCGCCACAAATTTGGCGTCTTGAACATGCTCGATCTGAAGCAGACGCTCGGCAACAAGGGCATGGTCCTTGAGCGTGAGTGCCGGGTGTACGACATCTGCAACCCGCAGGCTGCCTCGACGGCACTTAACACCGATATGAGTGTTTCAGTTGTTCTGCCCTGTCGTGTGTCGGTTTATCAAGATGGGCAAACACTGACCATCGCAACGGTAAAGCCGACAGATCTGATGAAAGCGACTGATTTGAACGGCGTCAGTGAATTGGCGATAGAGATCGAGCGTGAAGTGCTCACCATGATGAGGGAGGCGGCTTAGCACGAAAAAGAAGGCGGTTGTGTCGTCTGAGGAGGGTTACGAAATCTGTGAGCTCACGATTACACGCGGCCGAACCTGTGGAAACTGGAGGCTCCCCGCTTCCAGCTCAGTGGGGACGGCAAGAGGTGTCACGATCCACGGGGCTGCGCAACTGCTCTGCCGAACAGATTTTTGGCACTGACCAGTTGTTATACAGATAACCAACCTCAAATTGGTTTGACTGGCCAGAACGGCTGGGACTACCATGCTGGGCAACTTAGGCCGGTGGTTCGCAAATGATCGGTCGCACCATTTCTCACTACCGCGTCCTGTCCGTGCTGGGAGAGGGCGGGATGGGGATCGTTTACGAAGCGGAAGACACGCGGCTGGGACGCCACGTCGCCCTTAAGCTTTTACCCGACCACCTGCCCCGCGATCCGACTGCGTTTCAACGTCTGCAACGTGAGGCCCGAGCAGCCTGCCGTCTGAATCATCCCAACATTTGTACGATTTACGAGATTGAGGAGGACGAGGGCCAGCCGGTCATCGTCATGGAGTTGCTGGAGGGGGAAAGCCTGAAGGTGCGCCTCGGAGGCGGGCGTCGAATCCCTCTGGCTGAGGCGCTGGACCTCGGGATTCAACTGGCGGACGCCCTCGAGGCCGCTCACACGCTTGGCATTATTCATCGCGATATCAAGCCGGCAAACATCTTCCTCACGCGCCAAGGGTCACCTAAAATCCTCGATTTCGGTCTAGCCAAGCTGGCGGCGGGAGCCCAGTTTGGTGAACACGGCGCTGCCGCCCTCGACGAGATGGAGGAATCGCTCACGACGGTCGGCGCAATTCTTGGCACCGCCAGCTACATGTCACCAGAGCAAGCAAGAGGCGATCCCCTCGATACACGTACCGACATTTTTTCGCTGGGCGTGGTGTTGTACCTGATGACGACAGGAGAGCAGCCGTTTCAGCGCAAGAACCGGGTGCTCACCCTCGACGCCATTCTGAATTCACAGCCCAAGCTGCCGAGTGATCTCAATCCGGCCCTTCCGGTTGAACTGGACACAATTGTTGCCAAGGCTCTGGCCAAGGATCACGAGCAAAGGTACCAGACTGCCGGTGAACTTCGGGACGCCTTGTGGCGGCTGAAATCCAGTCTTCCGGCGACACAATCCTCGCCTATCTCCTATCGCAACTTTGCGGCCGTACATCCAGGGTCGAATTCCGACGCGGTGACGGTTGGTGACAGGGCAGCGCCGCCGTCTCCGGTTGCTGAGACCGGGCGTCGCCTTCGCAATTGGAAGCTGATTGTTCCAGGCACACTCGTGGCCATCGGTCTTGCGGTCGCCGGTGTGTTGTTCTACTCGCATCGCTCGACGGCGCTCACAGAGAAAGACGACATCGTGCTGGCTGATTTCGACAACAAGACCGGCGATCCCGTATTCGATGACACCTTGAAGCAGGCCTTGGCGGTGGACTTAGGTCAGTCCCCTTTTCTGAATATCGTTTCGGATCGCAAAGTGATGGCAACCATGCGCCTCATGGGACGGGCGGCCGACCAACCCGTGACCGGCGAGGTGGCGCACGAATTATGCCAAAGAGTGGGAAGCAAAGCCATGCTGGCGGGTTCCATCTCGGCGCTCGGAAATGATTATGTGATTGGGCTGAATGCCATCAACTGCGCTAGTGGCGAAATGCTGGTCAGACAGCAAGTTGAGGCGCGCGGGAAGGAACAGGTACTGAAGGCGCTGGGCAATGCCGCCAACGATACGCGTCACAAGCTGGGAGAATCGCTCACTTCAATGCGGCAGTTTGATACGCCCATCGAAGAGGCAACCACCTCCTCGTTGGAGGCCCTAAAGGCCTACAGTATGGCCCGGCGAGCCGCGTACGCCAAGGGCGATGTTGCTGCAATTCCGTACTACCAAAGCGCCCTGGAACTTGATCCGAATTTCGCTCTCGCTTACCGAGGTCTGGAAGTTTCCTATGTCAACCTTGGGCAGACGACACGGGCCCTCTACAACATGAAGAAAGCGTTTGATCTGCGGGAACGAGTGAGCGAGCACGAGAGGTATGCCATCACGGCCCGCTACTACTCAGACTTCACGGGCGAGCTGGAAAAGGCTAACCGGACTTATGGGTTATTTGCGCAGAGCTATCCTCGGGACTTTCTCGCTACCTTGAACTTGGCAGACAACTATATGAGGCTGGGGCAATGGCAAAAGGCGCTCGGAAGCCAAGAGGAAAGTTTGAAGAAGGAGCCGAACAGCGCCGCTTCAAACAGCAACTTGGCCTGGATTCAGCTTGCCCTCGACCGGCCTGATGACGCCCGGACAACGTTGGAGCAAGCGCTATCGCGCCACATAGATTCGGTTTTCCTCCGGCTCGCCCTTTATCAGACAGCATTTGTAAAAGGTGACAATAAAAAAATGGAGGAGCAGTTGGCTTGGGCCGCGGAGCGTGTTGGGGAAGAAGACTGGCTGCTCTCGGCGGAATCCGACACGGAGGCGTACTTCGGCCACTTAAGTAAAGCGCGAGAACTCTCGAAACAAGCTGTAACATTGGGCATCCACGCCGACGCGCAGGAGACTGCCGCTCTGTGGCAGGCCAATGCTGCTCTCAGGGAGGCTGAGTTCGGAAATGTGAACCCAGCGCGGCAGTATGCTCAGGCCGCTCTGGCTTTGGTTGAAGGGAAAGCTGTAGAGAGTGTGGCTGCGCTGACATTTGCACGGGTGGGCGATACAGCACAAGCGGCGAAACTTGCTGAAAAGCTCAATGAAGACTTTCCCCAAGACACGGTTATTCAGGGTTACTGGCTTCCATCAATCCGTGCTGCCATCGAACTTCATGAGAATAACCACTCGAAGGCAATAGAGATTCTGCAAGCTTCCACACCTTACGAGTTGTGCCAATCCCAGCCCTTTCAGTTAGGGATGTTGTACCCCATTTACCTTCGCGGGCAGGCGTACCTCCTGGCGCATCGAGGAGCAGAAGCGGCGGCGGAATTCCAGAAGATTGTCGATCATCGCGGCATCGTGCTGAATTTCCCGCTGGGAGCGCTGGCACACTTGGGGCTGGCGCGCGCTTATCTTCTGGAAGGCGACAAGACTAAGGCTGGTGCCGCCTACCAGAACTTTTTCGGTCTCTGGAAGGACGCTGACACCGACACCCCGATGTATCGGCAGGCCAAGGCGGAGTACGTAAGGTTTCAGTAGTGGTGGCAACACGAACGAGCCCTCGCGGAAGTGGGTGCTCAGTACTGCTCCGAAGATGGGGAAGGTCTCCCGGGGTCTGCTTGCAGAAGCTGGGCCTCAAACCCCCTATTGCTGTTGATAAATCGTGCCACTTCATTAATGAGGGCATCGCAATTAGTGAGGGCATCGCAGCCTCAGCGAATTCGGTGAACTTGCTCGCCCCGTTCGCTTTCTTCTCTTTGTGTTTTTTGTGCCTTGGGTCGATAAAATTTGAAGTATACTGTCACCCCCACGCTCCCTGTTATTGCCAAGGCAATTAGAAGATAGATAGTCGGGCGATAGTAGTGTGAGAAGAAAGCAATCAATTGCTGGCCGTAGATGCGGCCGAAACAAGCAACGGCAAAGAAGCGGAAAGCACGGCCAGTGATCAACGCTGAGAGAAACTTTCTGTGCGGATATTGCATCACTCCGGCAGCCATCGGCACCGACGTGAAAGGGAACGGCGGCGGCAGCAGCGCGCCGCAGAGTATCGTAAGAGTCGCACGTCTCTCGAAGGTTCTGTAGAGTCTCTCTGCGCGAGGCTTGCTTATCTTCTTCTCCAAAGTTTGGTGACCGCCTCTTTGGGCGAGTCGGTAGGTAAAATAGCCACCCAGCACTTCCCCACCGTGGCCATGAAGGCGTAATACGCCCACCATTGATGATGCTGTGCCGAGAGGAAGATGACGAATATGTCCACTTCCAGGTGGAGCCGAGATGAAAGGCGTATTGTCGGCGATACCAAGGAGAATCAACCCTGGTCCTCCCAGGCGATGAATCCATTTCCACACCGACTCTGGCATGGTGACCCAAAGCGCAGCGCAAGCGTCAATTGGGCTTTTCATTTTTCAGCCTTTCGGCCGACAACAGATTGCATGGCAGGTTTACGCGATGGATCGTGCGCTCGCGGCTGCCTTGATCGCCTGCTCGATGCTTGCAGTGTCTCCCAGGTAGTAGTGACGAATGGATTTGAGATCGTCATCAAGTTCCTACCGGAGCAGCACTGCCCTGGGAATATTCAGATGAACGAGCTGTTGCTCCGGGATGTCCTCCCGGTATTTCACCAGGACCCACAGGCTACTTCCATGTGCCGCAATTAGTATTTGCTTGATGGGGATCCACATTGAGGTCCCTCACATCCAGCACAGTCCACGCGGCGAAGCTTAGATCGCTTTGGTCGCAGCCTGCGGCACCTGGTTGACACTCTGGCCGAACGGGAGGCAGATGGCGTGGCATTTGTCAGCGTGCACGACAATCTGGATTTGAGCACGCCATCCGGCCGCCTCATGTTCCAGATAATCGGAGCCGTGGCTGAGTTTGAACGCGCATTGATTCAAGAGCGCGTCAGGGCGGGTCATGCTGTAGCAGCTAGGAGTAAGGCAAGACCCTGGGACGGCCAAAGATCAAGCGGGAGCGTGACCGGTACCCACAGCGGATGCGCAGTCACGGGACGAAGAAGTCTACGTAGGGTAGCGACACTAGCCCAACTCAGACCTACCGCACCGAGAAACACAATGCCTCCCTTGGCCAAGAGCTTCACACGCCTTACTGCGTTTGAACTCCTAACGCTGCCTTCTTGCCCCGCGAAGAGGAGTCTTCATTGCCGCTATTTCCGCTCGGATAAGCGTGACCTTCAGAACCTGAACCGCCACTCAACTTCCGATCTCGAAAAGAAGGACTTGAGATCGTTTTGGACGGCGTTGCGCCACGCTTACAGTACGCCTCTACGGTTGATCGGGGAAAGCCGCAAGAAAGACGATCGGCTGGATGCGCAGACGTTGGCGCGGCTGGCCAGGATCGATCCCGAGTTGCTATATCCGGTGAAGCATCGCAGCGCGCCGGCACAAGCCGATCTGATGATGATTCGGGCGCGTGCCGGCCTGGTGCGGGCGCGCACGGGTTTGGTGAACACGGCCCGCGGTTTGGCCAAGAGCTACGGCGAACGCTTGCGCGGCTGCAACGTACGCAACATGGATCCGGAGAAAGCCGAAGGCTTGAGTCCGGAGCTGCAACGGGCGCTGGAGCCGCTGCTGGCGGCCATGGAAGAGGTAAGCGAACGGATCAGCGAGTACGACGACCGGATCGAAGCGCTGGCGCAAGCGAGTTATCCGCAAGTGGAGTTGCTGCAGCAGATCAAGGGAGTGGGCACGCTGATCGCGCTGACGTTCCTGCTGACGTTGGAAGACCCGCATCGTTTCCGCAAGAGCCGCGACGTAGGCAGCTATCTGGGACTGCAGCCGGGACGCAGGAACTCTGGCCAGAGCGAACCGCAGATGCACATCAGCAAAGAGGGCGATCCTTATTTGCGCACGCTCCTGGTGCAGGGAGCGCAACACCTTCTGGGACCTTTCGGCATC
>DATFTE010000137.1:0-51479 GCA_035262225.1 Terriglobales bacterium
GTCCTTGTCATTCACCAGTTGGGCGATGCGCTCAATCAACTTCGCCTTGTTGACCTGGTAAGGAATTTCCGTCACGATGATCGCCTGGCGTTCCTTGGTGATGTTTTCAATGGCTGCCCGGGCGCGCATCATGAAACGTCCGCGGCCGGTCTTGTATGCCTCGAAGATCCCCGCCTTGCCGTGAATGATTCCGGCGGTGGGGAAATCCGGCCCCTGCACGAACTTCAGCAGGTCGGCGAGCGTGGCCTTGGGATTGTTGACCAGGGTAATGGTCGCATCCACGATTTCCGCCAGGTTGTGCGGCGGAATCTTGGTCGCCATGCCGACCGCGATTCCGTCGGATCCGTTTACTAGGAGATTGGGAATGCGCGTGGGCAGGACGGTCGGCTCGAATTCGGTGTCGTCGTAATTGGGGGTGAAGTCGACGGTTTCCTTGTCGAGATCTTCGAGCAGCGAGGTCGCCACCCGTTCCAGGCGCGCCTCGGTGTAGCGGTCGGCCGCCGGAGGATCGCCATCCACCGAACCGAAATTTCCCTGGCCGAAAATCAGCGGATAACGCATGCTCCAGGGCTGCGCCAGGCGCACCAGGGCGTCATAGACGGCGAGGTTGCCGTGGGGATGGTACTTGCCCATGACCTCACCGACGATCCTGGCGCACTTGCGGGTCGCGCGGTTGGGCTGCAAACCCATCTGCTGCATGGTGAAGAGAATGCGCCGGTGCACGGGCTTCAGCCCGTCACGCACGTCGGGCAGCGCGCGGCCGATGATGACCGACATCGAATAGTCGAGATACGAACGCCGCATCTCTTCTTCAATGTTGACCGGCTGAATGTTGAGCGCGCCCGGTCCGCCACCATCACCCGGCGGAGGGGTTAAGGGAAGCTCGGGATTCTGATCGTCTGCCATAAAAAGCTCTCAGCTCCTGGCTCTTGGTCCGCACTTTTCCGAGGCCTGAATCGCAGTGCGTAAAATTCCGCTAAATGATTGCATTTATAGGAAGTTAAGTCGCCCGGAATTACTTAGGATTATATCACGGGGCGAGCCTTTCAGACCAGGCGCGGCGGGAGGGGAAGTGACTCCGGCGGCACCACCTGATTGCCTTGCCTTGCTGGCGGCGCTGGCGGTGTTATTCGTAATCGCATTCTCGCGGAGAGCGCGCTACCGAGAGCTGAGAGCTCGAAGCCAGTGCGGCAGACGATCAGCCTTAGGGCGTCGCCATGGCTGGAACCTGCCCGCGCAAAGCTGCCGATTTTTGCCGCGCCTGGCGCAACGCCTGCTGCACTCTGGCGGGAGCCGTTCCCCCGGTCACGTCGTGGATGGCCAGCACCTGCTTCAGCGAGAGCCAGGAGTAGAAATCCTGATCGAAGGCCGGGCTGATGGCGCGCAAGTCGGCGAGGGGGAGATCCTCGAGGTCGCATCCGCGTTCCATCGAAAGACGTACCGCTTTGCCAACACATTCGTGGGAAAGGCGGCTGGGCACGCCCCGCCCGACCAGATAGGTCGCCGCCGCCCAGGCGTTCATGAATCCGCCCTCGGCGGCAGCCCGCATGCGGGCGTAGTTGAAGTCCACCGATTTCATCCAGCCGGTGACCAGGGGCAGCATCGAGAGCACCGCGGTTGTGGCCTCAAACAAGGGCTCTTGCGTCTCCTGCAGGTCCTTGTTGTAGGCGAGCGGCAAGCCTTTGACCGTCAACATCAATGCCACATGATTTCCCAGCACCCGTCCGGCTTTGCCCCGGACCAGCTCCAGCAGATCCGGATTCTTTTTCTGCGGCATGGCGCTGCTGCCGGTGGAATAGGCTTCGGGAGGCTCGACGAAGCCATACTCCTGGGTGGAAAACAGGATCATTTCCTCGGCCCAGCGGCTGAGATGCAGTGCGATCAGCGAAAGCGCTCCCACAAATTCCAGAACGAAGTCGCGGTCGCTGGTGGCATCGAGGCTGTTGGCAGTGGGGGCATGGCACCCAAGATCTCGCGCCATGGCGTCGCGATCCAGGGGAAGCGTGGCACCCGCTACCGCCCCCGACCCCAGAGGGCAGAGGTTGACGCGCCGGCGGCAGTCAGCGAGGCGTTCGCCATCGCGCAGGAACATCTCGACATAGGCCAGCAGCCAGTGAGCCAGGAGAACCGGTTCGGCACGCTGCAGGTGGGTGTAGGCCGGTATGGTGGCATCGCCCGCCTCTTCGGCACAAGTCACGAGCGCGTCCAGCCAGTCGGCCAGCATGCTGGTCAGGTCGTCGCCGCTGGCGCGCACATAGAGCCGCAGGTCGGTCGCGATCTGTTCGTTGCGGCTGCGGCCGCTATGCAACTTGTATCCGGTCTCCCCGATCAATGCGACCAGTTGCTTTTCGACGAAATGGTGAACATCTTCGGCGGCATCATCCTCGAGGAATTCGTCTCGGGCCTGGGCCTTCTCGGCAATCTGTTCCAACCCCTGCTGGATTTCCCCCAGCTCCTCCGCAGACAACACCCCGGCGTGCTCCAGGGCATAAGCGTGGGCGCGGCTGGCCATCACTTCGTAAGGCAACAGGCGCTGATCAAAGGGAAACGACCGCTGCCACCTCTCGAAGGTCTCATCGAGCGGCTCGCGGAACCGCCCCGACCACATCTTTGTCAAGCAACCTCCATACGCGAGCGGGCGCGGCAGCGCGCGGGCAAACCCAGGATGCGAATAAATCCCGCCGCGTCCTTCTGGTCGTAGCCGTCTCCCATGGTAAACGCGGCCAGGTCGCTGCGATACAGCGAGTATTCCGACCTGCGGCTCGCTACTTTGACGTTGCCCTTGTAGAGCGTCAGGGTCACGTTGCCGGTGAGGTTCTGCTGCGTGCTCTCGACGAATCGATCGAGCGCCTCGCGCAGGGGGGTAAACCACATGCCGAAGTAGACCAGCTCGGCGTACTTGAGGCCGATCTGCTGCTTGAAGTGCATCAGGTCACGATCGAGGCACAGCGCCTCGAGTTCGCGATGCGCGGTCAGCAGCAACGTGCCCCCCGGCGTCTCGTAGCAGCCACGCGACTTGATGCCGACAAAGCGGTTCTCCACCAGGTCCACGCGCCCTACCGCGTTGCGGCCGCCGATCTCATTCAGCAACTCGACGAGCGAGACCGGATCCATCCCCGTGGCATTGACGGAAACCGGGATCCCCTGCTCGAAGCCGATCTCCACCTGCTCCTCGCGGTCGGGAGCTTCCTGGGGCGAACGGGTCAGCTGCCAGGTACTCTCGAGTGGAGCATTGCCGGCATCTTCAAGTTCTCCGCCCTCGTGGCTCAGGTGCCAGAGATTGCGGTCGCGGCTGTGAATCTTTTCCCGACTTGCGCTAACCGGGATGCCACGCCTCTCGGCGTAGTCGAGGCAGTCTTCTCGTGACTTGAGCTCCCATTCGCGCCATGGCGCCACCACTTTCAACTCCGGCGCCAGCGCCTGGTAGGTCAGCTCAAACCGTACTTGATCATTTCCCTTGCCCGTACAGCCGTGGGCCACCACGTTCGCGCCTTCCCGCAGAGCCACTTCCACCTGGTGCTTGGCAATGACCGGCCGTGCGAGCGAAGTTCCCAGCAGATACTTGTGTTCATACACCGCGTCCGCCTTGAGCGCGGGGAAAACGTAGCCGGTGAGGAATTCTTCACGCAGGTCTTCGACGACCACCTTGCTCGCGCCCGTGTCGTAGGCCTTCTTCACTACCGCCTCAACGTCGTCGCCCTGGCCCACGTCGCCCACCATGGCGATCACATCGTAGCCATAGTTCTCCTTGAGCCAGGGAATGATGATGGAGGTGTCGAGGCCTCCGGAATATGCAAGCACAACTTTCTCAGGCATGAGCGCTCCTAACAGGAATGCGGCCGTTACCGCCGCCCAGCAGCATCAGCAGAATTGCTTTCTGGATGTGCAGGCGGTTTTCGGCCTGGTCAAACACTATCGATTGGGGTGAGTCTATGGCTTGATCGCTGACTTCCTGTCCGCGATGGGCCGGCAGGCAGTGCATAAACACGGCGTGCGGCGCGGCCAGCGCCATCATCCTGGCGTTCACCTGATAGGGAAGGAAGATCGGAACCCGCACCCCGGCTTCCCTTTCCTGGCCCATGCTGGCCCAGGTATCGGTGTAGACGGCGTCGGCGCCGGCCACGGCCTCGGCGGGATCGGTGAGAACCCGGATCGAGGCCCCGGTTTCGACCGCGATCTCGCGTGCGGCCTGCACCAGGGCGGAATTGGGCGCATACTTCCGGGGGGTTGCTACCCGGATCGAGGAGCCCAGCGAGGCCGCGGTCAGCAGCAGGGAGTGCGCCATGTTGTTGCCGTCGCCCACATAGGCGATGCGCAAGCTCTCAACGCTCCCGAACTTTTCCTGCAGCGTGAAGAAGTCCGCCAGCGCCTGGCAGGGATGCTCCAGGTCGCTCAGCGCGTTGATGACCGGAATCGACGCGTGCGCCGCCATCTCTTCCACCGTTCCGTGATCGAAGGTGCGCAACACGATCCCGTGTACCCAGCGCTCGAGGTTGTGGGCGATGTCGCTCAGACTTTCGCGCTGATCGATGCGGCTGTGGGTCTGATCCATGAAAAAGCAATCGCCGCCCAGGCTGGTCATGCCGGCCTGAAACGTGAGGCGGGTGCGCAGCGAGGGCTTCTCGAAAAACATGACGATCTGCTTGCCCGCCAGCGCCCCGCGAAAGGCGGAGGCGCGAAGTTTGATCAGGGCGGCCAGGTCGATGACCGCTTTTACCTGCTGCGGCGTCAGATCGCGAATCGAAACCAGATCGCTCGGCCGGACTTCTTTCACCGGTTCCAGCGGCAGAACCGGTGTTTTCTCGACGGACTGATTCCTTAATCCCATTTCAAGTAAGCAACCTTCCTTCGCTTGATCAGCGCAGCAGGCCGCGAATTCTCGCGGCCAGTCCTGCGGCGGTTTTCCTGTTCGTGGAAATCACCAGAATGGTGTCATCCCCGGCCAGAGTCCCCAACACCTCCGGCCACGTTTCCCCGTCCAGCGCGGCGGCTACTGGCTGGGCGCTGCCCACGGTGGTCTTGATCACCAGGAGGTTTTGCGCCAGACGCACTTCCTGCACAAACTCCCGCACCAGCCGGGTCACCGAAGGCAGCGCGGGTTCGGCGGCCGGCGATCCCTGGGGAAGGCCGTAGCCCTCCGCACTTTTCACCAGACCCATTTCGCGAATATCCCGCGAGAGCGTTGCCTGGCCGACCTCGATGCCCTTCTTTTCGAGGACACCCTGCAACTCCTCCTGGCTGGGGACCGGCCCCTTGCGCAGGATTTCCAGAATCGCTTTTTGCCGGCTGGCCTTGTTCATAATAGATAGACGAAAATATATTCACTCGCTTGCATAAATATGCATTGGGAGAGCGTCGCTGTCAATAGCAGAATCCGCTGCGCAGAGGCTAACGTGCCGGCACGGGCGCCGGGGCGGGCGCCGCAGCCCGAGATTCGATCAGCCAGCGCGCGCAGGCCGCGCTGGCCACGGCGAGCACCACGCATATCCACGCCGCCAGCCGGAAAGCGAGAAGAAAGGAGCGCCCGATGACGGCCTTGAGTGTCGCTTGCATGGCGGGAGCCACATCGACTGGAACCTCCAGAGCGGCGAGCTTGATCGAGTTCGCGTCCAGCTGTTGACGGACTGCGGGCGCGATCCCGAGGTTCGCCAGCTGCTGGTCGAGCTGATGACGAAAGGCGTGGAGGATGACAATTCCCAGCACCGCTATCGCCAGCAGGCCGGCCACCCGGGCAACCGCGTTGTTGATGCCCGAAGCGGTGCCGCTCCGGTCCTGACCGACCGAGTCCATGACCACGGTTGTAAGCGGAGCCACAGTCACCGCCATACCCAAGCCCAACACCAGGAAGGCCGGGAAAAACGTAGTCCAGTAGCTGCCCCCGATGGCGGGAATCGTAAACAGCAGGAAGCCCAAGGCCGCAATCAGCGGGCCGGCAATCAAGGGGAGTTTCGGCCCATAGCTCACGACCAAACCGCCGGACCAGCGGGAAAGAATAAACATCAGAAGAATCAACGGCAGCATTGCTGCGCCCGCGCCGGTAGAGGTGTAGCCCTGGACCTGAATCAGGTTCAAGGGAATAACAAAAAAGAAAATGCCTAGCGCTGCATACAGAAAGAAGGTAAGAAGATTGGCGCCGGTGAAGGTGCGGGAGCGGAACAACTCAGGCGGAACCATGGGCGAGGTGGCGCGTTCCTCGACCAGGGGGAAACTGAACAGGCCGGCGGCTCCCACCAGCAAGCTGGCGTATACCAGAGGATGGCTCAAGCCCCGGCTGGAGGATTCTATGAAGCCGTAGACGAGGCCGCCTAATCCCAGGGTCGCGACGGCAGTGCCAAGCCAGTCGACGCCCTTGGCGGTCCGGCTGCGGCTCTCGGGCACGCGGGCCAGGGAAATTGCGATGACGGCGATGGCCAGGGGAAGGTTCAACAAGAACGCCCACCGCCACGAAGCGTGCTCGATCAGCCATCCTCCCAGGACGGGGCCCATTGCCGCCGTGATCGAAGTAAATCCCGACCACGTGCCAATCGCCCGGCCCCGCTGTTTTTCCGCAAACGAGGCGCTGATGATAGCCAGGCTGCCGGGCACGAGGAACGCAGCCCCCGCTCCCTGCAGCGCGCGGGCAATGATCAACTGGCGGATGGTGGGCGCAAGGCCACACCAGGCGGAAGCGACGGCGAAAACCGTGACCCCGGCGAGAAACACTCGCCGGCGCCCCAGCAAATCGCCGGCCGATCCGCCCGCCAGGATCAGCGCTCCCAGGAATAGTCCGTAGGATTCAATCACCCACTGCACGTCGATCACCGTGGCCCCGAGGCTCGACTGCAGCGCGGGCAGAGCTACGTTCACTACCGTACTGTCGATGAAGGTCATACTCGAGCCGAGGATGGCCGCGGTCAGGATCCAGGGTCCCGCACCGGGCCCGCAGGGCGCGTCCAGGGTTCCGCTGCCAATTACCGCTTCATCGCAGGGCGGCCTCATGAGCCGTGTGGATGCACCGGGGCCGAACGCGGCTTCGAAAGATTCTCTGGTCGGTTATGAAGCACGCAGGGTGAGCAGGGTAATCTCCGGCGGAACCCCCAGGCGCACCGGCATTCCGAACGTTCCCAGCCCGCGATTTACATAGAGGTAAGCCGTTTTCACCGAAGCTGGATTCCTGCCATCTTCTTGGCGTTTGCCGAGCGGCAGCCGATACAAGCCCGCCACGAAGTCAGTGATCAGCCGCGCCGGACTCCAGGCGTGGTCCACAATCTCAAACTTTACCTGGCCGCCGTGGGTGTGTCCGGCAAGACTCAGTTCGATGCCCAGTTCCGCGGCACGATGAAAGGAATTTGGATTATGGGACAGCAAAATGTTCGGCATATCGCGGCTGACCAGTTGCTCGATGTGTTCCAGTGTGCGCCCGTGCGGGCCGGGTGTCATACGGTCGCGCTGGTAATCGACACCGATCAGGTTGAACCTGGCGCCCTGCCAATCGAGCTGCACGTTCTCCTGCCGCAGCAGTCGCATGCCGTAGCGGCGGAACAATTGTTGGGCAGCGTCTTCGGCCCGGGCGTAGATCTCGTGATTGCCATTGCAGCCCCAGGTGCCGAGCGGGGCTCGCAATTTGCTCAGCTCGTGGATGCAGTCTTCGAGGGGATCATTGTGCCCGCTGATGAAGTCGCCGGTCACCACCGCGAGATCGGGCTGGAGCTGGTTGGCCATGGCGACCGCGCGCCCCACTTCCTCTTGCGGCATGAAGTCGCCGATATGGATGTCGCTGAGCTGCACGATCCGCAGGCCATCGAGGGATTTCGGCAATCCCGCAATGGGAATCTCCACCTTCTGAATCTGATATTTCAGCCGCCCGGTGGCGAAGCCATAGCAGGCTGCCAGGAAAGGCATGGTTCCGGCGAGGTAGGCGAAATAGCGGAAGAAATCCCGGCGCCCGGGGTCCACCGCGGACGTCTGCGAGGAGAAGGCTCCACCGCCAGTGTGCGCAATCCAACCGACCGCTTTCACTGTCTGAAAGGTAAAGAAGGCAAAGAACGACGCCACCAGCCACACGCGGGAGATCGCGACCAGCGAGCTGCCGATCCCCCCACGTGGCCAGATTCGCCCCAAAAATGACTCCAGCAAGCTCGACAGCAGGAGCACGGCTGCCAGGGTCCACAACCCTTGTAAAGCATGGCGCGCTCCGGCTCGAGTAACTCCGTCAATGGCGCGCCACGCGTTCAGGAACCAAAATCGTTGAATGAAAACGATCAAACCCAGGAAGGCAAAAAAAACCAGGAAACGAATCATATTTCGAACGTGCACCTTGAATTACACCTTTCCGACTCCCCATTAGATGAGAACAACACTCCCGACGATTGCGGGCCGGGAAGGTGAAACTCAGGGGCGTACAACGACCTCATGGGCGCCGCCGGGCAAGGGAAATCTCACGCCTTTCTGCTGGTTCGAAGCGATGGTTCGAGCGATGTCCAGCTGAGAAAGCGGGATCGGCTGAGTCCACGTTCCGCTGGTCCAATAATCGCTGTTTGCGTAGAGCACTCCGTCAACGATGGTGTAACTGGAGACTTCCTGGCGAGTGCCATCGCGAAAAATCAGCGTCGCCGAAGGGGTTTCTCGTGGCGGTGGGGTCGGGGAGCCCGGCGACGGGCTGACGGCCGGGCGATCGTCGCCGCTCATGCGTACGTAACGATCTCCCTGCCATTCGATCAATATCGGCGCCTCCGAGCGGACGGGTTCGGGAGCCGCTGGGGGCTGGTGGATGACGATTACTTGTGGCTGTGGCTGGAGCTGGTCGAAATCCGCGAGGTCCGAATAGAAGAAGGGCAGAAAAAGCGTACTGCGCGGGATGCGGCGCGCAAACGCCGGACGGACGATGGAGGCAGAATGCGAAGCTACGACAAAACTCCTCCGGCCGAGTGTGGTTGCACCCGCTCGAACCACGGGAGCGCCGCGCAGCTGCGCCTGCAAACACGAACTCGCGACCAGCACAGCCAGGAACGGGATCGCGCGCAGCGGCCGCATGAGTTAGTTTGCGCCAGCCGCCCTGGGCAATTCGAAACTGATTCCGCGATTGTCGTTCTGTTGTGCGGTGGCCACCAGGTCAAGGTCCGCCAGCGGCACCTTGCGGCTGTGTCCCGGGGTCAGATCGTAGAGCATGCTGCCAACAATCGCGTAGTTTGACACTTCCATCTGGTGACCGTCCTTGAATACCAGCAAGGTCTGCGGCTGATCACCGGCCGGCTCGCTGCCGCTCTCCGACGGCGCGGCAGGCGGGGCGGATACCACATTCTGGCTGATTTGCTGTGGTTCGGTGTAGGGCGCCGGTTGTCCGGAACCACGGCGGTCAAAAATGGTAGGCCCGCCATTGTACTGATCATCGGCCGATGACTCGGCACCCTGATCATCGGCGTAATACGGAATTGCGTACGGAATCGCATACACGAATCCGCCATTCGCAAGCTTGTGGTGATGGTGGTGATCGCTCGCCGGATTGGGGTTCGACGGAAACAGGGGATTGATGCAGCAGATTCCCGGTAGGGGGATCTGGTTGTTGGGCACGAGACCCTGCGGTCCAATCGACGTAACGCTGGGTGGCACACCATGCGGCCCGGGGTGGCCTCCAAATCCAATCGAGGTGACCGACGCGGGAACGCCGTTAATCTGCCCAGCGCCCACCGGAACCAGAACCAGGCCCAGTGCTCCCAGACCCACGACCGCTGCTGCTTTCAGCCGTTTCATAGGGAAATGATACCGGAGATTCACCGTCAAGGGGACACCTCCAACGGGCGACAGTAACCCTAACTGTTAGAACCTCGCCGCCCGGGCGGAGTTGCGTTCTTTTTCAGCAAAATAGCGCACCCCCGCCCGGTTGGCAATCTGGCCGGCCGTTACGACGGCGCCGGGTTCCCGCAGAAGCACCCGCTCAGCGATAAACCACCAGAACCAATCCCGCCAGGCAGAGCGCAATCCCCAGCCAGTTGCGGGGGCTGAGGTGTTCGCGGAAAAAGAAGATCCCTACCGCCACCAGCAAGAGCGCTGTCAAGACATTGGCGACGGCTGAGGCGATGCTGATCCGCCAGCCCACGCGGTAGGCCAGCAATACCGAGAGCTCCACTCCAAAAATCGCGATCCCCACGACATAGCTTCCCCAGTTCAGCGCCGACCAGGAAAAGGCGAGCGTGGTTGGCGAAGGATAGAAGGGGAGCGCCAAAAGCGAAATCCCGAGCGCCGTCGCGTAGTTCACGCTCAAGGAAAGCATGGGGTTGAGCTGCGCGGGAATGGACTTTTGTGCGATGTGATAGAGCGTGGTCGCCAGCACCGTGAGCGCGATCGGCAGGTAGAAGCGCATCATACTTCCTCGGAAACAGACGATGAAAGTCCGAAAAAGAATACGCGCACCGGGGGTGCGCGTGGTGGTGGAGAGTTCCGATTCCTGACGGCGAACTTACAGAGTGCCCTTTCGCAGGTCAACGTTGCCATTGACGGTTTCCAACTCCAGCTCCCTGCCACCGCTGCCAATACGGCCTTCCACGTGGCGCCCGTTCAGGCTTCCGTCGACGGTGAGGGGAAAATCTGTGCTAAGGCGACCGTTGACCGAGCTGAACTTAACGTCGGAATTCACGGTGTCAGGCAAAGTCAGACGAATCGAACCATTCACCGAGTGGATACGGAGTTTGCCGTTCCAGTCGGCTGTACCCATGCTGGCGTCGATGCTTCCGTTAACCGACGAGGCTTCTGCCCATGCCTTGGTAGAAACCCGTACCGAACCGTTTACCGTGCTGGCGTGAACTACCTGCCCCATATTTTCCGCATTCACATCGCCGTTGATATTGTTTCCCGAGAAGCGCACGCTGGGCGGCACACGCACCATGAAGTGCACTCTGGTGCGATCGCCGTGGACGTTTTCCACATGCCAGCTCTTCCCCGGTTGGCACTCCGAGCCCGAGCCCGCGTATATGGCGCAGATGGTAACCCCCTGCGGGCTCGGGACGGCCACAATTCTCACGTCGCTGTCGGGACCGCTTTTCTCGGCGGTGACTTCAACCGTGTCTCCACTCGCGGCCTCTGCCTCGATCTCCCCGTTCACGCCCTTGATCTCCACAACCTGATCGGGAACCAGCTTCCCGCTCCAGTGAAATTCCCGATCCGACTGGGCCCATAGGGCAAACGAGGACAACAGCCACAACACCGTGGCCGTGGCGGCGAGCCTTCCCATCCTGATTTTGCGCATGGCGGTTTCACCTCACTCCCATCAGACGGAGGAGTCGTGTTTCTGTGAGCGCCCCTGTTTTAGGGTTGTGGCCCCCTTCCCGCTGGAACCAGGGCCATAAGGTTCCAGAGGCCATAGGCCATCAGCAGCCCGGCGACGCAGGCCAGCACCAGGCTTCGATACTCGGTTTCCAGCAAGTCGGCGCTCACTCCTGCCACAAAAACAAACAGGAAGGGCAGGGCCGCCAGCTGAAAGCCCAAGCCGGGATAGTGGGGAGATCCCAGCCCCAGCACCAGAAACAGTATTGCCACCAGCAAGGGAGCGGTATTTCCGAAATAACGGGCGCGGGGCCAGGCAAGATACGCCGCCAGCGTGGCCGGCATCGCAATCACCAAAGCCGGGCTGCCTTCCATCAGGTGGCGCAAGACCCCCCGGTAGGCTCCCGCCATTCTCAGGGCCTGCCATGTGCGGGGCAGGAATTCGGCGTGCCGCATGCCCTGCCAGAATGTTGCGGGGTGAAAGGAGTAAGCCGCAAACAGGAAAAGCAGAGCCAGGGCACAGGCCGCTCCCCAGATGGCCAGAGCCGCACGCCGCCGCTCCGGAGCCAGGTACAACAGAAAAACCAGAGCCGGTGGTGTGACCCATATCAGGGAGAATTGGGATCCGATCGACAACGTCAGCGCGACGGCCAACAACAGAATTCGCCGCCAGTTCCACAACACCACCTCACGCGGCGCATAGAGCGTATGCGCGACCGCGATGGCGGTGAAAATCGCCCCAAAGGCGCCGAAGACCGCCCCCATCTCGGGCTGCGCGTTCCACAGTGCGCTCGCGCGGAGGATGGCCGGAGAAAAACAGTAGAGCGTGAGCGCGATGTAGCCGCCTCGATTCCCGTACAGGCGGCGCGTCACGTACCACAGCGATCCGCCAAGCAGAACGCCGAACAGCAGATAAGGCACCGGCTCCAGCCAGCGCTCGGTCAACCACGGCTCGGGCGTCCCGGCCGCCTCAGCCGCTGCGGGCCAGCCCACGAAGGGGGCGGCGGCAACCAGGTACCATAGGGGTGAGTGATGGGGGTCGTAACCGTTGTTTTCCTCGAGTTCCGGCGGCAGCAAGTCATAGCTGGAGCGAAATGGACCTGCTGCAGCAGTTCCGGCGGGTGGGCCACCGCGCCACTGGCGCACACCCTCGGCGATACGGAAATGCGCCCCGGCATCGGGCGCCGACGAGTGCGCCTCGCGACGCACCAGCCACAGGGACTGCGCCAGAAAAATCAATAAAAGCAGCCCTGCCCGCAATTGCGGTGGTCCGACGCGCTCGCGGGTAAGAAATCGGCCCATGGGACGAAGCCGTGTTTTACCATGTCGGGTAATAGTTCAGGAAATCTTCCGCCTATGGCCGAAGACAACGAGAATCGCGATCCGGTGTCCGGGTCAACCGTGCCGCCGGCACCCGCTGTCGAATTCTCCCCGGACGTGGCGCCACTCGCCTTGCGCGAGGGCACCCACGGCATCTTCCTCGGCCCCGGCGGGCTGCGCGCTGGCTGGCGCCTGCTGGTTTACCTATTTCTGGTGGCAGCGCTGTTCTTCATCTCTCAGGTGGTGTTGAACAGCCTGCATATGCTGGGGCCGCTGCGCCTGATTTTCGTGGACAAGGTGCTCTTTGTCTTGGAAGTGACGCTACCGGCACTCTTCCTGGCGCGCCTGGAGCAACGGCCGTTTGCCGCGTATGGTTTGCCGGCCCGGGGAATACTGGGCAGCAACTTCCGGCTCGGACTGCTGTGGGGAATCGCCTCCGTAACCCTGCTGATTCTGCTTCTCGAAGCCTTCCACGCCTACGATTTCAGCGGCCTGGCGATGCACGGCTACCGGCTCGCGAAATTTGCCCTGTTCTGGACCGCGTTCTTCTTGCTGGTCGCACTGTCAGAAGAGTTCCTGCTGCGCGGCTACACGCAGTTCACCCTGGGTGGCGCGATCGGGTTCTGGCCCGCTGCGGTTCTGCTCTCGCTGATGTTCGGCGGCATCCACCTCGCCAACCAGGGAGAGAACTGGATGGGCATTCTGGGGGTGGCGATCGTCGGATTCTTCTTCTGCCTCACCTTGCGTCGCACCGGCAACCTGTGGTTTGCCGTGGGCTTTCACGCGGCCTGGGACTGGGGCGAAAGTTACGTATATTCCGTCCCCGACAGCGGAACACTGGTTCCCGGCCACCTGCTGCGCTCCCGCCTGCACGGCCCCAGGGTCATCACCGGAGGTACCGTCGGTCCCGAAGGGAGTGTGCTCCTGTTGGTAGTGATGGCGGTGGTCTGGATCGCCTTTGACCGTACTCATCGGCAGGCGAAGTATCCCGGGTAGCGCTCGTTTACCAGGAGTAGTGCACCGTGTAGGCGACCACCTGTTCCCCGTCGGGCGCGATGGCCAGGGGGAACTCGATCGTCTGTGCATCCTTCTTCACCCACTGCGCCGATTGCTCCGTGAGCTTCCAGTTCGTCCAGCGATACAGGTGTTCGACCGCGCGCACATTCACGGGTTCTTTCTTGTGATTGCGCACGCGGATTTCGAATGACTCGTCCATCCAGTTGTGCGAGGAATCCAGATGATAGTTGGTGCGCTTGCGCTCGCCGACCACGTCAAAAGCGTTGCCGGTGTAAACCCGGATGGTTTCATCCCGGGGCGTGTGGTCGATCGTATTTTCGCCCACGAATTCCAGGTGCCCGTCCGTGTCGCGGCGGTAGAAGCGCAGTTTCCCTTTGGGTAGCGGAATCCCCAGGTGGTTCGTTTCCGAGTTCCTGAATTCTTCCATCACCCACACTTTGGGATTGGAGAGCGTGCCGTAGCCCTGATCCTGGCGCACCTGCTCGGGGCTGTAATAACCGTACTGCTGCGTTTTCGCTCCGTCGTAAATGTAGAGCCGCTCGGCATGCAGTCCGAGTGCCTGCACGAATTCCACCTGCTTGGTCTCCTCATCGCGCAGCGTGGTCGGGCGCGCCAGGGTGTAGAGATGAAATTCGTCGAACGATTTCTCGCTCACCGCAGGCGCCGTGGGAGCCTCCATGTTCATCGCTTTGGCCTCGGCGGCATACATGCGGCCTGCGATTCCCGGCTGCTCGAGCTTGCTGACATCGCCCGCCAGCAGCTTGATGCGCGCATTTTCAAATGTCTTGCCACTCTGGTTGCGCATGGTGATCCAGCCCACCAGGTCGAGCACGTCGAACCTGGGATTGGATTTGTCGGAGATGACCAGGTTGAAGTCCGACTGCCAGGTCATGCCGCCGCTCACGTAAGACAGCTCGGCATCGAATTTTCCCGCATTGCCGGTCTCGAGCAGCCAGCTTAGGGTCGGCTTGAGAATCGAATCGCCGGAGAGCGCGGGAAACAGCGGCTGCCCCGGCAGTCCGAAGCGCAGCACCCCGTCGATCTCGATGATGGGCTGGCCATAACCCGGTTGCGGATAACCATTGGCCAATGCCGGGGCGGGAATGTAGCCGCTGCGCACAATCTTGCCCTTCATCGTTTCCTGCTTTTCGCCGCGCTGTACCAGGAAGTCGATGGTCTTGCCTTCATAGAAAGACAACAGCAATTCTTGGGAGACCGGATCATTGCGATAGTTCTGTTCGAGGATTTGGAGGGGCCGTCCCGCAGGATCGCGCAGGATCACCGAATCGGGCTCAAGATGAGCAGCAATCCCGGCATACTGCACCTGGTTCACGCCGTCTTTCAGATCCATGGGAAAGCGCTCCCGCGCGACAAAGAAATTCTGGTTGTAGATAGTGAGCGCCGGCGCATTCGAACTATCGCTCTCCGCCATTCCCCAAGTTACCGAACACGCGCACAGCCAGAGTAAGAACAGCGTCTTCATTGCAATCTCCCCTTGTTGCTGTTGGGAGAACGGGGAGCGAAGCGCAACTTGCAGCGGGGAATTGGTAACCCCGGGCAGAACGAGAGTAACCGGCAACACCAGACGCAGCAAAGCGGCGTCTCTCGAGCTGACGCGAGGGGCGTTCACGACCGCCGCCGCAGGGACGCAGCTCCGCTGCGTCTGGTGTTACTGCACCGCTGGCGCCCGATGCCACCCGAAGAACGCTCGTCCCACCCAACGCAGCACCCGCCACCCGATCCACACGGCTGCGACGCCCGTCATGGCCCAGAGCAAGACGACAGGCAGATACAGAATGACCGCCGTCATCGTCCCGGCATAGTCGGCCAACCCGTCAAGGGCGTCGCGGGTTGCGAGCTTGAGCTGATCGAGCGGATGCCAGTCGAAGCGAAAAGCATCCATGTTGGCCGGTGCCCGCAAACCAATCGTGATGGCGACGGTTTCCACCTGCTTCGACAGGGTTCGGAACTCCGTCTGTTGTTGCTCGATTTCCCCGCGCACGCCACTGAGTTTTTCGCTGACCTCGAGCATGTCTTTCACCTGGCTCGCGTTTTTCATGATCTCGAGATACTGCGCCTCTTCCGCTCGCAGGTTACGCAGTCGCGCGTCCATGTCGGCGTATTGTTTTGTGACGTCCTGCGCGCCGGTCTTCTCGCTGTCCACGCGAATCGCCATCTTGCGCAGGCCGGATTCGGCCTCGTCCAGTCTCGCCGCGGGCACGCGTAGCGTCACACTCGCGCTGGGAGCGTTCTCGGTGCTGAGCTCGGAAGATTCGACATAGCCGCCAAGGCCGGCGGCAAATGCCTGAATCGCTCGTGCCGCATCGATGGGATTGGCCACCGTCATTTCGATGGCGATGGTGCGGACCATTTTGCGGTCGGCCACCGCGTCCTCCCCGCTGCGAGCCGCAGGTGGCGCTGAAGCCGTCGCAATACCCAACTTCGAACTGGACACGGCCGCCTGGGGCGCCATCGAATATGCGCGCTCGAACGGCGGTCCGACCCGAGGTGCCCACGCCCGCTGGAGGTTCGGGGTGCAGATTGCTGACAGGATCAGCATGGTCCCACCTGCGACGCCCCACATCCAGGGCCGAATGTTCCCTCTCAATGATTCCAGCCGCGTTGGCATAGTCGTTCTCCTTGCCGGAAGAACGGCGCGCCGAAATCGTCTTGCGGCAATTTTCTAAAGCGGGGGGTTGGGTCAGCGGAGATGATCGGACACGGATTTCGCAAAGCGATGCGCAGCATCCCCCGTGAAGCCCAGAAAAAGCGCAGGCTCAATCAACTCCAGCTCCATCAGCAGAAATCGGCCGCCGCTTTCGACGCCATCGACGCGGGCGTAGAGCGGCACCTGTTCGAGCGCGGCAACCACACGGGCGGCCGCTTCCCGGATTTCACGGGGCGCTTCGGCGCTTTCCTCCGACCCGCCGAAATCATGCTGCACGCGGAAGTCTCCGGCCCTCGGAATCTTGATTACCGCATGACTGAACTTGGCGGAAAAAAAGATCAGCGACCACTCGCCGTTCGTCCGGATTCCATCCATGAACTGCTGCACCATCACGCCGGGCCCGGCCAGCAGCTCATCCGCCAGCGACTGCGCGTCGGCCGCATCATCCGCCGAGACCAGCATGGTGCGGTGCGCGGTCGCCGACACGCGCGGCTTGATTACAGCCCGATCCCAGCCGAGCGCACGCAGTTGCTGGAGCAGGCTGACCCGCTCCTCGGGCCAGAGGGTCGGCACGATCGGAATCCCGCGGCTTTCGAGATCCCGCAGGTAACTCTTGTCGGCATTCCAGCGAACCATGTCCGGCGGATTCCACAGTCGCACCCCGGCTTTTTCCAACCATCCAATCCAGGCGAGAAAGTCAGCGAGGCGCAGGTGGTAATCCCAACAGGAACGCAGGATGACTGCGTCGCAACCGGACCAGGGGACATCAGGATCGCTCCACACCGCAGGCTCAGCCGCAAAACCTCGACTTCGCAGGGGCGCGATCAGCAGCCGATCGTCGTCCGTCAATGACACGAATTTCTCGCAAGTGGCAAGCGCGATCCGTCGCATGGCGGGAAAAAAGGCGGCTTCGAGCCGCCCTGGGGAATCGGACACCAGACCCGGTCAGATATCCAGGTTCTTCACATCCAGCGCGTTCTCTTCGATGAACTTCCGCCGCGCCTCGACGTCTTCGCCCATGAGCGTGCTGAAGATGTTCTCGGTTTCGGTGATGTCCTCGAGCTTCACCGAAAGCAGGGTACGGCGCTCGGGATCCATGGTCGTCTCCCACAGCTGCTGCGAGGTCATTTCCCCCAGCCCCTTGTAGCGCTGGACGGTGAATTCTTTCTTGCCTTCGCTGAGCACATACTCGTAGAGATCGCGAGCGGTGGTTTTTTCGACCACTTCCGTGATGGCCGATTTCCTCTTCGGCGCCGCGGCCGGCGTTTTCTTCTCTGCGTTCTCGCCGCTCTCCTCCCCGCTCGATTCTTCTTCCTCGGGCTCGGCCTTGGCAGCGCTGGACCGGGGCACGGCTTCAATCACGAAGGGCGGCTCGAGAAAGGGCTCGATCTGCTTGAACTTCGCCACCAGCTGGCGGTACTCGGGCGAGGTGGCCAGCTCCCAGTTGATGACGTGCTCGGCGCCCTGGGAATTCACGTACCGCACCTCCCACAGGTTGTGTTCTTCCTCGTAGCGGCTTTCGACTTCCTTGAAGCCGCGCTCCTTCTGCATGTGCTTCAGCTCCCGTTCGAGCTTCTCGATTTTCTTGGGTGCGGATTTCTTTTCCCCTTCGAAATCGGCGCGCTTCAAGAGATCCAGCCGCGGCAACATCTCGGTGATCTTCTCATCCCGCAGCCGCTTGTCGAGCTTGTCGAGCGAGTCGAGATAGTCCTTCAATCCGGTGATGAACTTCGCCAGCGCCGCGCCCTCCAGCTTGGCCGCGCCCTCACCATAGCGCACCACCAGTCCTTCGGCGGCGCGCTTCACCATGACTTTCACGTATTCTTTGTCGTCCTTGATGTACTGCTGCGACTTGCCCTTCTTGATTGAATAGAGCGGCGGCTGCGCAATGTAAACGTTGTTGCGCTTGATCAGCTCCTGCATGTGGCGGAAAAAGAACGTCAACAACAGGGTGCGGATGTGGCTTCCGTCCACGTCGGCGTCGGTCATCAGGATGATCTTGCCGTAGCGCAGCTTGCTGGCATCGAAATCTTCCTTCGAAATGCCGGTGCCGAGGGCGGTGATCATGGCACGGATTTCCTCGTGCCCCAGCATCTTGTCGTAGCGCGCCTTCTCCACGTTGAGAATCTTGCCCTTGAGCGGCAGGATCGCCTGGAAGCGGCGGTCGCGTCCCTGTTTGGCGGTGCCACCGGCCGACTCGCCCTCGACCAGAAACAGCTCGCAGCGGTCGGGCTGGCGCTCGGAGCAGTCCGCCAGCTTGCCCGGCAGGCCTCCGCCATCCAGCGCGCCTTTGCGGCGTGTCAGGTCGCGGGCCTTGCGGGCGGCTTCGCGGGCGCGCGCCGCATCGACGGCCTTGTTGATGATCTTGCGCCCCACGCCTGTGTTCTGCTCGAAGAAGGCGCCCAGCTTCTCGTTCACCACCGCCTGCACGATGCCCGCGATGTCGGAATTCAGCTTGCCCTTGGTCTGTCCCTCAAACTGCGGCTGTGGCAACTTCACGCTGATGACGGCCACCAGGCCTTCGCGAACATCGTCTCCCGTGAGATTTTCCTTTACGTCCTTGAACAGGCCCATCTGCTGGCCGGCATTGTTGATGGTGCGCGTCAGCGCAGTGCGGAAGCCGGAAAGATGCGTGCCGCCGTCGACGGTATTGATGTTGTTGGCGAAGCTGAAGACCGCTTCCGAATAACCGTCGTTGTACTGCAGCCCGATCTCCATGACCACGCCGTCTTTTTCGGCTTCCATGTAGATTGGCTTGTCGTGCAGCACCTGTTTGCCGCGGTTCAGATGCTTGATGAATTCGGCGATACCGCCGTTGTATTTGAAGTCGGCGCGTTTTGCCTCGCCGGTCTTGGCGTCGGTGGCGCGCTCATCGGTGAGCGTAATCAACAGGCCTTTGTTCAAGAAGGCCAGTTCGCGCAGGCGCTGCGACAAGGTATCGAAGTTGTATTCCGTAAGCGTGAAGATCGACTTGTCGGGAAGAAAGCGAACCTTGGTCCCGGTCTTTACCTTGGCGGCGCCGGTCTTTTTGAGCTTGCTGGTGGGCTCACCCTTGGAGTACGTCTGCTCCCAGGTAAATCCGTCGCGCCAGATCTCCAGTTCCAGCTCCTCGCTCAGCGCGTTGACGCAGGAAACACCAACCCCGTGCAATCCGCCGGACACTTTGTAGGTCGAAGAGTCGAACTTTCCGCCGGCGTGCAGCCTGGTCATCACCACCTGGGCGGCGGGAACCTTTTCGCCGTCGATATCCATGTTGTCGACGGGGATGCCACGCCCGTTGTCGACCACCGTAATCGAGTTGTCGAGATGGATGGTGACATCGATCTTGTCGGCGAACCCGGCCAGCGCCTCGTCGACGGAGTTGTCTACCACTTCGTAAACCAGATGATGAAGGCCCAATTCTCCGGTCGATCCAATGTACATCGCCGGGCGTTTGCGAACGGCTTCCATGCCGCCCAGCACCTTGATCGAATCGGCTGTGTAGTCGCCATTGCCTCCGTTGATGGGGGTAGTCCTCCCGTTCTTGGCTTTTGTTTCGACGATGGCAGTGTTGATTTCTTTAGTCGCCATTCCACTCCCTGGGAAGACCGGGATCTGCTTTTTCCCGGCTTACTTTTCTCGTGCCCGAAAACCACTTCAAACTACTGAAATTATTAACACTTAATGCACCGCAAGATAGTTAAAATTGTAACATAAACCCGAGCTTTTTTCACCCCCGAACCGGGGCGGTAACGACTGCATCGAAAGGGGTTAGACGGGCGGTGTGGGGCTCATTTCAAGGATCGGCTCGGGGGCGGCCTTCCAAAGCTCAGTCGCGACAGGAGTTCATCCATTTCGTCATCACTGGTGCCGAGAAAAGTGAAGGAGACGATCCAGTTCTTTTCGAGCAAGACCAGTGAAGTTTGGTGAACCACGGCGGAGTCTTTCGCTTTTACAAAATCGGCGCGCACCAACCGCCGAGCGCCTACCAAAAATTCGTAAGGCGGGTTCGCTACCTTGAAGCCTTGGCTGCTGGCGAGTTCGGAAATCGGGCCAAAGTAGTCCGCAGCGGTCTTCAGGCCGGGGTACGACGACACACTCTCGGCGGCAATCACCACGGCTGGATTGATCCCCTCGGCCTGCGCCTCCGGCGGCCGCTCAAACACCGACAGCAGCACGACCGACCTCCCCGGCTCACTGCCCTCGCGCATGCCGGAGGTGCGATCCACCCAGCCGAAGGGGATCTTGAAGGAGAGATTCAGAGACGAGTTGCGGTAAACGCCATCGGCGATCGATCCCAGCTCGGGGGCGCTCTCCCGCGCCCTGGCGTGCGGCTTGGAGGAGGATTCAGCTGCGGCCTTTGTGCTCTGAGCCACGGCGGGCAGGGTCAACAGTGCCAGAGCCAAGCCGAGCGTGCGGGCGGCGGACCTCATACCTTCATGTTACAAGATGGGTCTGGCGGAAGACGCCAACCAACGTCGGGCGCCGCTGCGGCTGTCCGGCGGAGCGCAGCCAGGCCGGATCACAGGTTGTCGCGGGCATTAAGCCGCTGCCGCCGAAATCTGAGAGGTGCAATGTCCACAGCGCCGCGCGTCGACGGGGACCTCCATCTTGCACTCGGGACACTTCCTGGTGGTCGCTGCCGGCGCGGGATCCTTGGCGTGCATCCTCGCCACCAGGGTATTGATCGGCAAGACCACGAAGAAATAAATCGCCGCCGCAATCAGCAGAAACGACACCACCGCGTTAATGAAGTCGCCGACAGGAAAGTTGCTTCCGTTGAGGGCAAATGCGACTGACGAGAAGTCCGGCTTACCCACCAGGGCTGCCATCAGCGGCGTAAGCAGATCCTTGGTCAGCGCCGTGACCACACTGCCAAAGGCTGCGCCCACGACCACGCCCACCGCCATATCCACCACGTTGCCGCGCAGAATGAACTGCTTAAACCCGGATAGCATCGCCATGACCTGGCCCTCCTGTCAAAAGAGTGCCGGACACTTTACGGCGGGGAACGGGGAGAGGTCAAGCAGACACCGGCCCCACTGTGGCTTCATCGAAGGCGGATTCCCCTGCGTCAGGGTGGCGGCCAGGCCCTCAGATTCGCATGGGCATCACGATGTAGCGGTACTTGTAGTCCTCGTTCTCGGCCGGGCGCAGCTGGCCGGCGGACTGGGCGTCTTTCAGTTCCAGCTTGACATCACCAGCGCCCGTGGCCTTGAGGAAGTCGAGGATGTACTGGGCGTTGAAGCCGATGGTCAACGGGTCGCCATCGTAGCTGATTTCGAGTGAATCTTCGGATTCGCCGGTCTCGGTCGACGACGCCGAAAGCTTCAGTTCGCCTTTTTCCAGCTTCAGGCGCACGGCACGCGAGCGCTCGTCGGCAAACTGGGCCACGCGCGAGATTGCCTGGCTGAACTCTTCCCCGTTCAGGGTAATGCTCTTGCTGTTGTCTTTGGGGAGAACAGCTTCGTAGTTGGGGAATTGGCCGGTGAGCTGGCGCGAGGTCAGCAGCCGCGGACCAATGTGGAAATAGAGGGTAGATTCGTCCTTGGCGAAATCGATGGTTACCGGATCGTCGGTCGCATCGAGCAAGCTCTTCAACTCGTCCATGCACTTCTTGGGAATCAGGGTCTTCATCTCCCCGGAAATGCCGTCGAACTTCTCTCCCGGCCGCTCGATATGCGACAGGCGGTGCCCGTCGGTGGCCACCATAGTGATCGATTCGGGCTTCAGCACCATCAGGGCGCCGTTCAGCGTGTAGCGGGATTCTTCGTTGGCGATGGCAAATCCGGTTTTGGCGATCATCGACCGTAGCACCGGCCCCGAAATCTTCACCACCCCTGCGGTCGGAAACACGGGCAGAGTCGGGAAGTTTGACTTCGCCATGCCGACCATCTTGGTATGGGAGCGACCACAGCGAATACTGACCCAGTGGTTCTCGAGCAGCTTTATGGTGATATCGGCATCAGGCAGCAGCTTTACGTAATCGTGCAGTTTGCGCGCGGGGATAGTGCACGAGCCTTCTTTTTTCACCTTCGCCGGACACGACGTGCGCAGGCTCAGATCGAGGTCAGTAGCCGTCAAGGAGAGCTGGTCTCCCGCGGCTTCAAACAGGTAGTTGGAGAGGATGGGAATCGTGGTTTTTCGTTCGACCACTCCCTGGGTCGCTGTCAGCTCCCGCAGAAGTTCGAACTTGCCGACCGTGATCTCCATCGTTGTGGTTCCCGTCGCAATCGCTTCCACCGGCATAAAACCAAGTCCCCCATTGCGCGGTACTACTTCTATTACTTCCTTATATCAAAAGAAAAACCTATAAAACCAGCAGTAACAGCAGGCGCTTCGGAAAAGTGGAAATCCGGGGCAAGCTGCTGGCGAGCACCGCATTCCGGCCAGCACCTCATGTTTAAAATAGGGGCCTGCGCCTTCGGTGGCTGATGAATACTTCTTTCTTCCGTCTGGGCTCCCGCTGCTCTTGCACAGCTTCCACACCGGCTCCACAACCGTGAACCGCGAAGACAGCGCTTATGTGTGGAAATCGCCTGCCGCACCGCGTTTTATCCGCCTAATTGCTCCGTGAGCTTATTGATGAGCCTGTTCAAATCCTTGTCTGTCTTGCGGGCCTCTTCGATCTTCTCGACCGAGTGCAGAACCGTCGTGTGGTGCTTGCCGCCAAATTGCCTTCCGATCTCCGGCAGCGAGGCCTCCGTGAGATGCTTCGCCAGGTACATGGCAATCTGCCGCGGGTACACGATCGCTCGCGAGTTGTTCTTCGCCTTGATCTCGACTAGGCGCAGACCGAATTGCTCCGCCACCGCCTTCTGGATGGACTCGATGGTGACCTTGCGCGCCTGCGAGTCGATGAAGTTCTTGAGCACTTGTTGGGCGTAGGGGAGGGTGATTTCCGCACCGATGAGAGAAGAATGCGCCACCAGCCGGATGAGCGCTCCCTCCAGTTCGCGCACGTTGGAGCGGATATTGGAGGCAATGTAAAGCGCCACATCGGTCGGAATCGTAACTTTCTCCTGCTCGGCTTTCTTCTGCAGGATGGCCACCTTGGTCTCAAGATCGGGTGGCTGGATGTCGGCAATCAGCCCCCACTCGAAGCGGCTGCGCAGGCGATCCTCGATCTCGGCAAGCTCCTTGGGCGGGCGGTCGCTGGCGATAACGATCTGCTTCATCGACTCGTGCAGGGCGTTGAACGTGTGGAAGAACTCCTCCTGGGTGCGCTCTTTCTGGGCCAGGAACTGGATGTCATCCACCAGCAAAACGTCCACACTGCGAAACTTGTCGCGGAAGCTGGTCATCTTGTCATAGCGCAACGAGTTGATCATCTCGTTGGTGAACTTCTCGCTCGAGACGTAACAGATCGCCGCCTGCGGCTGCCGGCGCTTGATTTCGTGCCCGATGGCCTGCATCAAGTGAGTCTTGCCCATCCCGACGCCGCCGTAGAGGAAGAGCGGGTTGTAGGCTTTCGATGGGCGTTCGGCGACGGCCTGACAGGCAGCGTGGGCGAACTGGTTGCCGCTGCCGATCACAAAGGCGTCGAAGGTGTAGCGGGAATTCAGTTGCGCGGCTCCGTCCCAGTCAAAGCGCGACTGTTGGGGGTGGAGGGCGGCTCCGGTTCCGCCCTGATGCACAGACAGGCCGCCATCGTGACGGAGGGGCGTCGCTGCCGGACCATTGTCCTCGGGGGTTACAAACTGCACGTCGCGATACTCCATGCCGAGGTTGTCGATCGCCTCCTGGATGAGATCGGCGTATTTGTCGCCCACGTGGCGGAACTCTTTGGTGGGTACGCTAATGAACAGGATGCCGCCGCTGGTATGACTGAAGCGGGTCGGCTTGAGCCAGGTGTCGTAGGAGTGCCGGTTGATTTTCTTCTCAAGCGCATCGAGAATGCGCAACCACGGATTAGGCGTAAGGCTTGGACTAGGTACAGACATAAGATATTTTTCGCTGGGCTGCCGTGGCTGGGTCAGCGCCCGGACATCAAATCCTTCTGAAAGAATGCTTTCGTTTCCAGCAGAGCAAAAGCCCTGCGGGGGCAATTGCGCTGGCTTCAGAGAGTTTCAGTACGCTGGAACAGAGCGGCATAGTAGCACAAAATTTTTCGCTGTGTGGAAAAGTTCGCAAGACTTTTTCGAAGCGCTCTGTAATCAATACCCGAGGAAAATTTTCTGTCAAGTACTCGACCTATCACTGCCGCGCGCCAGGTGCAACTTGCCGGGCCGGGAGCGTCCCAGAGTGGTTCCCCCCCGCGGACGGAAACATTCCCGCTGGTGATGACGCTCGCGGTTGCGGAGCCGCCGCCGGGTTTGCCCGCCCCGCATGCTCTCATTTATACTCGTCGTTTGTCTTAGCGACATCTATCCGACTGATCAGGAGCAGGTAATTTTTCCATGCCCAAGCGCACTTTCCAACCCAACCGACGTCACCGCGCGAAGACGCACGGATTTCGTACGCGCATGAAGACCAAGAGCGGTCGCGCGGTGATCTCGCGCCGGCGCGCCAAAGGGCGCAAGCGGGTTTCCGTCAAGCCCGGTTTCCGTGAATAGACTTGGGCCTTTTCTCTGGCGGCGCGGAATTCCGCCTGAGTTCGGATCGTGAATGGTGAGCGCCCTCGCTCCGAATCGCAGTACTGATTCCCCGGGCCCTGGTTCCGGGCCTGGTTTTCCCCGCAGCATTCGGCTCTTACGGCATGCTGATTTTGAACGCGTTTACAAACAGGGCCGGCGTCATTTTGCCGCTCATATGACGGTGTTCTACCTGCGCCGCACCGTGGGCGAGGGGTTGCGCGTCGGTTTCACCGTGGGTCGAGTTCTGGGTGGAGCGGTGGATCGCAACCGCATGAAGAGGCGACTCCGGGAGGCGGTGCGATTGCATCGTCCTGCGCAGTGCGGTCCAGTGGATGTGGTTATCAACCCCAAGAAATCGTTGCTGGCCGCTGATTTTTCGCAGATCGGGAAAGAAATCACCCGGGCCTTTGAAATCATCCAAAAATCGGCGGACAAGAAATGAAGGACGTGACGAGAACAGCTGCACTCGGGTTGCTGCGGGCGTACAAGTGGGCGATTTCGCCCATGTTACTTCCGGCCTGCCGCTACACTCCCACCTGTTCGGAATACGCCATGGAGGCGATCGACCGCCTCGGCGCATTGCGCGGAACCGCATTGGCGGTTCGGCGCCTGCTGCGCTGCCATCCCTTTGCCAGGGGCGGGTACGATCCGGTGGTGACGCGACACCAGGGTTCGCGGATCGAGGCGCAGGGCGGCGGTTTTCCCGGGTTGGAGCATTGAGGTTCCCGCGAGCGGGTCTCGCGAATTCTCGCTTTTTGTTAGGTGCACGGTAAACATTTGCCAGACTTTCCCAATCCCCAACAGGATCCCGGCATGGAGCGACGGCTGCTCCTTGTCTTTGTACTCACCTTTCTCGTAATCCTGATCTTTCAGCCCATTCTCAAGCGCTATCTCCCGCAGCCGCCCGCGACCCCATCTGAGGTGCAACCCAAGACCTCGGCACCGGCGCCCGGGGGCGCCGTGTCCGCAGCAGTTGCGGCCGGCGGTCCTGCGGTACCCGCCCCGGGCGTTTCGCGGCAGGCGGGCGCGGAATCCGAGACTGTGGTCGACAGTAGCCTGTATCGCATCACCTTGACCAATCACGGCGGGCAGGTAAAGTCCTGGATCCTGAAACAATATGACGACGACCAGCGCAGGCCCCTCGAACTGGTCAACCCAGCAGCCTCGGAAAAATTCGGCTACCCGCTTTCACTCTGGACTTACGATGAAGCCCAGCGCAACAAGCTGAACTCGGTTCTATACCTGAGTTCGCGTAGCGGCAACTGCGTTGCGCCCTGCGAGCTCTCCTTCGAGTACGCCGACGCCGATCTCTCCGTCCGCAAGGTCTTCCGCTTCGACGACAGCTACGTCGCGCACGTCGAGGCCACGGTGGTCGAAAAGGGAAGTCAGATCAGCGCCTTTCCCATGTGGCCCGCGGGCTTGGGAGACGCCAACAGTCCGGCAGCCTTCGCCGCCTCCCGGATCGAATTCCAGCTCGCCAACGGCGACGTGGAGCGACTCGCCGCGAAGAAAGTGAGCTCCGGCAACACCCTGACTGGTCCTTTCGTCTGGGCGGCGGTCAGCGACCAGTATTTCGCCGCCGTGTTCCTCCCCGAGGACACACGGAACCCAGCCCTGGTCACGCTGCGCAACCCCATCGAGATTCCCAAAGACTGGAGAAGGCCCGAAGGCGAGAAGACCATGGCAGACGTTCTGGGCATGGCCGTCGGCAGTCTAAAAGGGCCATCAGTCGGTCGGCTGTTCGTGGGACCCAAGGTCCTCAGAATACTGGAGACGGTTCCCGTCGCTGGCCTGCCCGCGAACGTGGATCCGAACTTGCGCCAGTTGATTGACTACGGCTGGTTTGGCTTCTTGTCGCGGCCGCTGTTCGTGTGGCTGCGCTGGACCTACAACAATATCGTTCAGAACTGGGGCTGGGCGATCGTTATCCAGACCCTGATCATCACGCTGGCTCTGTTACCGCTGCGCATCTCCAGCATGAAATCGGCGCTGAAGATGCAGAAGATCCAGCCGCAGATGAACGCCATCAAGGAGAAGTACAAGAAGTACAGCATGCGCGATCCGCGCCGCCAGGAAATGAACCAGGAAATCGCGGCGCTGATGAAGCAGGAGAAAGTGAGCCCGGTTGGCGGCTGCCTGCCTCTTCTGATCCAGATGCCGATTCTGTTTGCTTACTATCGCATGCTGGGCGTAGCCATCGATTTGCGGCATGCGCCCTGGCTGTGGATCCGCGATCTGTCATCACCGGATCCGCACTACATTCTGCCCACGCTGCTGGTGATCAGCATGATTGCCACCCAGCGCATGACACCCCAGGCCGGCATTGATCCGCAGCAGCAGAAGATGATGAACTGGATCATGCCGCTGGCCATGGGCTTCATCTTCTATAATCTCGCCGCCGGCCTCAACCTGTACTACGGCTTAAGCAACTTGATCGCCATCAGTCAGCAATTCATCATGAACCGCACCCCGCTGGGGCGCGAAATGCGAGAGATGGCCGCCAAACGCGCCCGCAAGAAAGACAAGTGAGCCTTTTAGAGCCAAGAGCTGTCTTCTATGCCGATGCCCGATAAAATCGCTGCTGCCAAGAAGATCGACGAATTTCTGCGCGCCGTTGTCCTCAAGGGCGGACTGCGCTTGAAGTACCGCATCACCGTGGATCCTCCCTTGGGAGAAGATCGCGACTGGGAGCGTCCGGAAATCCTGGTGGAATTCTCCGGCCCTGACGCCCCGCTTCTTCTGGAGCGGGGTGCGGAACTGTTGCGCTCGATCGAACTGCTGGCGCTTGAAATGCTCCGCCTGCCGGGCAATGAGCATGAAAAGATTTCCTTCGACTGCATGAATCATCGTTCCATGCGCCTGGAAGAGCTGCGCCTGGCGGCGGGAGTGGCAGCCGAGAGGGTGCGCAAGACGGGCACTCCCTACGAATTTGCTCCCATGTCGTCGCGCGAGCGCCGCATTGTGCACCTGGCCCTGCGCGATCAGACCGACTTGCATACGGAAAGCCAGGGCGAAGGCATGCGCCGCCACCTGATTGTCTATCCCAAGAACTACAAGACGCCCGCCAGCCGGGCAGCCCGGCGCACCATTCCATGAGGGCGATCGCCCCCGGCGCTTGCAACCCGGGGCGAGAAACTCGAAACTGTTTCCGTGAATCTCGACGACACGATCGTGGCCATAGCCACGCCAGCCGGCCGCGGCGGCCTCGGTGTCGTGCGCTTCGCCGGGCCGGATGCCCGCTCCATCGCTCTTGCTATGCTCCGTCTGAAGCACGATTTGCAACCGCGATGCGCTGTCTTCGGCGAACTCGTGGAACCCACCCCGGACGACAGAGAGACGACCGCCCGCGGTGGTCCCGCGGAGCAAGGCTCCGCCCCTATTGACGAAGTCGTCGTCACCTACTTCCCCAAGCCGCACTCCTACACCACCGACGATATCGTCGAAATCTCCTGCCACGGAGCGCCCGTCGTCTTGCGCCATATCCTCGAACTAGCTCTCGAGCGCGGGGCACGCCTGGCCGAACCTGGCGAATTCACCATGCGCGCCTTCCTCAATGGACGCCTCGACCTGACCCAGGCGGAAGCCGTCCGCGACCTCATCGATTCCCGGACTCTCTACCAGGCGAAAGTGGCCGCGCAACAGCTGGGCGGCGCGCTCAGCCACCGTCTGCAGCCCCTCAAGAAGACGCTGGTGGAACTGATTGCCAGGCTCGAAGCCGGAATCGATTTCGCGGAAGACGATGTCTCGGTGCTGCCGTCGGATCAGATTGTGCATGGCATCGCCAGCGTGCGCATTCCCCTCGAGCAGCTGGCCGGAACTTTCGCCTACGGCAAGATCGTTCACGAAGGATTGACTCTGGCCATCGTTGGTCGCCCCAACGTCGGCAAGTCGAGCCTGTTCAATCATTTGGTAGAGCGCGAACGCGCCATCGTCACCGCCATGCCGGGCACGACTCGTGATCTGGTAAGCGAAACCGTGGCGATCGGTGGCATTCCCGTGAAACTGGTAGACACCGCCGGCATCCGCCACGCGCTCGACGAAGCCGAGAGCATCGGCATTCGAAAATCGATGGAAGCTCTTGCCGACGCCGACCTGGTTCTGATCGTGCTCGACGCTTCCGCGCCCCTCGCCCCCGAAGATCAGGAACTGCTGGCGCAGGCGGCAGATCGTACCGCGGTGCTGGTGGAAAACAAGGCAGACTTGAATGGCTCTCCGTTTTCGATTCCAGGTTGTCAGCTGACCCGCGTGCGAACGTCAGCGCTCACGGGCTCCGGCATTGCTGAGCTGCGCGCGGAAATCCTCCGCCACATGGGGCCCGGTGCCTCCGCAGAGAGCGGATTTCTCACCAGCCTGCGCCATCAGGAACTGGTCCGCGAATCAGTCCAGGCGCTCGAAGCCGCAAAGACTGCGGTCGCCAACCGTACGCCCCACGAAATGCTGCTGCTCGATCTCTACAACGCCCTTCGTCTCCTCGATGAGATCACGGGCGCCACCACCAACGACGATATCCTGAATCTGATCTTCAGCACCTTCTGCATTGGAAAGTAGAACAAGGACCGACCGCGTCCGCCGGAAGCTATTTGTTCCTCCTAAACAGCTTTTTATCTACTTTAAAACCGACTCCGTCCCCCGTAGTTCGGCCAAAGCTAAACTATTCACCTAGATGACTACGCGCGCCGACCGCAACGTTTCGGCGATCGAACGCTTTTGGAATTTCCGCACATATTTAAGCAAACGCGGGCTGTCGTAAAGCGCAATCTTTACCTTTGAAATCACCTCAGCCTTTAGAGAATGCTCCGGCTGATTTGCAAAGTATTGATGGCCCTCATAGGTCTCATACTTAACCCAAGGCTTTGTTGTAAACAGGTTTCCAAATGTCATTTCGGATGGCATGTAATGGCCGATCATCGACTTGCGCGAATATCTCAGATCCTTGGTAGGAAGTGAGCCGTGGATGGTCCTGGAATTCCAGAAGACCGCATCGCCTTTCTTAAGTTCTGGAGCAAGTACTTTATCAGCGTGCGTATCCACGTATTCCTTCATGCGCGCTAACCAGACCGAGTGAGGCATGCCGCTTTCATGCAACACCGTTTTGTGTGTTTGAGGAATCACGTAGAACCTGCCGGCGTCTTCCTCAATATCTTCGAGGGCGATCCACGCCGCAAGCAGGTGCCCATTCGGAATACTGTCCAGATACCACCAATCCTGATGTGCAGGCGTCACGGTGTTTGCGTCGAAAAGCGTGCTCTCCATGAGGTTGTGCCGACCGGAGCCGGTCAGGTCTGACAACGCATGCAGCATCTCGTTTGAAAAATAGATGTCGAGGGCTGATTTCCGGAATTCAGGGAATTTCTTGTAGTTGTGAATGTCCAAAAAACTCTGGGCTACGTGACCACCGCTCGTAAAACGGTTGGTTTCATAAACATTGGTGTTTTGCCGAAAAAACTTGGCTTTGGAGGGAACGATTTGTTCCTTATATGCCTTGAGCAAGCTCTCGACTTGGTCCGTCGTTATCAGCCCTGGCATAACAACGTAACCATTCGACTCGTAATATTTCCGCAGGTTGATTTGCTCTTGCTGCATGACACTCCCCGAGCCTCGTCTATTTCATGCCGCTGTGTTTCAAATCAGCATGGTCGGCGGGTTTACAATGGCGCAAGTTGGAGGCAAGGTCATTTCCCGCTGGCCGCCATCCTTCGCAAGATCCCACCGCTTGTCGGGTCTGCAGCGAGAGGGATCCATTGCCGCGCAGCGCCTGCGATTTTCCATGCTAGAACCGTAAGGATGCCGTTTTTCCAGCAAATTTTCCAGATTCTGCACCCGCCGAAATTGCGTCCCGATAGATCGTCAGAAGAGCCTGGTAGTTGGTCTCCTCGCTGAAACGCTTCTCATAGGCGCGTCGCGCGGCAGACCCCATTTCGGCCATGCGATCGCAATGAGTAATCGCCCAAGCAACCTTGGCGGCCAGATCATCCGGATCACCCACGGTGAAGTGCAGACCGGTGACGCCGTCTTCGATGACATCGGCCATTGTGCCAAGTCGGCTCGCGATGACGGGTAAACCATTCGCAAACGCTTCGACGATCACCATGGGAAAGCCCTCGATATATTCCGACGGCATAACCAGGAATCGCGCCTGTCGCATCGCGGGTCCGACCTCCGCATGAGGCCTATGCCCGAGAATGCTGATCCATCGCCTCAAGTCCGCGGAGAGTGGGAGGTGCAAGGGGCCGCCGCCGAGAATGCGCAGCGGATACTCGATACCCTCCCATGCCTTAACGAGGGTTTGCAATCCTTTTTCAGGACTTAGCCGCCCTACGAACAATGCCCCGTGGCGCGAGCAGACCGGCGGCGTACCGGGATCGGACACGAAGTTCGGTTTGACGACGATCCGCTCTTCCGGCAACCCGGCTGCTATGAACTGGCGCCGGGACGGTTCGGACAAGGCAATAAAACACCCCACGCGCTGTTGCAGCGTTCCCGCACGGCGCTGACGATCGAGTGCGTGAGCCGCTACGAAGGAGCCGAGCCAGGAATTGCGGTAGCAGCGATGCCAAGCGCCCCAGTATGATGTGCCGGCGACGCACAGCTCGCAAATGCGGCCGTTCCGGTACAGGTAGCCATTGATGCAGCACACAGATCGGAAATCGTGGAGGGTTTGTACGATCGGAACGCCAGCTTCCGCCGCCGCGTCGTAAGCGGACACTGTAATCCGCGGAAACAGATTGTGGCAATGCATCACATCGGGCCGAAAGTCAGCGATATGCCGGGACAATCGAGCCTTGGATTGTCGACTGTAAGTCAGGCTTAGCGCGGTGTGGATACGGCTACGAAAGGTTGTCAAATCCTTATTGTGCACCGACCACAAGGACACTTCGTGCCCCTTCGCAGAAAGTAATGATGACTCGCTGGCAACAACGACGTCGTCACCCCCGAAGCCGACATAGTGATTCTGGACAACGAGAATGCGCAGGGAATCTAACATCTAGGGCCGTGTCATCGCTACGCTGTCGGGAGCTCCGCGGCTCGCCGTATCCCGCCCATCTGCCTCTTCGCCGATTAGTTCGAGTAGCCCCTGCTCAAAGGTAATCTTGGGGCTGAAATCAAGGAGCGTTATTGCATTTTGAATATCATAGAGCGGTCCCCCAAGCAATATGGACCCGTGCGTGGACCTGGCTCCGTAAGCTCCGAAAAGCGCGTCGCGTCGGCCATGCGCGAGATTTCTTGCGGCCCACCGTAACGACATCGCTGCGCGAAGAATCGATTCCGGAATTGGGACCTTAGTGCCGCGCGCTTTCTTTCCAACAAGCTTGGAGTAGATTGACGCCAGCTCTATTAACGAAGTTCTCTTTTTGGAAGCAAGGTTGATGATAATGCCATCGATATCTTTGCGTTCTCCGGCAGCGCAAAGCCCGTTGGCCACATCGGAGACGTGTATGAGACTGAAGCTACGGCCTTGCAGCCCCGCAACCGGGAGTAAGGGTGATTTGACGAGTCGCAGCAGTTTCTTCGTGAAGCCGGTCCGGTCCATGGTGCCGAAAATCTGGCACGGCCGTGCGATGACGAGTTCCAGCCGTCCTCGACAAATGTCGGTTGCAATGACCTCGGCCATGGCCTTACTCCGACCATAGATCGTGCCGCCGCCAACCGGCGCCGAGTCCGAGACAAGGTCGGGCAGTGGCGCATTGTAAACCGCTACCGAACTCACCAAAACAAGCCTTCGCACTCCGGCGCGAAGGCAGGCCTGTGCGACGCTGCGGGTCCCGATCACATTGGTGTCCCACATTTGGGTGTCGCTGCCAGACCCCGGGACCATCGCGGCCGCGTGATAGACCGTTTCCACCCCTGCCACGGCCGCTTCGAGCAAGGTCACGTCCTTGATGTCGCCTTGGATGTGCTCGACCTGCGGCGGGAGGCCACCGGCGTGCGAGCGGGACAGAGTCCGAACCGCATACTCTCGAAGCAGAAGTCTGCCCACGAGGTGGCGGCCCAAAAAACCAGACGCTCCAGTGACGAGGATAGTCATGGGACTCCTATCGGCTTGCGGCGCCGATCGCTTCCTTAGCGGCATGCACGAGCGCATGCGGATACTTGTAGACAAGTCGCGTATTGTAAAACAGATCGCGGCGGGCGGTCAGCGTGCGCCATGCGAAGATACCCATGCGCTGCCAGCTGTACCGCTGGTAAAGCTGGCGGACCTGATCTGGATTGAAATCCGCGGTGGTCACCTGGTTGTGTTTGGTCTCAAGATTGCCTTTGAAAAAACCCATTTTGAGAATTCGCTTATAGATGGGCGTTCCGGGAATTGGGATCAAAACCTGAAGAAAGGGCGTAACGCCGTAGCGACGATACCGATCCAGTGCGAAAGCAATCGTTGTCCTCATCTCGTCCAGGGTCTCACCTGGAAAGCCAATAATATAGAAGGCGTGCAAGCGAAGGCCAAATTCATGACACCATCGGATCATCTCCTCAACACGGTCCAAATCGAGCTTCTTGCGAACGATCTCGTTCAAGACCCGGGGAACAGCGGATTCGATCGCGACGGTCAAGAATTCGCAACCTGATTCCTTAGCTTGTCTGATACGCTCACGCGTCCAGGAGTCACCCCGCACTCCGTTCGGTGTGTCCCACCCGATACGGGGACGAATCGTCGATACGACCTTGATGATCTCGTCGTATCGCTCCGGCAAGTGCGTAAAATTGTCATCTTCGAAATGGATGAAGTCGACACCGTATTGGGATACGAGATGGTTGATATGGCGACTTATGAACTCGAGGGAGTGAAAACGATATTTGTACCCCATGGTCGTGTGGATCGAGCAGAAAGTACAGACGTGGGGACAGCCGCGACTGGTTATCATGGTGATGGGTCGTTTTCCCCATTCACGGTAGCGCGGGGAAAAACCCCTTCGAGCCAAATCGAAGTAAGCCTCCAGATCGACCAATTCATATGCCGGCAGGGGCAGGCGATCAAGATCGGCGATAAAGCGAATCGGCCATTTCTTGTCCTTTAGATCGGTCGCCTCCGATTTTCCGAGGATGCCTTCCCCGGCAGGGTCGTCACCCCGGAGCAGGCATGCGATAAGACTGGTGAATCGCTCCTCGCCCTCACCGAGAACGACGTAATCGATGGATGGTCGTGCGAGAGCCTCCTGGGGAAAGACCGTGACATGAGGACCACCGATGACCACAATCGTTTCCGGCAGGGCGGCCTTAACGAGATCGGCCAAGGCATAGGCCCGGTCGATCTGAGCGGTGAACATGTTCGAGATGCCGACCACGTCGGGTTTTTCGGCTATAACCCGTTTGACGGAGTCGCTGTCGGTGTCGCCGAAAATCGTGTCTCCTTGCTCGTTGACCGAGAAGGTTGCTGACAACCTGGCGTCATAGATTTCGATGTCGCACGGCAAGCGGCTGCTGCGCAGATGGCCAGCAATCATGAGCAGCCCGAGGGGCGGCCCGACCATCGGCCGCGCCTTCAGCCCTTGAAAGGTAACCTTCTGGTTTGGATGGCAGAGCAGGACCTTCATCAGAACCTCATAGTTATTGACTCGCCGGCATGGCTGATCACGCGCGCATCGCCTCGAACCAGTTGTAGCGCGCGCAGGAAGCGAGCCCAAACACCGCCAAGTCCTCGGCTCCTGGCCCCGCGCGTGGTGAATCGAGCCTGCCTGAGCAGCCAATTCGGATCCTTGCACTTTGCTCTCAGCCAGTTGGAATGACACTGAGCCATAAATGCCTCGATGTCTTGTTTCGAGATGTCCCGATAGCGAACCACGGTATGATTGGCCCCGTCGTATTCAGCCCAACCGCGGGCCGTCAAATCGCCGGCCAGTTCAAGGTCGCGGTACATGGGCGTGCCGGGAAGCGGCGTGGCTAAACTGAATTGGATCGAATCGATATCAAGTTCACAGACATAGGCAAAGGTATTGTGCAACGTCTCTCTGGTCTCGCCGGTCAGGCCGAGGACAACACTTGCATGAGTCTTGATGCGCAACGCCTTCGCAGTTTCCACGATTCGTTCTAAATTCTCGAGCTTTAGTGGCTTATTAACGGTATGGAGAACCTGAGTATCGGCGCTGTCCAGGCCGAACTTGATGCCGATGCAGCCTGCGGCGGACATTTTTTTTAACAGATCGGGCGTCAGAACAATCGCGTCGCACATGGCCGACCAGGGTACATCAACCCCGCAGCGGACGATTTCATCGCACAGCGCCATAACGTGGGCCTTGTTGCTGGTGAAATTGTCGTCATCGAAATAGATTTCTCGAGCGCCTGCCGCCTTTACGTCCAGCATTTCTTTTACGACTCGACCGGCGGAAAAGAAGCGCTGCCGATTGTCGGCGAAGAGAACATGGATGCGGTCGCAGAAATTACATCTAAACGGGCAGCCCCGACTTGTGTGCATGTGGAAGGACGGGCTATGTTGACAAAAACCGTCGCGGTAAACGGCCATGTCGGTCTCGAAATAAGCCGGAAAGAGATGTCGGGCAGGGACGGGAAGGTCGTCGAGGGGAGCGATCGCTTCCGATCTTTCGTTTATGACTGCTTTTCCGCGCTCGTCCCGATAAGCGATCCCGCGAAGCGAGGCGACGGATTCGCCGTCGCGCAGACATTCAATAAGCCGGAGGAGGGATATCTCGTACTCTCCGATAACCACGTAGTCGACGAACGCGTGGTCTTCAATCAACTGCTTGGCAGTGGAGGTTGCGTGTGTGCCTCCTAAAACCAGCGTGGCCGGCACAGTCGCGCGCAATTTTTTCACGAGGCGGAGCGTATCGTCGATAACGGCCGCGTTGGGCTCGAAGAAAATCACATCGGGAGCAGTCTCTTGGACTCGCGCCAGAAATTCCTGTTCCCGCAAATTCAACGGTACTCCATCGATGACCCGGACAGCGAACCCTTCCTGCTCCAGGACCGCGGCAGCGTAAGCCATAAAGAGCGGAAACATGGCGTAGCGGGGCCGGTCGCCTGTGCGTTTCAACAACGACCAGGGATAGCGCATTCCCGCGCCCAGCATGTAGCGTTCCAGCCCGTTACCGAGGTCTCGCGTGAAAGCTGGATTGGCGAGAAGGACGCGCATGGATGGCTTTTTCTCAGAGGATGTCATTCGGCGCTCCCGTGGCCCGAGGCGGTGGCGGCACGCAGCAGATGACGTACGAACAAGGGGATGCCGGTCGTGTAGCGGGTCCTGGTCGGCGGCTCGAAGCTCATACGGTGCAGCCATTCCAAACCGAGTCGCGTGACGATGGCCGGCGCGCGACGTTTCGTCCCGGCCCATTGCCTCAGCGTGCCGCCGCCAACGTGCCAGCACAGGGCGCGATGACAGATCTCCGATGCCAAGAGTAGAATTCGCTCCGATCGAGGCGAGCCCATTCCGATCAGCACAAGTGAAGCGTCAGCGTGATTTCGCAAAATGGCACGGTATTCTTGATCTTGGTGAAAGCCGTGGTGAACGGCAACAAAATCTGCCATGGGTGCAGCCCGGCGGAGCTCTCGGGCAGCGCCTGTGATCTCCTCGGCACTGAGGCCGAAGAGAACGACCGGTCCCCGCACCAATCCGGCCGCGATACTGAAGTCGAATAGCTGGTGCATTATGACGCGGTCGAGGCGGGCTCGTCCAAACAGGCTTGCTGCTATGGTCGCGCCGATACCATCCAGGCAAACGGCGTCGCAGCGTTGCAGGAATCGAGCGACCGGCGGATGGGTTATACCCTGATTGTAGACGTGAGGGTTCAGAAACCCGAGAGACGCAGAGGTTGCGCAGGGTGGAGTTACCGAGCGTCGTACTAAGTCGAGGGCGTCGTCTCGACTGCTGATGTTAAGTCTGAGCGACCCAATACGAACGGGCTGCATGAGTTACCTTCTCGCATGGTTGAACAATAGTCGTAAATTCTCGTCAGCGCACTGTCCAAGTCTATGGCCGGAGTCCAGCCGGTGTCGGCCTTTATCTTGTCGATGCAGGGCGATTTCGCCGAGGCTTCCAGGTAATGCGTGCCGAACCTCTTCGTGGGATCCACAGTCTCTAATTGTGAATCCGAAGCGCAAAGCTCACGAATCCGCATTGCAAGTTCGCGGATACTTACGGCGTTGCCTGGATTGCCAAGATTGTAGGTGTGGCGGTCTTCCCCGCGTTCCTGGATTGCGACCAGACCGCGAGCGACGTCTTCTGCATGGCAGAAGCAGCGTATTTGGTTTCCGCCATTGAAGAGAGGTAGCGGCTTTCCCGCCAGGGCGTTCCGGAAGAAAGTCGGGACCACAAATCCTGTCCGCGCGCTTTGGCCTTCGCCGAGCGCGTTAAACGGCCGCACCACGGTCAGGCGGAAGCCAAACCTCGCAGCCAAGTTACGCAGGAGATGCTCTCCCGCCAGCTTTCCGAGGGAATACTCCATCCGCGTTCCCGTCTGCGCAGGAACGGCCAGTTCGTCGTCCTCCTGTTGAACGCCGGCTTTGCCGTAGACTTCCGAAGAGGATACATAGAGCACCGCCGCGCCATTGTCAGCGGCGAGCTCGCCGGCACGCAAGGCAAGATCGGTAATCTCCTTAGCAACATACCCACTTCTTGTCAAAATCCCCAGCGATCCTACGGGGCTAGCTAAATGGTAGATGCGGCTGAATCTTCTGCTGGCCAACGGGATGGTTCTAAAATCAGCAGTTAATATCTCGGCACGATTGTGAAGCCATCCATAATTGATCTCTGAAGAACTTAAGTTATCGATAATTGTCAGTTGGCAAGCGGGATCAGTGCGGAGAAGATACCGGGCAAGATGCTGGCCCAGAAAGCCCAGCCCGCCGGTGATGAGTATTGTCTTCTCCATCGGCCTTATCCTCCCACGACCATTCTCTTCACCGTAAATCCTTCGGCAAAGGGCAATCCCGCTTGGGCACCGCGGAGTTGCGCAATTGCGGAAACGAGCTCCGGCGATCGATGGCGGCGCACCTGGGATGTATAGAGCGAATAGCTATGAAGCTTTTCTTTGAGAGAGATCGCCTGAAAGAAGTTCGGCTCAGTTTCACCGCCGTGTGGCCACAATAGCGAATCCGGCTGCTCGTAGACCAAGACGTTCCTGACATACCAATTTTCATCGTGGGGACGTAATGCGGTGATCGCGGCATCGTAGACAGCCCGATGATCCTGGTTGTAGGACGGCTGCGGGAGCAGCACGGTGTCCGGTTTACACTCCCGAATGATTCTCTCCAAATCCGGTATCAGATCAGGCACTCGGTATGCATTGACTGGATGGTTCAACGCTTCCCATTGGAATCCCGACTTTGCCGCGCTCTCGTTGACTTCCAAGATCCGGTCATTTCTGGACACATTCGCACGATCCTCGATTCCGAGATACACCACATGGCAGGATGGTGACAAAAATGAGAAGCAACCTAAGACTTCGTCATCGGCGTGAGGCGAGAAGATCACGACACTTGCTGCTTTTCTGGCCACCGGAAGGAACTCCTGGGCATGTCGCGGCCGGCAAACGATATACCATTTATGAGGTCAGCGCAAGGTCTCGAATCGCGCCGTCTAAAATGTAACCGGAGGGGAGGCCGTCAAGACATGAACCTGTACCTGCCCACGGTCAAGCAGGTGAAGAAAGTACGAGTGGGCTCGAAGTGCGGCGGGTGTATAGTCCGGCGCAGACGCCGTCCGAGCGAGTGCTAGCGTCCGGCCAGGCAGATCCACGGCGGGTAGCAGAACTCAAGAAGCTGCGCTCTACGCTGGAGCCCCTGCCTTAGCTGAGAGCATCGGTCGCAAGCTGGACGGTAACTAAGCACTGGCGAACCGGCGGCTGAGTCCAAAGGCGGCAAATTCTCGCGGCGCGACAGCTGTGCAAAAGCCCTTTGGAAATCCCGTAAGAGGCGCGGGATTCCCACTTTCCTACAGCACTACGATGGCGGTGTCTCGGTTACATCTTTAATGTCTCGATAGCAGAGCTCAAAGTTACATTTTTGAATGGCCTGATGCGTTATAGTTTGCCCCAATTTGGTTCAGTGCCACCTGGTCAACAGCTTGTTTCTCGCAAGCGAAAGCGAAGAGTACGACTTCCCGAAGAGTCGCGTGAAGCGACCAGTCGCGGTCGCTTCATGAGAGCTTCCCGGAGATCGGATGCTTTGTAGGCAAGGGATCGGTTGGAAGTTGGCGGCACAGGCTTTCCCCGCACCAAGTTGAGACGATCGAATCCTACGCCAGCAGGGAACTGATGCAGCTGGGTTAAGGCGCTACGGAACTACTTCCGGCGACCCAAAGCCACTGAAGGTTGGATAGGGCCGAAAGGCACTGGCGACAGAGGCTGCTTGTTTTTCAGTTGCTTAGGTAGTTGTAATTAGCAAATAGTGCAATAGCCTTCGGTTGCCGCAGAGAGAGATTGAAAGTAATTGAATGTTGAGTATAATTCCGCGCGCTTGGGAGTGGGGGCGTATTTCCTGGAAGTTGCACCAGCCACCGGGCGAGGAGGGACGTTTTGTGAAAGCGAGCGGTTGCGGGATGGCGCGAGAAGTTCCCCGAATCGCAGTTGCGCCTAGTCGACAGCGTCTGCGGTGATGTTCTAACCCGCATGGGTTATCCGTTGGCTTTCCCGCACGAAGCGGCACGGCCGGAGTTGGTGGGACAAGGTCCCGCTTCCTGACGAAGAGTGCTGAGGAACAATCGCGATGACTGAGCCAACTTCTTTGGGACGCACCCTCCCGCAACAGCAGCCGCTCCTGCGGCGAGTACGCCGAAAGTTGGGCAGCATGGTGGCGTTTTGCTTCAGCTGGTATCGCTGCTGACTTCCTCACATTGTTAGAGGTACTGAACAATGAGCACCTTGCGGCAAGTTCGATTCAGCGCGGCCAAGAGCGGATTGCGAGTCCCCATAATCTGGATGCGTCATCGCGGGCTGAACCGCAACGACGTTTTTGTAGCTTCCTATCCACGCTCGGGTAGCACGTGGTTGCGCTTCATGTTGTTTGAGATTCTGACGCAGAAGGATGCCGAGTTCGACAATGTAAACCGCTACATTCCCGACGTGGGCGGTCAGCGCGACGCAGTGGCGCTGCTGCCGAACCAGGGCCGGTTGATTAAGACCCACGAGGCTTTTCGGCCAGATTACAGGCGCGCCATCTACATTGTTCGCGATGGGCGCGATGTAGCGTTGTCCGAATATGCCTACCAGAAGGCGCAAGGCTGGATCGACTGCTCATTTGACGACTATTTGAAGAACTTCGTCAATGGTAACGCCAGCGCCTATGGTTCGTGGGAAGACCACGTCCGCAGCTGGATCGAGTCTCCGTTGAATGCGCGGGGCGACCTTATAGTCGTTAATTACCGGGAACTGAAGCAGAAGAGTGAACCTATCCTGAATCGTATCGCGGAGTTCTTGAACGTAAGAGTCCCTGTACAGGTCATTCAAAACGCAATTCAAAACAACAATTTTCATAACATGCGAAAGAAGGAAGATCGCGCTCCGCAAATTGGCTACGATCCTCGAACCAAATCCATCGCCGAGGAGAAGCGGTTTGTGCGCAGCGGCGCAGTGGGGGGATGGCGCGAGCGGCTGACTCCGGCCCAAGCTGAATATCTGCAACGCAATACGGGTAAGATGCTGATCCGGCTCGGATTTGAAGGAGATCCCAGCGCAGTACCGACCTCGGCGGCGAGCGCTGACTAACTGTAGCCAGGTCAAGAGATTGCAGGGAGCCTTTCCGTTAAACAAGCGCCGGACATCTCGTCCCTCAGCGATGGCGACGATCTAGAACATGTTGCCCATACTGGCGGTTGAAAGTAATCGAATCTTGAGTATAATTCTGCGCGCCTTGGGGGGCGTATTTCCTGGAAGTACCCGTCATCGGTGTCGTTCAATGGAGAACGACAGCTCCGCTCCAACCGAGCGTTCGCCGAATTCTTTGGCCGCGAGTGGAATTACATATCCTGAAACTTGGGATCCGGCAATCCGCAATAAGGGGAGTTTGGGATGCAGCCCGAAGACAGTTCCCTCGTACGAAGATCGCCTTTTTCGATTTATGACCTGCTGCCAACCCTGACTTTCTTCATCCTGGGGCTGGTCATCGGGTTGGGGCTTGCTACAGCCGCCTCTTTGTTTTATCGACACAGCCATGGCTCTGGCGGAATCCTGTTGCTTGCAGCATTGTTCGTCGTCCCCACCTTTGTGTTCTGGCACTGGGCGGTGCTGCGCCAGGCGCTGCAGGGCTTGAAAGTTCTGATTAGCAATTTGTACTGGTATCACTGGGTGTGGCTCCTTTTGTTTCTGAGCATGCAGGCGTGGCGCAAGCGCGATATATCGCAGATCAAGTCCGAACCGCTGGATACGTTCGCTGCGGCCCGTGCCATCATGGTGGCCATCGCGGGTAGTTACTTGCTGTTCCGCATGTTCATGCGGAAGACCGACTTCCTGAGCTCGTGGCTGCGGGGGATTCCCGGCATGCTCATGGTGTTCGTTCTGGCGGTCCTTTCCTCAATGTTCTGGTCGATCTACTGGCAGTGGACGCTGTACAAGGGCTGCGAGTACGCGGTGGATGTGGCCTTTTTGGCGGCTTTGCTCGTCGCGATCAAGAATGTGGACGAGTTCAAAAACCTTTTCGACTGGACGATGCTCTGGCTGGGAATTCTGCTTTTCAATTGCTGGATCTGGGCGGCGATCGATCCCGCGGACGCGCTAAGCCACAACCTGGAAGAAGGCGGCGTTGCCACTGGGCCCATTGCATTGCAACTCGCTGGCGTGTTTCCCACCGTATCGTGTAACCGGGTCGGCGAATATTCGGCGATTGTCGCCGCGGTGGCATTGGCTCGTCTTTTGCCCGTGAAAGGCGTCCAGAGGGTGATCAGCACCTGGTACGTCTGGGTGTTCTTGGGCGCTCTGATCACGATGGTCTTCGCTCAGACCCGTTCCGCCACCGGTCCATTTCTGATTGCGGCGGTGCTTATCTTCTGGTTCTCCGGGCGATTCAAGCACGGCGTGGCAATCGTGCTGTTAGGAACTACACTGATGCTGGCTACCGGCGCCGGCGGAGTCTTTATTGACTATATGAGACGCGGCCAAACGAACGCAGAGATGGAGAGCCTGACCGGAAGAATCCAGTGGTGGGCAATGGCATGGAAAAAATACACCGACGCTCCGCTCACCGGATTTGGCGCCTACGCGGCGGGGCGCTTCCTGGTCATGGGATCCTTTGGAAATAATATCGCCACCATGCACAGTGATTGGGTCGAAACCCTGGTGGGTTGCAGCTTCTGGGGTATTTTCCCGTTGGTTGCAGTCCTGGGGGTCGCCTGGTGGTACCTCTTGCGATTCATGTTCGATGCGAACCGAACGCCCGAGGAAAGACAACTCTGTCTGGAGGCAATTGTTGTTTTCACCATCGTTTCTTTCCGGACCGTGTTCAGCACCGACTTAACCTGGCATTCGCCTTTAACGTTTTGGTTGCCGCTGGGATACGCTGAATACCTGCGCCGACGGTATGCGACCGCGCGCAGTTTCCTGACGGCACCGGCGTATATTGGACGCTGAAGAGGTCAGTCATGGGTGGCCGCTGTCACGTGCGAACACTCCTTAATCTGTTCCTGGTCTCGGGTTCTCTGGTTTGCTTGACCTGAGGTTCAAGGTCGGTTTACGGCCCGATTCCTTCGTAATTTCGGTGGCTTGGGCTTCAGCCACGCGGGGACTCCTCGGGCGACGCCGGAAATCCTTAGGAGGTTGCGACCCCGGTCCCAACTGATGTCGGCATACTGGTTCGTGACGCTCGTGATGCGCCGGTCCCGCAATCACTGCCTGGCCGTTGGCTACATTTTGCCAACCAATCGCGCAGTGTGGAGAAGAAAGTGTGCGTCATCAAGCGAAACGTTGAAGGAGAAGGCATATCACGAGTTCACGGAGTTCCTCATCATCCTTCTGTTGACGGGCGGGCCACTCATTCGCGCCGTTTGCGAAGGAGTGGGGTACGAGTGCGATCGCGTAACCTGCAAATTGGTGCCTGGGTCCCGGATACCCCACACATCCCCACAGCACGCGGACGTGTGTGTAACCCGCGACAATGAGGGGCTCACATCATGTTTGCAAAGCCCTGTCACATGTGGCAGTGCTCGCGGCTCTCGAGCCTCGCTAGAATCTCGCCTGTTGGGGTGCGGGCGGAGAAGACAAGTTTCAACCGGAAAGGCAAAGGAAAACGCGCAACGAGTGCACCTCCGGCTGCTCGGATTTAGCAACTTTGACGCGGCAGGATCAGGGAACTGGTATGGCTCGTGAGCGCGACGCACGAATTGGCCGCATGGCTTTTCTCTGAGCCCGGCCCCTGGTGCATGTGGACGACCCGGGGCTTTTGCACGACCCAATGTTTTTGTTCCCCGGCATTTAATGAATTTTCAAGGAGGTCATCGTGAAAAAATTGATGTCAGTGGTATTGACGGTGGCGGCGTGGATGGTGGGCGGGCCGGCCGCGAGGGCCCAGAAAACTCCGTCACAACCGAGCACGGATCACGTTATCAGCGATCAGGATTTGAACCTGCTTCGGCAAAATCTTCGCTCACAGAGAAAACAGTTAATTGCGACGAACTTAAGGCTGACGGACGCGGAAGCGACAAAGTTCTGGCCAGTCTACGACCAGTACGTGACGGAGTTGATTGCGATCAACGACAAGAAGTTCGCCCTGATTCAAGACTACGCCGATAATTGGGGAAAATTGACCAACGAGCAGGCATTGACGTTTACCCGACAGTGGTTGGACTCGGACATCGCCACAGCACAGTTGCGGCAGAAGTATGTGCCGATCGTGTCGAAGGTTCTGGATGGAAGGAAGACAGCAACGTTTTTCCAATTAGACCGACGTATCGCGATGATGATGGAGCTGCAGGTGTCATCGCAGATGCCCCTGGTGCAGGAGCAGTCACGGTGAATTGAGCCGGGGGACAGCTGAGAAAGTCAGGCGGGTCTGTGCGGAGGGCACCAGGCAACTGGTGTCCCTACCGCGATCGCCACCAGTCCTGCTCTCTGAGACGCCCGGCCTGAATTGGCCAATGCGGGCACATTCAGATCGATGTCGTCTCTTATGCTGATGTCGCGGTAATGGGGCACGATGCGATTCTGACCGCCGCACCGTGCCGATCCACGGACAGTTTTTTGCGCGCCGATCAAGCGGCACAGATTAAGGAGCTTGGCATCTTCTCTCCGCCGCATCCCAGGCACACCTTCTACTGGGGTGACGGGCATCGCGAGTCGGTGGCCGGACCGGAGCGCGCTGAAAATATCTCACCGACTGGCTGGGTGGCGGAGAATGGGATGAAATTTAGCATCCATTCGGACGCACCGGTAACCTTCCCGAACTCGATGCGGATTTTAGACACGGCCGTCAATCGCACCCACGCGGACTGGGTGGGTGGTCGGACCTAAACAACGCATAGAGCCGTTGATCGCGCTCAAGGCGAATGACGATCTGGCCGGCTTACCAGCACTTCGAGGAGAAGACGAAGGGCTCGATCGAGGCCGGCAAGGTCGCTGATCTCGTGATCCTCTCCGACAACCCGCCGACCATCGAGCGGGCAAGGATTGTCAACCTCAAGGTGCTGGAGACCGTCAAGGAGGGCAAGTCAATCTCAAACCTGCCCCGAAATAGACTATGCGCAGGAGCAAAGAAGCACTGCAAAGAAAGCGGCCTGGTCAAGGCCGCTCCCAGGGAAGGCGGAGAGACTCTCTCAGCTCGGCGCCGCAGGAAGTCCGGCGCCCGGCCACCGCATGCGCAGCTGGCGCTTGCGGATTACTTGGGTTGATCGACGATGCGCAGATACGGCCGGGGAGACTTCCACCCGCCAGGATAGGTTTTCTGCGCTTCGTCATTCGATACTGCGGGTGCGATGATCACCTCCCCGCCTGGCTTCCAGTTCACCGGGGTCGCGACTTTGTGCCTGGCCGTGAGTTGTACCGAGTCGAGCGCCCGCAGCACTTCATCAAAATTGCGGCCTGTGCTCATGGGATAGATCAGCATCAGCTTGATCTTCTTGTCCGGTCCGATCAGAAACACCGTGCGTACCGTCGCGTTGTCGGCTGCTGTCCGCCCTTCCGCAGTCGTGCCGCTCGATGCCGGCAGCATGTCGTAGAGTTTGGCAATCTTGAGCTCGGGGTCGCCAATCAAGGGATACGTTACTTTGTGCCCCTGTGTTTCCTCAATGTCGGCGGCCCACTGGCTGTGGTTGGTCACGGGATCAACGCTCAAGCCGATGATTTTGCAGTTGCGCTTCTTGAATTCCGGCTGGAGACCCGCCATGTAGCCGAGTTCGGTCGTGCATACGGGCGTGAAGTCTTTGGGATGCGAAAACAGAATCGCCCAGCCGTCGCCGATCCACTCATGAAACCTGATCGCGCCCTGCGTGGTCTCGGCGGTGAAATCGGGCGCGGTATCGTTAATGCGTAATGACACAGTTTGCTCCCTCCAGTTCCTCCCGCGACTTCTCGTCGGAGTCGCCGGTGCGAAAAATTCTACGCCGCGTCGGACACTCCTTGTCAAATTCCGTGGCTTGAAGCTTGACACGCGCGCGTGGAAAATTTTCTCCGACATTGGTACATTCATCTTAGTAAATCGAATCTGGCCGGAGGAACAGCATGTCTTTTGTTGTGAAGCTCGAGGATGATCTGGGCGATCAGAGCGACTGGGTCATGCTCCACGGGGTCATTCCCGGCCGCGAGCAGCGCGATTTTCCCGTTCTCCGCTGCATCGATCCCTTCGGCAAGACTGTGTTCAACCACCTGCAGATGGAAGCCTTCCTCGAAGAGTGGGATCGTATCGAGCATCGCGCGGAAGACGATTCGCAGAAACAAGGCTGGCAAAAAGTGAAAGACATGGCGCGGAACTGCCAGTCCGACCGCGACCTGTATCTGCGATTTGTGGGGAACTGAGACTCGGCTGACGGGATGGCGTCTCCGCCTCTCTACTTCGAGAGCGCGCCGAGAGCTTCGCGGAACATTACTTCAAACGAGTGTTCCTGCCCATTCTTCGCCACCTTGGCTACGGCCTTCTCTGCCGCCGCCCGGGGGTAACCCAGATTGGTCAGCGCCGACATCACATCCTCTTCGACCGCGGTGAGCGTCGGCACCGGCGCCACATCGCCCGCCGCCTCGACCGGCAGCTTGTCCCGCAATTCCAGCACCAGGCGCTCGGCGGTTTTCTTTCCGATGCCCGGGATTTTTGTCAGCCGCGCGACGTCATTGCCGCGGATCGCCCGCACCATCTCTTCCGACGGCATCCCGCTGAGAATCGTGATCCCCAGCTTCGGGCCGATGCCGCCGACGGTAATCAGTTTCTCGAAAAGATGTTTTTCTTCCGGCTGGAGAAACCCGTAAAGGGCCAGCACATCTTCCCGCACATGGGTATGAATATGCATGGTCACTTCACTGCCCAGACCGGGAAGCGCAGAAAATGTCGGCACCGTGATGGTGACGTCATAGCCGACGCCGCCGGTTTCGAGCACCGCCTGGTTGGGATGCTTGGCCAGCAGTCGCCCGCGAAGATACGCAATCATGATGCCTTCATTGTACCCATCAGGAGTCGAGCCTGGATTTCGACCTTACCATCGCTGAAGAGGTCCTTGCGTGGCGACGGCTCAGCAAACTCCGCGCAGGCGGTGCGGGTGTGCCGGGAGTTCCTCCGCGAGGTCTCATTCTGAGTCGGCAGGACGCAGGATCTGGCGCGCAGTCTGATGCCTCCGACTAGAACAGCGAACTCTGCCGTCGCGCAGGACTGATTCCGAAGTGCTCGTAGGCCAGTTGCGTCGCCATTCGCCCCCGTGGGGTGCGGTTGAGGAATCCAATCTGAATAAGAAAGGGCTCATAGATCTCTTCGATCGCCTCCGACTCTTCGGCCAGCGCCGCCGCCAGGGTGTTCACGCCCACCGGCCCGCCCTGATACTTCTCGATGATCGTGAGCAGCAGCTTGCGGTCAATTTCGTCAAAACCGTAACGGTCGACCTCGAGCATTTGCAGTGCCGCTTGCGCCGTCGGCAAATCGATCTTTCCTGCACCGCGGACCTGCGCGTAATCGCGCACCCGGCGCAACAGACGATTGGCAATGCGCGGCGTTCCCCGTGAACGGCTGGCGATCTCAAGCGCTCCCGCCCTGTCAACCGCCACCCCCAAAATCTCGGCGGACCTCTCGACAATGATCCGCAAGTCGTCGTGACTGTAAAATTCCAGCCGCAACACAATCCCGAAACGTGAACGCAGGGGCGAGGACAGCAGCCCCGCCCGCGTCGTGGCTGCCACAAAGGTGAAGGGCTTGACGTCCAGCGTATGGGTGCGCGCCGAGGGCCCTTGCCCGATCATGATGTCGAGTTTGTAGTCCTCGAGTGCGGAATACAGGATTTCTTCCAGCGCCGGCTGCAAGCGGTGCACTTCGTCAATGAACAATACCTGCTTCTCTCGCAGGTTGGTGAGGATCGCCGTCAGTTCGCCCTTAATTTGCAGCGTCGGACCTGAAGTCTGCTGAAATGCCACACCCAGTTCGTTGGCGATGATGGTCGCGAGCGTGGTCTTCCCCAGTCCCGGAGGCCCGTACAGCAGCACGTGATCGAGCGCTTCGCCACGCGAGCGCGCGGCCTCAATCGCCACCGCCAGGTTCTCTTTGACTTTCGCCTGACCGATGAACTCGGCCAGCCGCTGCGGCCGCAGCTTCAACTCAAAGGAAGAATCGTCTTCGACCGGGGCGGCCGAAACCAGACGTCCTCTGGAGTCGGTGAGGTGAGGAGTATCCTTTAACGTGGCCACGTTAAGGCGATAGTAAAGCGAAACTCAGGGCGATGCAATTGCGAACCGCGCCCCTATCAACTTGCGCAGGAACTGCGCGGACAGCCGCCCTGGCTCTCCCCTGAAACCGGCAATCCGCGTGCCGCCGCATAGCCTGTTCAGCACGCCGCCGGTCTCACCTATGGCGATTGCTTCTCCTGCGCGCTGGCAAGGTGCTCGGGAGAGGCTTGCTTGCCCAAGGTGCGGATTTCTTTCCTACCGACATCGTGCTTGGCGCCTGATTCCTCAGAACACCTTGGCGAATTCCGCGAGCAGCCGGTCCCCATACTCGCGGTCCCTGATGGAGAACTCTGCCTTATGAATCACCTGATTGAAGTTGAAATACACTTCCGCCTGATGGTTGGCCAGGAACAGCTTGGTGGCTGTCCAGTTTCCCTTGGGCGTGCGGCTGAATGAACCATCGAGGGCGTGGCTTTGGTTCTCGCCGATCAGCTCGTATTCAAAAGGCAGCTCGTCGGCTTTGACCACGCGCTTCGGACGATGTCGGGCTTCGAGCGCCTCCATCAACGCGTCAAGCAGCGGAGTCGGATCCGATCCTGCAACCGAGATCAAGCGGCCCTTGCCCGAAGGCGGCAAACCGTTGCCGGCCAAGGTAGCGCGATTGAACTCAATCTGGAACTTCGTGGTGGTGGTGCCGTCGCTGTAGGTCGCGAGCCAGCGTAGAGTCCCCTCCGCATTCCCCAGAGGAATAATGTCCAAACCTACGGCCCCGGGTCCCGCCATATAGATTTCATCCGGCGCTTGTGGTTTGGGAGCTTTGTTACAGCCCCCACCTCCAAGCACCAGCATCAGAAGCAAAGCCCAAGCCGGGCGGCGGATCATTCCACAACCCCAAGCCGCACCCCGCGCAGTTTCTTCACATCGAACCAGGCCAGGTTTCTTCCGAACCACTTCGATCGCGGCCATAATCCGAAACGGCTGCTCGCACCCTCGAGAGCGTGCGTCCCCAGCAGATATGCCACCGGATGCTCACCGAACGTCTGCAATTGTTCCGCCAGCCACGACTTCTGATCGAGCGGGGTCGCCAGCATCACCGGACTCCCGGGAAAGTAGGCCAGCTTGGCGCCGAATTCCCGGTGCTGTTCGACCGCGGGAGGGCTCCAGCCGTAAGCCCGGCGGAAAAGCGCGCTTGCGGCTTCCAGGTCCTTCACTCCAATCACGACCACCGCAATTCCGGTGAGAGGGGAACCTTGCACGCTGGCCGAAGGCCAGGCCCGCAATTCCCGCGGGGTTTTGTCCTCGATCATGAAGGGAAGCACGGCTCCCGGAGCTTCCGGACCGATCCTCGCCGTCTCCCACTGAATCACTTTTCCATCCGGGCGCGTGCGCTTTCCCGGACTTGGCTCCCCCGCCTCGACGCCTTTGCTCTTGAGTCGCGCAACCTCGGCCCTTAGATCCGCGCTCGGAATCGCCCAGGCACACGGACCGGCATCCCCAGAAATCATCTTGGCCCAGCTTGAATCGGCCGCCATCCCGGGTTTTTGCGGCGCGATCAACTCCAGGTAGGAACCGTCGTCGAATCCCAGCAAGGCCATCTGGGTTCCGCCGTTTGCGTGCGGTCCGCCGTAATCGGTCGACAGACCGGCGGCGGCGAAGGTCTCGCGCATCGCATCCAGCTGCGAACCGCACACCGACGCATGATCCACTTTGATGTGTGTTAGCTGACCAACGACAGCCGGGCTCATGCCGCCCCCCCACAGCAGGCAAAAAGAATAAACACGGAGCTTGCCAGCAAACCGGAGGCCCCTCATCCCGCGATTACCTTCTCAATGGCCGCGCGCAACTCGGCGTACGGGATGGCTCCCGGATGATACAGCGCCACCCGCCCGGCCCGGTCCACCAGCACCAGCGTAGGCGTGGTGCTGGCCCCGTAGTTGTTGAAGTTCGACCTGCTGACCGGCACCGGGACGTTCTCGAGTCCGGGGTAGTATTGCTTCCAGACTTGCTCGATGTAAGCCAGCTCGGCCTGCGGGGTTGCGTCCTGTCCGCCCGCCCCGTAACCATAGCGTTGGGTCGGTGCCATTACGATCAAGCCTCGCGGACCGAATTCCGAACGCAATTGCGTGATGATTGGGCCCTCACCCTTGCAGTCCGCGCACCAGTGCGCCCAGAAGAACAACAGCACCGGCGAGCCTTTCAGCTGGCTCAGAGCGACCGGCTTCGATCCGAAATATTCCCCCAACTGCAGCCTGGGCGCCGACTGCCCCGCCAACCCCAGCACATTCAGGTTCTTTTTCAGCCGGCTTGCGATCGAGGTGTTCTGGAACTCCGCCAGGTTTCGCTTCAGCAACGCGACCGCCTGCGCCTGCTTACCCTGGGCGGCCAGCACCTGGGCCTGCACTTCGATCGCCGCCCCCAGCGCAATCGGCAAGTGAGGTTCGGCATCGAGCGCCCGGTTGGTCAGCAGTTGCCGTGCACTCGTCTCTGTTTGCCTGGCGTAAGCTTCGGCCGCCCCCATCTGGTTGTTGGCTGCGCTGCTCCGCGCCAGCCACGAAAGCGCCTCCAGGTATTCCGGGGTTACCTGGTGATGACCGCGATACTCCTGCAACTCGTGGTTCGCCAGCGCCAGATTTCCTTGCGCCAGCGCGTTACGCACGTCGTCGACAATGTCCGCAAACCCTGGAAATACAAGGGTCAAGACAACCAACAGAACGAAAAACAGTGTTCGCCGAAACATAGATCCATAATGAACGCAAGCGGCGAAAGATGCCACTGCCTACCCCGGAAACGGCCACGCTCAGCCCATGGAGGTTTAAAATCAACGGCTTATGGTCGCATTTGCGGAATTGATAGAGCTTTTTTTAACCTCTTGGGTTACAATAAAGGTGCGTTTGATCTTGCGGTTTTTGCAGTTTCCAGTATCTCCGCTCATCAGCATGATCCTGCCTGCGAAGTTCTGCGAGGAATTCGGCGCAACATCAAAATAAAAGGAACAATGCAACACCATGGAAACAGGAACAGTAAAGTGGTTTAACGACGCGAAGGGTTATGGGTTTATCAGCCGCCAGAATGGCGAGGACGTGTTTGTGCACTTCTCGGCGATTCAAGCGAACGGATTCCGTAGCCTCCAGGAAGGTCAGCAAGTCCAGTTCGACGTTGTCAAGGGCCCTAAGGGCTGGCAAGCGGAGAATGTGAAGGGGCTCTAAACCACTGACTGAGAAAAATTGAAACGAGGGCGGCCGCGAGGCCGCCCTTCCTTTTTCAACTCCACTTTACGCGGTTGCTGCCGCTACCGAGTCGTAAAACCGGAAAAACTGCTCGACCCTGGTCACCTGCAACGCCGTGCGTACCCGATCGCAGACTCCCACCAGCGCCAGACTGCGCCCCTCCTTTTGATGGGTGACATAGGCGCCGACCAGCGCTCCGATTCCTGCGGAGTCGATGTAGGGCACGCCCGTAAAGTCCAGAATCAGCTGGTTCGAAGTGTCGGCCCGCACTCTCGCCTGAAGATCGAACAGGTTTCTGATGGTGATGGGGCCCGTCAGACGCAAGACTCGCTGTCCACCCTTGGGTCCGGCTTGGTCTTCGATCGCTAGTGGATCGTTTGGCATCGCAGCATCTTAGAGCCCAACCGCCCGCAAGATTGTTAAAGCCGTGTTAATTTCGAGCCGCGGTTGGCCCTGCGGCCAGACGCGAAAAGTCCCTATGCAGGTCCCGACCCCTCAGGAGCGACCGGAAGCGGCGAGGCGTCGGTCCAGTAATGACGCTTGAGGTCGCAGTTCGGCTGCGTCTCGTTTTTGCACTCACCCCTCGTTGCGCCACTGCCAAAAAAGGATACAGCCAAGGCGCCTCTCTATCGGGGACGCGGCCCTAGAAGCGCAACATCAAACCCAACGAGGGCTCCGCCGAATGCGTCCAGCTGCCCGTCGAGATGTCGGAAACACGGTAATCAGGGGC